>JAQSWP010000050.1 GCA_029266575.1 Alphaproteobacteria bacterium | reverse complement strand
TCCTTCAAAAACATCGTATTGGCGATATTCGTCATTGTTTCGCCAATACGTCGAAAATCGAGCAGGCGCTGGCAATTCGCCCGGAACGCGATCTCGAGCAAGGCATGCTTGAGCTGATCGAATGGGTCAGACGGATGAAAAGGCCTGCAGATCGCTGCGAATTGGGGCTGGCGGAACTGGAAGATCGGCGCATGATCGTCTGATCGTCGCCCCGAACAGGTGGCGAAAGCCAGGCGCTTCCAAAGACAGGGCGGTTTGTGCTTCATTGCCGTCCGTTCTGCGGGCGTGGCGTAACTGGTAGCCGCAAGCGACTTAAAATCGCTTGGTCTTCGACCGTGCCGGTTCGAGTCCGGCCGCCCGCACCAACTCTCAAATCGTCTCGATACATTTTGAGCGCTCTGGCCGCTCACATCGGCGTGAACGAAGAACCGAAACCCGGTTGGGGACGTAAAGAGCCTTGAGCTGGGACGAATACACACAAGCGCTTCACAAAGCTTTGATTTTCGCGCGATTGGTCAGGTTCGGCATCCTGCTCCGGTGGAAGACACTTCGTCTTTCCCGAATCGAGTCAACCCAGGGAGCTTCCCATGAACGTCAAGAAGACCGGCTTCGTTCTCGCCACGGCCGCCGCCGCCATGTTCGCCGCCGGCAGCATCGCCAGCGTTTCCTACGCCGCCGGCGTGAAATGCACCGGCGCCAATGCCTGCAAGGGCCAGAGCGCCTGCAAGACCGCCTCGAGCGCCTGCAAGGGCCAGAACGCCTGCAAGGGCAAGGGCTTCACCGAAGCCAAGGACGCCGCCGCCTGCACCGCCGCTGGCGGCAAGGCCGGCTGATAACGCTTCGACGGCGGCCACAAGCCGCCGCGTGCTAGACTTGTCGGGCGCCGCCGTACCCACGGTGGCGCCCGGCTGTTTTCAAGCAGGCAACATCAATGCAGTTCGGCCTCGGTCTCAGACCGCAGCATTATGTAGAAATCCTCGACGGGCCGGCCGTGCAAGGACAAGGCCGCGTCGACTGGTTCGAGGCGATTTCCGAGAACTACATGGGCCAGAACCATGTAGGCGGAGGCGGCAAGCCGCTGCACTATGTCGAGCGCATCCGCGCCGAATATCCGCTGGTGCTGCATGGCGTGTCGCTGTCGATCGGCGCCACCGATCCGCTCAACATCGACTATCTCGATGCGCTGAAGGCGCTGGCCGACCGGCTGCAGCCGATGTGGCTGTCCGATCATCTGTGCTGGACCGGCGCGCATGGCCGCAACATGCACGATCTGCTGCCATTGCCCTACACCGAGGAGGCGTTGGCGCATGTCGCGGCGCGCGTCGATCGGGTGCAGGAGCATCTGGGCCGCGCGCTGGTGCTGGAAAACGTTTCTTCCTACGTCGAGTTCGTCCACTCGACCAGGAGCGAGTGGGAATTCATTGCCGAACTCTCCCGGCGCACCGGCTGCGGGCTGCTGCTGGACGTCAATAACATCTATGTCAGCGCCTTCAACCACGGCTTCGAAGCGCAGGACTTTCTGGCCGGTATCCCGGTCGACCGCGTGCGGCAGATCCATCTCGCCGGCCACAGCAACATGGGCACGCATATCATCGACACCCATGACGCGCCGGTGGCCGATCCGGTGTGGCGGCTCTATGCCGATGCGCTGCGCCGCTTCGGCCCCGTGCCGACCATGATCGAGCGCGACGACAATTTTCCGCCTTTCGCCGAACTTGTGGCAGAGCTCGACATTGCGCGCGGCCTGGCCCGCAACACGCTCGGCACACGGGCCGCGGCAGGAGCGGGCTGGTCGAGTTCCAAGCGCAATTCCAGGAATTTCTCGAAGGCGGCGCGTCGCCAATTCGCGACCGGGTGAAGGACGGTCCGCGGCTGGATCGCGATGCGTTGCTCGACGTCTATCGCGACGCCTATGTGCTGCGTCTGCACGAATGCCTGACGGTGGATTTCAAGGCCGTGTTGGCCATTGTGGGCGAAGCCGCCTTCATGGCGTTGGCGCGCGATTACGTGGCGGCGCATCCCTCGACCCACCCCAACGTGCGCTGGTTCGGGAAGAACTTTCCGGCTTTCGTCGCGCGCCACCCGCTGACCCGGGACCAACTCGCCGTCGGCGAAATGGCGCGCTTCGAATGGGCATTGGGGCTGGCGACCGATGCCGCCGATGACGAAAGACTGCTTGCCGAAGATCTGGCCGGCCTTGACGGTGAACAATGGGCCGCCCTCACCCTGGCCAAGTGCGCCCCCGTGCAGCGCGTCACCCTGGAATGGCAGGTGCCACAGGCGTGGCTGGAGCACGAGGATGTCAAGCCCGGCGAGCTGACCGTGGAAGCCGCCGGCCAACCGGTCGAATGGCTGGTGTGGCGGGAGAATCTCGACAGCGCCTTCCGCTCACTCGAGGAAGACGAAGCCTGGGCTTTCGATGCCGCCATGCGCGGCGCAAGCTTCGCCGAACTGTGCGAAGGGCTGTGCCAGTTCCATTCGCCGCAGGACGCGGCGGCACGGGGCGCCGGCTTGCTGCGGCTATGGATCGAAACCGGCTTGCTCAAGCGCGATCCCGACCTGGGCTGATGCCGGCGCGGCGCATCGACGCTCTCAGCTGGGACGAAGTCGCCGAGGCGCTGACGCCCGAGCGGCTGGTGATCCTGCCGATCGGCGCTTTCGCCAAGGAGCACGGGCTGCATCTGCCGATGAACACCGATGCGCTGACCGCCGAAGCGGTGGCCATGGCAGCGGCGGAGCGGCTTGATGCGCTGGTGGCGCCGGTGATTGGCTTCGGTTTCTACCCGGCTTTCACGCGCTATGCCGGCAGCCAGTCGCTCTCGCGCGAGACGTTTCGCGCCCTGCTGGCCGAGCTGACGCTGGGCCTGATCGCGCACGGCGCACGCCGACTGTTGTTGTTCAACACCGGCGTGTCGATCGAGAAGAGTGTCGAGGACGTCGCCGCCCTGGCCGGTGACAAAGCGCAGATCGTCGTCGCTCACTTGCGATTGCTTGGCAAAAACCCGGGCATCGAATGGCAGCAGAAAAGCGGCGGCCACGCCGACGAGCGCGAGACCAGCCTGATGCTGGCGATCGCACCGCAGCTTGTGCGCATGGAGCGGGCGGTGAATGCGCAAACGCCGCCAAACGAACGGCGCCAGCCGATCTTGAGTCCATGGCCCGATGCGCAGGCCGAACACTCGCCCAGCGGCGCTACGGGCGATCCAACCAAAGCCTCGGCCGAAAAAGGCCGGCGTCTGTTCGCAGCATTGGTCGACGATATCGTCGATTTGGTCGGGCGCGCCTAGTTCCGTCCCATCGGCACGCTGCGACCGCGCCGCGCGGCGGGGCCCTTGACGATCAGGTCGCGGATGGCGGCCAACGGCGCACGATCGTCGTAGACGATCATGCCGTCGCGCGATTCCACGCCGAGATCGCGCCACAGGCTGGGCAGACTCAATGGCGAGTTGCCCTCGACATAGCGCCTGGCAAGATCGGCCATGACGGTGGTTCCCGTCAGCCGGTCGCAGGAGCCCAACATCTCCTCGACCGACCAGCGCTCGACGCCATTGGCGTTTTGTGCCGTGCTGCGGAAACAATCCTCCAGTCCCAGGCGCAGATCGGTGGCGCGGCGGATTTCGATGTCGGCCAGCAGCATGAACAGCGCTCCACCCCAATAGGGCGAGCCGCCGTTGCGCAAGCCGATTTCCGCGAGCGCCGGCAGGCCGCGGTCCATGTTGTCGATCCATTCGCGCCAGACATCGGCCTCGCTCTTCCAGCCGGCGCGGTGGCGGATGATGGGTTCGAGATAGGTCGCCGCCCCTTCCATCAGCCAGGTTCCGCGGCCATAGATGAAGGGCATGGCGGTATGGATCATCTCGTGGATCAGCACCCACTCGTTGTAGAGATTGCGCGCGCCAGCCGACTGGCCGACCAGCACCACCATTGAAATGCCGCCGCCCGGCACCACGCGGCCAAATGGCACGCCGCTGCCGGGTGTCGGCATGACGACCAGCAGCGAGCGCTGGTCGGAATAGCCGTCGAAATAGTTCGCTACCGCCGCCGCGCTCTGGCGCACCCAATCGGTCAGATGCGCCTGCGGCATGGCCAATGCGCCGTCCATCGTGACGACATCGACATAGGCAGGCGATGCGGGCGTCGAGCCGGCCGCGCCGGCGCTGGCCAGCGACCCCGGTGTCGGCACCGACACGCTGTCGAGCTTGAAACCGCCGAACACGGTGTAGCCGGCAAATCGCACCGGCACATCCTGCAGCCGCCAGGCGCCGGCGCTATAGCGCAGGCCGGTGGCGAAGCGGGTTTCGCCTGTCTGCCGCACAGTGATGGCCAAAGGCAAGGCCAGCCCGGCCGAAAGCGGCTGCAATAGCCAGGCATCGAGCAAGGCTAGCCTGGTATCGCCACGGCGCACGCCGGTCGTCACCCGGTTGGCATCTTCCAGATAGGCGTCGAGATCGAACCGGTAGGAAAGGCTCGCCGTGCCACTGGTCGCCTTCGATGTCCAATCCCGCGCGACGGCTTCGACGGATCGCCGTTCCCCGTCGCGCATGTCGGACACGAATTCGGCCATGCGTCCGCCGCTGGGGCGCAAGGTGAGTTTGCCCATAATGGCGCAGCTGATCGCGACATCCAGCACCAGCCGCGGCAGGCGCTGCGGCACGACATCGACGCTGCAGGCATTGGCTGCCGGATCCTGGCGAGATTGCGCCCTGACATCAGTGCTGGCCAAAAGTCCGAGCGAAGCGGCAATAATGGCGGGCCACGCCATGCCGATTGCCGCTATCCTGCCATTCCTCGAAATCATCCTGCCATGATAGCCGCATCTCTGCCGCGCGATCTGCTTATGCGGAAGCTCATGATCACAAGACCGTGTGGGTGCTGATGCGCCGCCTGCTCGCCCTGCTGGTTTCCCGTGCGACGCTGATTCTGCCCTGCAGCGTCGCCATCGGCCTGCTGCTGCCGGATCTGGCGGCACTCTTGCGGCCGGCCATCACGCCACTGGTCTGGGGCCTGCTGACCGTTGCCATGATCCGCACCGATTGGCCCGGCCTGCGCCGCCTCGCCGCGCAACCGGTCCGCGTGCTGCTGGTTTTCACGTTCCTGATGATGGGGCTGGTTTTTCTTGTCGCTCCCGCCGTGCCGTGGCTGGGCGTGCCGGCAGGACTGGCGCTGTCGGTTTCGATCATGTGCCTGTGCCCGCCGATCACTTCGGCGCCGGCGCTGGCCCCTATTCTCCGTCTCAATCAGCCGCTCAGCCTGGTGGCCGCGGTCGCCGGCCTGTTGCTGGCGCCGCTCACTTTGCCGCCATTGGCGCTCTACCTGCTCGGCCTCGACCTTAACATCAGCGTGCTCGATCTGATGGCGCGGCTGGGAGGACTGGTTGGCTCGGCCCTTATCGCGGCGTTGCTGGTGCGCCGCCTGCTGGGGTCGCGGCGGCTGCAGGACGCTTCGGTTTCCCTGGACGGCTTGGGGATGCTGATGCTGGTGATCTTTGCCATCGCGATCTTCGACGGCGTCACCGAGAAATTCTTGGCCGACCCACTCTATGTGCTGGCCTTCGTGGTCGGCGCCTTTGCCGCGCATGCCGCTTATCAGCTGATCGCCGTGCTGTGCTTCTCGTGGATGGGGCGGCGCGATGCGCTGACCGTGGGGTTTCTGGCCGGGACGCGCAACATGGGCTTGCTGCTGGCGGTGCTGCCGGCCACGGCTGAACCGGCGCTGTTTCTCTATATCGCCACCGCCCAGTTCCCGATTTACATCATGCCGACCCTGCTGCGCCCGATCTACCGGCGTTTGCTGGCGCAAAACTGAGCTGGTCCGCGCCTTGCCAAGGCAGGGGGCGACCGGTAACAATTCCGCCAAGCAATAATGCTTCAGGAGGGCTCGATGAGGATCATATTTGCCGGCGCAGTCGCCGTGGGCGCTTTGCTGGCGGCGCAGGGCGCGCTGGCGCAGACCAAATGGGACCTGCCGGCCGCCTATCCGGCGACCAACTTCCATACCATCAACCTGCAGAAATTCGCCGATGGCGTGAAGGCGGCGACCGGCGGCAAGCTGGAAATCACCGTCCATGCCAACGGCTCGCTGTTCAAGGCGCCGGAAATCAAGCGCGCTGTGCAGACCGCGCAGGCACCGATCGGCGAAGTGCTGATGGTCAATCTCGAGAATGAAGACCCGGTGTTCGGCGCCGACGGCGTGCCGTTCCTGGCAACCTCCTATGCCGCTTCCAAAAAGCTGGCGGCGGCGCAGAAGCCGGTGGTCGAGAAGAAACTGGCCGGTCAGGGCATCATGCTGCTCTACACCTGCGCCTGGCCGCCGCAGGGCATCTACGCCAAGAAGGAGCTGAACTCGCTGAAGGACATGGAAGGCCTGAAGTGGCGCGCCTATAGCCCGGCGACGTCGCGGCTGGCCGAGCTGGTCAAGGCGCAACCCGTCACCATCCAGGCGGCCGAACTCAGCCAGGCGCTGGCCACCGGTAAGGTCGACTCCTTCATGTCGTCTGGCGCCACCGGCGTCGACAGCAAGGTGTGGGAGCAGCTCACCCATTTCTACGACACGCAGGGCTGGCTGCCCAAGGACATGGTCATCATCAACAAGGCCGCCTACGACAAGCTCGACAAGGCGGCGCAGGGCGCAATCGTGGCTGAAGGCAAGAAGGCGGAGGCCGCCTGCTGGGCCGATAGCGAGAGGCTGGCCGGCGGCTATCTCGAGACCCTGGCCAAGAACGGCATGAAGGTGCAGAAGCCCAATGCCAAGTTCTCGGGCGAACTGTCCGGCCTCGGCAAGACCATCACCGACGACTGGGTCAAGAAAGCCGGCGCCGACGGTCAGGCGATCCTCGACGCCTATAGGAAATAATCCGGACAGGGCCGATCTTCGGATCGGCCCTTCTCTTTTGGGGAAATGGTCGGCAATGCAACTTGCCTTGCGCAAGCTTTACGATGCGGCGGCAATGCTGGCCGGCCTCTTCATGATCGCTTTGCTGGGCTTCGTGCTCTATTCCGTGGGACCGGGCATTGGCGGCTGGCTGCAATCCCTGCTGTGCGGTCCAGGCTCGCTGTTGGGCGGCGCGGTCTGCCTCGGCAATCCCATCAACTATGTCGCGGGCTCGGCCGACGAGTTTGCCGGCTACTGCATGGCGGCGTCCGCCTTTTTGGCATTGGCCGCGACTTTCGGACGTGGCGAGCATATTCGCGTCACCTTGATCCTGCAGCGCTTCAACGGGCCGCCCCGCCGGCTGCTGGAATTGTGGTGTCTCGGCCTCGGCGCATTGCTGTCGGGCTATCTTGCCTGGTTCATGGTCAAGAACTGCATTATCAGCTGGCAGCTTGGCGACGTGTCGACCGGTCTGGTGGCGACGCCTCTATGGATTCCGCAGCTGGGCCTGGCCGTCGGCAGCGTCGTCTTCTTCGTCGCAGTCCTCGAAAAACTCGTCAGCGTCGCAAGCGGCGGCGCCTGGATGGAAGACGTCGCCACCGAAGACACGCATATCGAGCGGTGATCGGGCAATGACTGGCGATATCTGGGTTGCCGTCCTTCTGATCGGCGTTCTGTTCTTCCTGTTCGGAACCGGCATCTGGATCGGGCTGAGCCTGATCGGCGTCGGCGCGGTGGCGATGTGGCTGTTCGCGGCGGCCCGGCCGGCGGGCGACGCCATGGCGACGACCATCTTCGGCTCGATCTCATCCTGGACGCTCACGGCATTGCCACTGTTCATCTGGATGGGCGAGATATTGTTCCGGACGGCGATTTCGCAGGCGATGTTCACTAGCCTGGCGCCGTGGATGACGCGCCTGCCCGGCCGCCTGCTGCACACCAACATCATCGGCTGCACCATCTTCGCCGCCGTCTCCGGCTCCTCCGCCGCGACCTGCGCCACGATCGGCAAGATGACGATTCCGGAACTGAAGAAGCGCGGCTATCCCGACGAGCTCACCATCGGCTCGCTGGCCGGCGCCGGCACGCTCGGTCTCCTGATCCCGCCCTCCATCATCATGATCGTCTATGGCGTGGCGGCCGAGGTTTCGATCGCCAAGCTGTTCATCGCCGGCGTCATTCCCGGCATCATCCTGGCGGCGCTGTTTTCGGGCTATGTCGCGGTCTGGGCGCTGCTCAATCCCGGCAAGGTGCCGCCTAGCGATATCGTGATGTCGTTCGGCCGCAAAGTCTGGGAAACGCGCGCGCTGATCCCGGTGGCGCTGCTGATCCTGCTGGTGCTGGGCTCGATCTATACCGGCATCGCCACCGCGACCGAATCGGCGGCGCTTGGCGTGGTCGGCGCTTTCCTGATCGCGCTGTTCCAGAAGCGGCTCGACTGGCAGACCTTCTGGGACAGCGTCATGGGCGCCACGCGGCTGAGTTCGATGATAATGCTGATTCTGGCTGGCTCCTCTTTCCTCAGCCTGTCGATGGGCTTCACCGGCCTGCCGCGGCATCTGGCGGAATGGATCGCCAGTCTCGGCCTGTCACCCGCCATGCTGATCGGGGCGCTGACTGTCTTCTTCATCATCCTGGGCTGCTTCCTTGACGGCATCTCGATGGTGGTGCTGACCATCGCCATCCTGTTGCCCGTCGTGCAGCAGGCCGGGTTCGACCTGATCTGGTTCGGCATCTTCATCGTGCTGGTGGTCGAGATGGCGCAGATCACCCCGCCGGTGGGATTCAACCTGTTCGTGCTGCAAGGCATGACCGGCCGTTCGATCTTCTGGATTGGCCGGGTGGCGCTGCCCTTTTTCTTCATGATGGCCGCCGCGGTGGCGATCACCTACGTCTTCCCCGAGACCGTGACCTGGCTGCCCAGCCAGATGGTCAACGCCGCCCGTTAACGGTTTACGCCGCCCACCGGCCGCTGCGGTTCCAGCCCGGCCTGAAACCAGTGCAGGAAGCCGCGCACGTCGTAGACCGGCAATTGCACAGCCTCGTGCAGTGCCCGCGCGTAAGGCGGCAGGTTGGTGCATTCCAGCACGATAGCGCCGATGTTCCGGTGTTCAGCCACCAGCTTGCGGCCGCTCGCGACCAGCTCCGACTGGACCGCGCCAAAATCGAGATCGGCGCTGTTGTCGAGAAACGTGTGCGCGAAAGCGCCGCCTTCGGGCATGCCGGCGATCGGCGTTGCCGGATCGACGCCAACGGCCTCGAGATGGGCGCGCGTCAGGCTTTTTGCTTCTGCGGTGATGATGCCAACGCGCCCGCTTCCCGACAGCAGCCGCTGCACCACCGGCACCTGCAGCAGGCTTGAGGTTGCGACCGGCACTGGGCAGCGCTGCGCCAGTTCCCGCTGCAACAGCGCCAGAAAGCCGCAACTGGTCGAAATTCCGTCGGCGCCACGCTGCACCAGCCGCTCGGCGGCGGCGGCGAGCAGATCGATCAGATCCGTTCGGCCGGGCGCATCGCGCACCGCCTGCTGCGGGCCGATACCGGAAAGCCGTTCGTAGAGCACGGGAAAGCCGAACGAGTCGGCATTGCCGATATCGCCGGCGACGCGGGGAAATTGCGTATCGAGCATGAGGATGCCGAGGGCGGCGGTCATGGCCTCACCTTGCCAGCAGCAAGGTGTGCGGACCGAAATCCAGTCCCGTGCGCGGCTTTTGCGCGTCGATGTTGTCGCTCAGAAATCCCTCCGATCGGTAATAAGGCTCGTGCCAGATCGCCCAGCGCCGGCGCAGGAACTCCTCCAGCACGACACTGGGGTAGCGGCGCTGGCGCATCTGCGTTTCCACTTCCGCCAGAAAGCTTTGCCGCAACTTCGCATCGGTGTGCAGCACATCGTTGACCGCCATGGGATCGGCGCCGGCTACTTTGCCGATCAGATAGCCGGTGCCCGGCAGCAGGATCGGCTGCGGCGCGGTTGCCAGCCGGGCCCTGATCTCGGCCAGCACGGCAGCGCCATCGGGCGACGGCAGGAAGCGCTTGGGATTGTAGGCCAGCACCGCGAATTGAATCAGCATGACGCCGAGCAGGGCGAAGTGAAGCTTCCCCGTCGCTGGAACAGTCGTCTTCCCTTCCCACAGCATCCCAACGGCTCCCGCCAAGGCGAAACCCGTCAACCAGATGGCCGGCACAAGCGCGTTGACGTGACCACCGGGATGAATGCGGCCGAGCACTGCCGTGCCGAACAGGCAGATGGCCAATGCAAACACCCGGCGCGCCAGATCCTTCTCGCCACCGGACCATAAACGCCACAGTGCGAACAGCCCCGCGCTAAAGGCCGGGGCCAGGAACGGCAGATCGCGCAGCAGCATCAGGATGGACGCGGGCTGGATGCCGAACGAAGCCGGAATCTCGAAGGCATAGTACCAAAACCAGCCATCGCTGATGGCCGTCAGGATCGCGACCGCCGGCAGGATGCCGAACGCCATGCCAGCAACGACGGCCAGCGTATGACGCCGGTCGGTGAAGGCAAGAGCGGCGGCATAGAGCAGGCCGGAGGCGGCGCCGATCTGCTTGCAGAGGAAAGCGGCCGCAAAAATCAGACCGACGACAAGGAAACCGCGCCAGCTCCGAGCGGAGTGACCGATGAAGACCGCCACGACCAGACAGAGAAGAAAAAGGCTATCGACTTGCGCCAGCGCATACCAGGCATGGACGCGCGAGGCGCCCAGTGCGAAGACGCCGGCCGCGATCACGCCCCAGACCGCCCGGCCGGTGATGCGCCGGGTCAGCGCGGCAAGACAAGCCATCGATATAATGGTCGCAACGGCGGACACCGCTCTGGGCACCACGAAGGCGATATCGCCGGTCCAGGCGAACGCGGCGCAAACCAGATAGAAACCCGGCGTGTAGAGGAACGGCACGAACTCGATGGCCGGCGGTCCGTAAATCGGTTTGCCTTCGAGCAGGCGGCGGACGTGATCGACCATCGCCCCTTCATGGGCGAACAATTCCAGCGGAAAAGCCACCTGGCGCCAGGCGATGAACAGCCATAACGCGACGGCTGCCAGCCCCGCCGCCGCGAAGGGAATCGGTGCGTGGCGCTCGACTGTCATCACGCCGGCCGCGCCAGCGAGTCGAACGCCTCGGCACGCGCTAGCAGGCGTCGCGCATTGTGATAGATCGGCGCTTCGACCAGAGTGCCATCCAGCTCAACGCCACCTTCTCCCCGCGCCCGCGCGGTTTCGAATGCCTCGACGATTCTCCGTGCTTCGGCAATTTTGTCGGGCTGCGGCGTGAACAGCACGTTCAAATAAGGGGCATGCGCAGGCGCCACCAGGCTCTTGGCGCGATAGCCCAGCCGCCGGCCCCATTCGGCCTGCCGCACCGCGCCTTCGACGTCAGACCAGGTGTATGGGCAGTCGATCGCCAACACGCCTGCGGCGACGCACTCGACCAGAAAGCGCTGGCGCACGTAATCGAGTTCGTGCCCGTCGCGGGCGCGCTCGGCGCCGAGTTCGGCCGCCATGTCTTCGCTGGCCACCAAGCAAGCGACGACGCGCGGCGTCGCCGTAGCGATCGACAGCGTATTCATCAGCGCCCGCGGCGATTCGATGTTCGGCACCAGCTCGGTGCTTCCGGCCGGCCGCCCTAGCTCGCGTTCCCACTGTGTGATCGCGTTGTCGAGATCCAGAATGTCGCCAGCAGTGCGCGTCTTGGGCAGCAGCACGGTCTGCGCGCCAGCCCGCATGGCGGCTTCGAGATCGGCCCCGCCTTCCGGCCCAAACAGCGGATTGATTCGCACCGCCGCCACCACGCCGGCGGCTTTCCATGCCGCCACGGTGGGCGCCAAAAGCACGCGTGCCGCCTGCTTGCGTTGCGGCGGCACGAAATCCTCGAGTTCCTGAATGAGAACGTCGGCGCCCGATTGCGGCGCCGCCCGCAGAGCCTCGGCATCGCCGCCCGGCACGAACAGCCAGGTGCGGCGCAGATCGACCGGCCGAATGGCGCGCAAATCAGGCTTCCAGCAGATCGGGTTCGCCACCCATGCCAGCCAGGATGCCGACCAGCTCGCGCGCGCCCTGATCAAGCCTGATCGCATCGGTGCCGCGCAGCACCAGGCCGGTGCTGATCTTGCCCTGGCGGAAGGCGGGATAGGAGCCAATCTCCAGATCGCTGTAGCGCGACTGCAGGGCGGCGAGCGGTTCGGCGATGGTGCCTTCCGGCAGCGAAGTGCGCACGGTGCGACTGAGCACCGGCGTGCCGCCCACCAGGCGGTGCTTGAAGCTGTGGAACATGGCTTCGACGATCATCGGCACGCCTGCCAGCACGAAGACGTTTCCGATTTGGAAACCGGGCGCCACCGAGACGGGATTGTCGACCAGGCTCGCCGTGTCGGGAATACGCGCCATGCGCTGGCGCGCCGGGGTGAACAGCGCCGGATCGCCGTAATGGCGCAGCAGGCGGTCATAGGCCTCCTTGTGGATGCCGATCTTGACCCCGAAGGCCTTGGCCATGGCGTCGGCGGTGATGTCGTCATGGGTGGGGCCGATGCCGCCGGTGGTGATGACGTAATCGAATTTGGCGCGGCACTCGTTGACCGTGTCGACGATCGTGTCCTCGATATCGGGGATGACGCGGGCCTCGCGCAGCCGCACACCGATCTCGTTCAGGTTCACCGCCAGGAACGCCAGATTGGCGTCCTTGGTGCGGCCAGACAGGATTTCGTTGCCGATGACGATCAGGCAGGCGGAGACTTCTTTGGCGGCCATGGACAAGCACTTTCGCAAAACCGGCCGCACTGTAGCGCGCCCGGCGGGCAGGATAAAACCCCAGCCGGAAAGCAAACTTCGCGGTCTTGTTCCGGGCCGCCTAAAGTGCCAAATATGGGCTTATGAAGGAATTTGAAGCGGCCGAAGGGGATTTCCAGGATTCCCGTACGGTCAAAATCCACGATGCGGCGGGTTTCGAGGGCATGCGCCGGGCCGGCAGGCTGGCGGCGGAAACCCTCGATTTCATCACGCCTTACGTGCAGCCCGGCATGAGCACGGGCGAGCTTGACCGGCTGTGCCACGATTTCATCCGCGACCACGGCGCGGTGCCCGCGCCGCTGGGCTATCGCGGTTTCCCGAAATCGATCTGCACCTCGATCAATCACGTGGTCTGCCACGGCATCCCCGGCGACAAGCGCCTGGTGGCCGGCGACATCATGAATATCGACGTAACCGTGATCCTGGACGGCTGGTACGGCGACACCAGCCGCATGTTCTACGTCGATGAGGTCAAGCTTTTGGCGCGCCGGCTGTGCGAGATCACGCACCAGGCCATGATGCGCGGCATCGAAGTGGTGAAGCCCGGCGCGCGGCTGGGCGATATCGGGCATGCCATCCAGAGCTTCATCGAAGCCAACCGGTTTTCCGTGGTGCGCGATTTCTGCGGCCATGGTTTGGGCCGCATTTTTCACGACGCGCCCAATATCCTGCATTACGGCCGCCCCGGGACCGGACCCGAGCTGCGTGAAGGCATGTTCTTCACCATCGAGCCGATGGTCAATGCCGGCCGCTGGCAGGTGAAGATCCTGGACGACGGCTGGACGGCGGTGACCAAGGATCGCTCGCTCTCGGCCCAGTTCGAGCATTCGATCGGCGTCACCGCCACGGGCTACGAGATCTTCACGCTGTCGCCCAAGGAGTGGCACCTGCCGCCCTACCCCGCGACCGCCATCCCGGCCAACGCCTAAGCTTGCCATGGCGGCCCGCAAGCAGAAATCTGCAGCGCCGCCGCCCATCGTTCCCTACGATTCGCAATCGGTTGCCGCGCTGAAACGGGCGCGGCTCGCCCTTGCCGAGCGCACCAACGTGGACGGCACGCGCAGCTATGCGATTACCGGCGAGACCCATCCGCACCGCCAGCTCATGCGCGAACTGGGCGGCAAATGGAACCGGCTGGAAGAGGCCTGGATCTTCACGGGCAAGGATCCCGCCCCTGCTTTGGCGCAGCGCCTGGCCAGCCTGCCGGCCGGCATGGCCGAGATCGGCCCGGGCCACAACACCGGCGAGACGCAAGATGCCAAGCCGCATTATCACGGCCACCGCCAGCGCCTGCGCGATCGTTTCCTGAGCGCCGGGCCGCAAGCCCTGCCCGACTACGAATTGCTCGAATTGCTGCTGTTCTATGGCATCGAGCGGCGCGACACCAAACCGCTGGCCAAGAAACTCATCGAGCGCTTCGGCAGCCTGGGCGGGGTGCTGGCGGCGCCGGTAGAGCAATTGGCGGAATTCGAGGAGATCGACAAGCGTACCCTGGTGTTGTTGCGCGCGGCGCGCGAGACCGGCGCCCGGCTGGCGCGCGAGGAAGTCGCCGACCGGCCGGTGATCGGCTCGTGGCAGAAACTTTTGGACTATTGCCGCTCGACCATGGCGCATAACGATACCGAACAGTTCCGCCTGCTGTTCCTCGACCGCAAGAACGTGCTGATCGCCGACGAGGTGCAGCAGCGCGGCACGGTCGATCACACGCCGGTCTATCCGCGCGAGGTGGTGAAGCGGGCGCTGCAGCTTGGCGCCTCCTCGCTGATCATGGTGCACAACCATCCCTCGGGCGATCCGACGCCCTCGCAGGCCGATATCGACATGACGCGCGAGGTGCAGGCGGCGGCGGAAGTTCTGGGCATCGCTTTGCACGATCATGTGGTGATCGGCCGCAAGGGTCATGCCAGCTTCAAGAGCCTGCGGCTGATCTGAAGCGAAGCCTCGCTCTCGCGGCTAGCGCCGCTATAATGGATCCCATGGCCCCGCTCAGCGAAACACTCCAGACCTTGGCCTTTGCCGGCTTGATGCGCCTGCCTTTGTCCTGGGCCGGGTTCCTGTCGGGTCCGGCGCGCACGGCCAATGGCTACACGCTCGATACCCGCACGCAATGGCTGCTGACCCTGGTGGCGCGCAGCGGACGGCCGCCGCTGCATGAATTGCCGCTGGAACGCGCCCGACATGAATTCGCCCTCTCCACCCTGGCGCTGGGCGGCTGGGCGCAGCCGATCGGCGAGCTGGTCGACCGCACCATCCCTGGTCCCGGCGGTGCGCTGCCGATCCGGCTCTATCGCCCCGAAGGTGCGGCGCAATCGCGGCGTGGCGTCCTCGTCTACTATCACGGCGGCGGCTGGGTGGTGGGCGACGTCGCCTCCTACGACAAGGTCTGCCGCTATCTGGCGGCCAAATCCGGCTGCATCGTCGTGTCGGTCGATTATCGCCGGGCGCCGGAGCATCGCTTCCCGGCTCCGCTCGAGGATGCGCTGGCCGCTTTCGACTGGGTGCATGAGCATGCCGAAGCCTTGGGCGGCGATCCCGGCAAGATCGGCGTCGGCGGCGATTCGGCCGGTGGCAACATGGCGGCGGTGGTGTCGCTGATGGCGCGCGACCGCAATGGCGCCAGACCCGCGTTCCAGCTGCTGATCTATCCCGCCGTCGATCGACTGGCGGGTCTCGCCGCTGAAAGCGGCCAGCCTAGCCAATCTGCCGCCGGCCTATCTGTGCACGGCTGGATTCGATCCGCTGCGCGATGAAGGCAAAGCCTATGCCGAGCGGCTGCGGGCGGAAGGTAATTCGGTGACGTACCGCGAATTCGACAGCCTGATCCACGGCTTTACCGGCTTCACCGGCACAATTTCCGCCGCCGCCCGGGCCATGGACGAGATCGCGCTCGCCACCAAACAGGCCCTGTCTTAGTAGCATTGCCGTACGGGCCTAAGGCGGCTAAAACATCGCCCATGACCGTGACCGAGCCGATAGCGTTGCCGACGACCAAACGCGAGCGGCATCCGCCGCACCGATCTGGCTGCCGGCACCTTCTACAACTACTTCAACGACAAGCAGGAAATCTTCCGCGCCGTCGTCGAGGAACTGACCACCGAGCTGCGCACCGAGCATTCTTCCGGCCGCGCCAAGGCGACGACCTTGGAGGAGTTCGTGCGCGGCACGTTCGGTGCCTATTTCGACTTCGTCGCCGGCGATCCCGACATGGTGCATTTCATCCACCGCAATGCCGGCGCCATTCGCACCTTGCTCGATCAGCCCGAGATCGCGCCGTTGTTCGACGATATGCGCAACGATCTGGTCACCGGCATCGAGCGCGGAGCCAAACTATTGCTGAACGGGCTGCGTCCGTAAAACTACGCGCCCTGCGCGATCGGATTGCGCAGCACGCCGATGCCCTCGATTTCCACCTCGCAGACGTCGCCCGGCTTCATGAAGATCTTGGGGTTGCGCGCCATGCCGACGCCGGCCGGCGTGCCGGTGATGATGACGTCGCCCGGCTCAAGCGTCATGACGGTCGAGATTTCCGCGATCAAGGATGCGACGTCGAACACCAGGTCGGCGGTGGTGCCGTTCTGCAGCGTCTGGCCGTTCAGCCGGCATTTGATCTTCAAGCCATGCGCGCCCTTGGGCAGTTCGTCCGGCGTCACCAGATCGGGGCCGAAACCGCCGGTGCCGTCGAAGTTCTTGCCCAGCGTGAATTGCGAGGTCTTCATCTGGTAGTCGCGCACCGAGCCGTCGTTGAAGCAGGCATAGCCGCCGACATGGGAGAGCGCCTTGTCCTTGGCGATATTGCGGCCGCGCTTGCCGATGATCACCGCCAGCTCGGCTTCGTAATCCAGCATCGACGAGGCCTTGGGCGCCAAGAGCTTGCCGCCATCGGCCACCAGCGTGTTGGTGAAGCGGGTGAAGATCACCGGATAGGTCGGCAGCGGATTGCCGGTTTCGGCGGCGTGGTCCTTATAGTTCAGCCCGACGCACAGGATCTTGCCGGGCACGGGGATCGGCGGCAGCAGCTTGACCTTGGAGGCTTTCAGCACCGCTTTCTTCTTGGGCTTGGCCGCGATCTTCTTAAGTTCGGCTTTCGCAGCGGAACCCGCCGCCAGAATGCCGGCCAGGCTCTTTGGCAGTTTGTGCGCGGCGATCGACAGATCGATGATCTTGTCACCTTGGCGCAAGCCAACCGCAACGCCGCCCTTCTTGCTGAAGCTCACCAAGCGCATGAAATCCTCCCCAATGGTTGGCGGAGCCTCGCGCAGCCCCGCAATCCGGTCAAGCGTGCCCGGTCAAGCGCGCGCCGCCAAAAGCGCCTCGGCCAGTTCGACAAAACCCGCGCCCGCCCGTCCCTGGGTGATCCAGCGCGGCAGGCTCGTCACCAGATCGCCGAAATCGCGAACATTGGCGACGCCGACGGCATTGGGGAAGAAGCCGAACATCGGCGCATCGTTGGGCGAGTCGCCGGCAAAAACGATGCGGTCGCGCTCGGCATCGATGTCGATGGCGAACAGCTCCTTGAGCGCCAGCCGGGTCATGCTGAGCTTGTCGTAGCTGCCGAACCAGCCATTGACGTGGATCGAACTGATTTTCGCCATGGCTCCCGCCGCCTGGAACAGCGCCACGATGCGATCGACGGCAGCGCGCGGCAGCGGCTTCACGTCCTCGCAGAAATCGATCGCCAGGTCGGCGAGACGATAAGGCTGGTCGGAGGCGATGCCGGCGCCGGGCACTTTACGCAGGATTTCGACTTTCAGCGCTTCGAGTTTCCGCCGCCCAACCTCGCGCTCGGCTTCGCCCTGCAGGAAACGCTGGCGCAGCTTGCCGGCCTTGGCGTCGTGCCAGAAATAGAAGGCGCCATTTTCGCCTACCACGGCATCGACCGGCCAGAAGCGGGCGATCATATCGCACCAGCCAGCGGGGCGGCCGGTGATCGGCACCACCAGGAAGCCTGCTTTCCGAAGCCGTTCCAGCGCGTCATAGGCGGCGGCGGTAAGCTGGCCTTCGCTCGAAAGCGTATCGTCGATATCGAGCAGCACGGCCTTCACCGCCGCCCGCTCTACCAGCGGGAATTCCGCCAAAGGCCGCAACGTCTGCACCGCCATCGCTCTCCGGTCCGTGAAAAATGCGGGCGAACTATAGCGGCGGCTGCCATGCGCGGATAGCACTGGCAATGCACCGCCAGCACGCTATTTTAGCGCCGTTTTCGAGCCTCCGCAGGACGCCCATGATCCCCCGCTACAGCCGCAAGCCGATGACCGATATCTGGGAGCCGGAGAACCGCTTCCGCATCTGGTTTGAAATCGAAGCGCATGCCTGCGACGCGCTGGCCGAACTGGGCGTCATCCCGAAATCGGCCGCCGCCAATATCTGGACCGGCGGCAAGAAAGCGATGCAGAAGATCGACGTCGCCCGCATCGACGAGATCGAGCGAGTCACCAAGCATGACGTCATCGCCTTCCTGACCTGGCTCGGCGAATTCATCGGCGACGATGCTCGCTTCGTGCACCAGGGCATGACCTCGTCGGACGTGCTGGATACCTGCCTCTCCGTGCAGATGAAACAGGCGGCCGACCTGCTGCTGGAAGGTCTCGACAAATTGCTGGCGGCGCTGAAGAAGCGCGCCTTCGAGCACAAGAACACGCTGACCATCGGCCGCAGCCACGGCATCCATGCCGAGCCGACGACCTTCGGCGTCAAGCTGGCCGGCCACTACGCCGAATTCGCCCGCTGCCGCGAGCGGCTGCTGGCGGCGCGCAAGGAGATCGCCACCTGCGCCATCTCCGGCGCCGTCGGCACCTTCGCCAATGTCGAACCCAAGGTCGAAGAGCATGTCGCCGCCAAACTCGGCCTGAGCGTCGAGCCGGTCTCAAGCCAGGTCATCCCGCGCGACCGGCATGCCATGTATTTCGCCGTGCTGGCCGTGATCGCCAGCTCCGTCGAGCGGCTGGCGATCGAGATCCGCCACATGCAGCGCACCGAGATGCGCGAAGCGGAGGAATTCTTCTCGCCGGGCCAGAAGGGCTCGTCGGCCATGCCGCACAAGCGCAACCCGGTGCTGACCGAGAATCTCACCGGGCTGGCGCGCATCGTGCGTTCGGCGGTGATTCCGGCGCTGGAGAACGTGGCGCTATGGCACGAGCGCGATATCTCGCATTCCTCGGTCGAGCGCATGATCGGGCCGGATGCCACCGTGACGCTCGATTTCGCGCTGAACCGGCTGGCCGACGTGGTCGAGAGGCTGATGGTCTATCCCGAGAACATGCAGCGCAATCTCGATCTGCTGGGCGGGCTGGTGTTTTCCCAGCGCGTACTGCTGATGCTGACCCAGAAGGGCATGAGCCGCGAAGGCGCCTATGCCGCCGTGCAGCGCAATGCCATGGAAGTGTGGAAGGGCAATGCCTCGTTCCTGGCGTTGCTCAAGGCCGACAAGGAGATCGGCGAGCTCCTGTCCAACGACGAACTCGCAGACCTGTTCGACATGCGCTATCACACCAAGCACGTCGAGACGATCTTCAAGCGCGTGTTCGGGACGACTTAAAAAAACAAGATCACCGTCATGCTGAGCGGAGCGAAGCATCTTCCCTCCAATGAAAGATCGTCATTGTAGAGAGAAGACCCTTCGCTACGCTCAGGGTGACGGAATTGTTAGCGCGCCAAATTACTTCGCGCCGCCGAAATTCTCCGCAGCGAACTCCCAGTTCGCGACGTTCTCCAGCCACGCCTTGACGTAATCGGGACGCTTGTTCTGGTAATCCAGATAGTAAGCGTGCTCCCAGACGTCGATGGTGATCAGCGGCGTCTTGCCATAGGCGACCGGCGTGTCGGCGTT
>JAQSWP010000049.1 GCA_029266575.1 Alphaproteobacteria bacterium | reverse complement strand
CGACGGCGAGGATCAGGACATCCCACGCCGTCGCCAGCCTTGTCGGGACCGGTGCCGCATGGGCATCGATGCCGGGCGCTTCCGACACGACAGAGACTGATGTCGTCTACTTCAGCGCGTCGGGAATTTTCACGCCCTGCTCGGCGTAGAACTTGGCGGCGCCCGGATGCAGCTTGACGCCCAGCGGCGCCACCTGGTCCAGCGCCACCGAGCTCCAGATCGGGTTGGTTTTGATCATGGCTTCGCGCTGGGTCCAGAAGATCTTCGTGATCTGGTAGGCGGTCTCGTTGTCCATCGCCGTCGTCGTATAGCCGCCGACCGGCAGGCCGAACGTCTGCACCGGCTGGGTCTGGCCGGCATAGGTATTGGCGGCGATGACAACTCTGCCGGCGCCGGCATCGTTGTCGAGGATCTTTTTCAGCTCGGCATCGGACAGCGACAGGATCTTGACCGGCGTGGTCGCCGCCAGCTCCTGGATCATGCCGGTGGGGTGCGAGGAGCCCGAGGCGAAACCTTCGACCTGCTTGTTGCGCAGCGCGTTGGAGGCGGCGCTGAGCTCGACTTCGGCGACCTTCACCTTGCCTTCGAGATCGAACAGCTTGAACAGCGCCAGCGACTGGCGCTCGGTGAAGGTGCCGCGGCCGCCGGCGATGAAAGTTTTGCCGGCGAGATCCGCAACGGAGTTCACGTTGGCGTCGGCGCGGGTGACGACATGCATGGTGATGCCCGGCATCACGAACAGGGTGCGGATCGTGTCGTAGCCGGTCTCGCCCTCGAACGGCTTCTTGGCGGCTTGCGCGTCCTTGACCAGGCTGGGCGGCGAGGTGAAGACGTAATTGCCGGTGCGCTTGGGCGCTTCCTTGACGTTCTGCACCGAGCCCTGGCTTTCCTCGACCGTGGCCGTGATCTGCCCATTGCTGGCGTTCTTCAGCGCTTCGCCGAGTTGCACCGTCATCTGGTAGTAGGACGAGCCGGCGGTGGCCGATTTCAGGGTGACGCGGGTTTCGGCCTGTGCCGCGGAGGCGAGCAGAAGACCGGCAGCCGTAAAGGCCGCGAGACGAGCGAATTTCATGATTTCCTCCTGGAAGATGGTTGCTCTGGTTTTAAGTCGCGCCCAAATCCTGCGCAAGCCTCACTCGGGGAGGGACTTCATCAGCTCTTCGATCTGGTTGCGCTGCGGCGTGCCTGGCGGGATCAGCGCCAGCAGCCGGGCGAGCTTGGCGCGCGCTTCCTTGTTGTTGCCGGCATCGGCATCGACGCGGGCGAGATAGAACAGCGCCAGCGGATTATCCGGCTGCACCGCGATCAATTTGCGCAAAGTAGCGGTGGCCTCGGGCGAAGGCGGGGCATCGACGCCGCCCAGGCGCAACTGCGCCTCGGCCAGATCGCCCAAAGCCTGCGCGTCCTCGGGCTTGCGTTTCGTGACCTCGGCGAAAGCGGCAGCCGCCTTGTCCGCCTCGTTCAGCACCAGCCGCGCCTTGCCCAGGCGCTGCCAGCCCGCGAGATCGTCGGGCGTATCCTTCAGCCGCGCTTCCAGCCCATCGACCATCGAGCGGATCGCCTGCTCGCGCTCGGCCGGCGAGAGCTGCGCCATGCGTTCGGCATCCTGCGCCGTCGGCCCGCGCTGCGGCGACGGCATTTTGCGGTCAGGCTTGATGCTCTGCGGATCGATGCCGCTGTCTTGCGCCACTCTGGCGATCTCCGCCTGCAGCGCTTCCAGCCACGGCGCGTCGGCAGCGGCTTTGGCTTCCAATGCCAGCCAGCGCTCGAGCGTGGCTTTCGGATTGCCCGATTGCAGGTCGAACAGGCCGCGATAGTAATTCGCCGCGGGCTCGTCGGGTTCGCGCTGCAGGGCGCTGTTCAGCAGTTCCAGCGCGCGCGGCGTGATCTTGCCCTGCTCCTTCAGGATCAGCGCTTCGGCATAGGAGGACAGCAGATCGGCGCGGTCAGGCGCCAGCACGATGGCGCGCGCCAGCGCCATCGCCGCCTGGTCGAAGCGGCCGACCCGCAGCGCCGTGCCGCCCAGCAGCACCCAGCCTGGCAGATCGTCGGGCTTGCCCTGCAGGCGCTTCTCCAGCTCATCGAGCAGGCGGGCGGCATTCTGCATGCTTTCATCGCCGGCAGCGCGTTCGGCGAAGGGCCGCGCCGGCAGCTCCGGCCGTCCGGTGACAAAATACCAGCCTAGTGCGATGAGCGGCAACATGATCGCCATGGCGATAACGCTCCGGCGCAAGGCGGGGTTGTCGCGCGCCGGGGTATCCTCCTGTTGCGTCAGCGCCAGCAGCCGGCGCTCGATCTCGCTGCGTGCGGCGGCCGCCTGCTGCTCGCCGAGCGCGCCGCGCTTGTGGTCGCGCTCGATCTCGGCCAACTGGTCGCGATAGACGGCAAGATTGTATTGCAGGCGCTGCTCGCTTGACCCGCGCGCACGCGACAGCGGCAGCGCCAGAACGGCAACCGCGATGGCGGTCAGCAGCGCGAGGACGAAGGCCAGCATCAGCGGTCCTCGAGCAGGCGCGATACTTGCGCCCGCTCCTGCTCGCTGATCGGCAGCGGCTCGACCGCAGCCTTGCGGCGGCGGAACCACAACACCAGCGCGACGCTGCCCAGCACCAGAACGATCGCCGGACCGAACCACAGCAGCCAGGTCGATGGTTTCACCGGCGGGCGCAACAGCACGAAATCGCCGTAGCGCGCGACCAGAAAGCCATAGACCTGTCCGTCGCTGTCGCCGGCCTTCAGACGCTCGCGCACCAGCAGGCGCAGATCGCGCGCCAGCGGCGCATCGGAATCGTCGATCGACTGGTTCTGGCACACCACGCAGCGCAGATTGCGGCTGATCTCACGGGCACGGGCTTCCAGCGCCGGATCGGAGAGCACCTCATCCGGCTGCACTGCCAGAGCGGCCATTGGCAACAGCACCAGCAACAGCAACAGAAACAGCCGCAGCACTCTCATTGGCGCAGCTTCTGCACGATGGGCAGCAATGTGTCGCGCCATGCGTCTTCGGTGACGGGGCCGACGAAGCGATGGCGGATGCGGCCTTGTTTATCCAGCACGAAGGTTTCCGGCACGCCGTAATTGCCCCACTCGATGGCGTTGCGGCCCAAGGGATCGACGCCGATGCCGGCATAGGGATTGCCCAGCCGCTGCAGCCACGCCTTGGCCGCTTCCGGCTTGTCCTTGTAGTTGATGCCGTAGATCGGCACGGCCTTTTGCTGCGCCAGTTTCATGAACACCGGATGCTCGACCTGGCACGGCGGGCACCACGAGGCGAAGATATTGACCAGCACCACCTCGCCCTTCAACGCCGCGACATCGAGGCCGGGCAGTTCGGCCAGCAGCGGTTCCAGTTTCATTGCCGGCGCCGGCTGGTCGATCAGGGCCGAGGGCAGGATGCTGGCATCGTTGCGCGAGAACAGCGCCCAGGCGAAGAAACCCGCGATCAGCGCGAACATCACCAGTGGCAGGATGACGATGGCGCGCATGACTACTCGGCCGCCGCCGTTGCCAGTTTGCGCTGTCGCGCGGGCGCGCCGACCCTGTGGCGGCGATCGGTCAGCGACACCAGCCCGCCCAGCACGCACAGCACGGCGCCGATCCAGATCCAGGGCGCCAGCGGGTTGTGATAGAGGCGGATGGTCCAGCCCGCGCCGTCCTGATCGCCGATCACCGTGTAGAGATCGGCGAACCATGTCGTGTGGATCGCCGCTTCCGTGGTCTGGCGTTTCTGCACGCCATAGACGCGGCGCTCGGGCAGGAGCGTCGCGACAGGGCTGGCGCCGTCCTTCACCACCAGCGTGGCGCGCAGCGCCTGATAGTTGGGGCCATTGACCGGCGCCACGCCCTGCAAGGTGAAGCTGTAGCCGGCCAGCTGCGTGCTCTCGCCGGGCTTCATGATCAGCACCCGCTCCTGCTGCCAGGCCGAAGCGGCGGTGACGCCGGCGACCAGAATGCCGAGCGAAGCATGGGCGATGCTCATGCCAAGCGCGGCGCGCGGCAGGCCGATCAGGCGTTGCCACGTTTGCGCGGCGGACAGGCGGAACAGGCCGATGCGTTCGGCCAGTTCCACCAACGTGCCCAGCACCAGCCAGGCGGCGATCACCAGCCCGACCAGCGCCAAGGTGTTGTGGCGGTCGATGGCGAAGGCCAGCACGATCGCCACGGCAAGGGCGAGCCCAAACGCAACCCGCAACCGCTTGAGCACGGCAAAGATATCGCCACGCTTCCACGGCAGCAGCGCCCCGATCGGCATGGCGATCAGCAGCGGCAGCATCAGCGGCACGAAGGTGGCGTTGTAGAACGGCGCGCCGACCGACACCTTGCCGCCGCCCAGCACGTCGAGGAACAGCGGATAGAGCGTGCCCAGCAGCACCGTGGCGCAAGCCGTGCACAGCAGCAGATTGTTCAGCAGCAGCCCGCTTTCGCGGCTGATCGGCGCGAACAGCCCGCCGCCCTTGAGCTGTGGCGCACGCCAGGCGTAAAGCGCCAGCGAGCCGCCAATGGCGATCAGCAACAGCGCCAGCACGAACAGTCCGCGGCCGGGATCGGTGGCGAAGGCGTGCACCGAGGTCAGCACGCCCGAGCGCACCAGGAAGGTGCCAAGCAAACTGAGCGAGAAAGCGAGAATGGCCAGAACCCGCCCCAGCCCAATTCGTAATAGGCCCACCACGAGCCCAGCGCGATGCCGAGCGTCAGCGCGCACCACGCCGCCAAGGCCCACGGCCGCACCCAACGCGCCCAGGCCGGATCGACCCGGCCTTCGATCAACGCGGCGACGGCAAAGGCGAAAGTCACCGAGAAGCCGACATAGCCCAGATAGAGAAACGGCGGATGGAAGGCGAGCCCAGGATCCTGCAGCACCGGGTTGAGATCGTTGCCGTCCAATGGCGCGGGATCGACTCTCAGGAACGGGTTCGAAGTCAGCAGGATGAACAGCAGGAAGCCGATGCCGATCATCGCCTGCACCGCCAGCACGCGCGCGCGCAGAGCCGGCGGCAGATTGTTGCCGAAGCCCGCAATGGCGGCGCCGAACAGGCTCAGCACCAGGATCCACAGCAGCAGCGAGCCCTCGTGATTGCCCCACACGCCGCTGATCTTGTAGAGCAGCGGCTTGGCCGAGTGCGAATTCTCCACCACGTTGAGTACGGAGAAATCGGAGACGATGTAGCTCCAGGTCAGGCAGGCGAAGGCGAACGCGACGAAAGCGAATTGCGCCAGCGCCGCGGGTTTCGCCAGCGCAATCAGCGACGGCTCGTTTCTCTGCGCGCCGATCAAAGGCGCAATCGCCTGCACCAGCGCGATCGCCAGCGCCAGCACCAAAGCAAAGTGACCAAGCTCGGGAATCATTTCTTCGGCGTTCCAGGCGCGGGCTCGCCTTCCTTCCAGCGTCCCGATTTCTTCAGCGCCTCGGCGATCTCCGGCGGCATGTAGTTCTCGTCGTGCTTGGCCAGCACTTCGCTGGCGACAAACACGCCGGCGCGATCGAGCGCGCCATTGGCGACGATGCCCTGGCCTTCGCGGAACAGATCGGGCAGGGCGCCGGCATAGACGATGCCGATGGTATGCGCGCCATCGGTAAGGCGGAAACTGGCGCGCCCCTCGCGGCGCTGCACCGACCCTTCCTCCACCAGCCCACCGATGCGGAAGCGCTGTTCCGGCGCCGGCTTCTTCTCCGCCACCATGGTCGGCGAATAGAAGAACACCAGGTTCTCGTCCAGCGCCCGCAGGATCAGGAAGGCTGCCACCGCCAGGGTGGCCAGCGACAGGCCGATCATGATCAGCCGGCGGTGCTTGGGTTTCAGGCGGCGGGAGGGGACCATCAGGTTTCGTCCCGTGTATCGCCCTGCAGGGCGGCGAGCTTCTGGCGCAGGCGGCGGCGCAGCAGCCAGGACTGCAGGGCCATGGCCAGCAGAATGCCGAACGCCAGGCCAAAGGCCGGCCAGACATACTGGCCGTGCCCGCCCATCGCCCAGAATTCGCGCAACTGTTCCATGCCCAGCCTTCTAGCCGCAAAACCCGGCACTATATAGGCGACCGGCCGCCGCAAGGCCGATCCGCCGCAGGCGGCATTTGCCAGGAAAACGCGTCCGCTATATCTCTATCCGCAATCTGACATTTCTAATCCGGCCGGCAAAATCGGCCTGTTCGACCGAGGAGTTTGCAACCATGGGCGGCATTGTCTGGCTGGCGTCCTATCCCAAATCGGGAAACACCTGGACCCGCGCCTTTCTGCACAATTTCATTGCCCAGGAGGAAGTGCCGAAAGACGGTGCCTACGACATCAACAAGATGAACGTGCTGAGCTCTTCCGACAACGGGCCGCAATGGTACACGGAAGTTCTGGGCAAGCCGGCTAAGGAGGCCACGCATGAAGAAATCGCCCATGCCCGTCCCTTGGTGCACAAGTACATCCACGACCATTCTTCCGGCTTTATTTTCCTGAAGACCCATAACGCCATGGTTGTGCATGACGGTATTCCGCTCCACACGCCCAAATATACGGCCGGAGGGGTCTATATCGTCCGCAATCCGCTGGACGTGGTGATCTCCTATTCCTTCCATCTCGATCGCACCCTCGACGAGACCATGGAAATGATGGAAACCACCGGTTTCACCTCGGGGACCAGCGAAAAAGCCGTTTTCCAGATTCAGGGGTCGTGGTCCGAGCATGTCTATTCCTGGACCAAGCGACCGAACCAGGCGCTGCACGTCATGCGTTACGAGGACATGCTAGAAAACCCCACCGAAATCTTTACCGAACTGGCTTATTTCCTGCAGCTGCCGGTTGAGGATGAACGACTGCAGAAGGCGATCGCCAAGGCATCATTCAAGAATTTGCAGGAAATGGAAAAAGAGCAGGGGTTTCGCGAGCGGCCCGAGCATGCCGAGAAATTTTTCCGCCAAGGCAAGGCCGGGCAATGGAAGCACGAACTGACGCTCAATCAGGTCAAACGCATTGTTCGCGCCCATGGCGAGCAGATGGACCGGTTCGGCTATCTTAAGGAGGCCGAAAGGTTTTTGCGGAATCCGAATGTCGAACGACGGGCCTACGCGGGATAAAATTACCGGAATCCTACTGCAGATTGTATGTCTTCTATGCCACAGGTTTGCACTTCCTTTTTAGATCATTGATTTAAAAGGACCTTTTGGCAGTGTCCGTGGCGAAGTTCAATTGACGCTTGTTCGTGGATGGGGGTATTTTTCTGTCTGAACCGTGCCAAAGGGGGAGTTGGTCTATGAATTCGAATTTCAAAACAGCGCTGATGTCCGGCGTTGCGCTCGCCGCGATCGCTGTTGCGGCTCCGGAAAGCGCCAATGCGCAAATGTACACGACGGGTCCCGGATTCTACATCTCGGCTGAAGGTCGCTACATCTTCAACGGCTCCGACAAGATCCGCGATTTTCCCGTCAACAACTTCACCATCCCCGTTGGTCCGATCAGTACCGTCGAAGCGCTGAAGGAAAAAGCCGGTAACGGCTGGGGCGGTAAGGTGATGCTGGGTTATCGCTTCACCAACAACTGGGATGTCGGCGTCGGCCTCTCGGGTGGCTGGCACAAGAACGGCAAGGGCAGCAATTCGGCCCCCCTCACCACGACCTTCCCGATCAATGCGACGACCAGCATTACGGTCACCGGGACGGCGAGCCAGAAGCTCAAGGTCAAGCTCGACTACCACGTCGGCGACTTCGAGGCTGGTTACAACTGGAAGATGGGCAATTCCAACATCCGCCTGTTCGGTGGTCTGCGCTACGCCAACTTCTCCCAGAAGGCGACCGGTTCGATTTCGCTGTCAGGCGGCGTCGGCACCATCGGGGGCGGCACGACCACCATCGGCACCGGTACGGCATCGGCCAATGTCCGTCGCAAGACGACGTACTGGGGCGTTGGCCCTCGCATCGGCGTGAATGGCCAGTTCGGCCTGGGTGCCGGCGGGTTCCACGTTTTCGGTGGCGTGTCCGGCGCGGTGCTGTACGGCAAGTACAAGGACGAGCGTAGGATCAACGCCGCCGTGGTCGTTGGCTCGCCGCCGCTCGGCACCATCACTTCGATTTCGACCAAGGTCAAAGACAAGAGCAAGAACAAGTTCGTTCCGAACGTCGAGGGCGAATTGGGCCTGGGTTACACCTTCGGCGCCGGCAGCGGCACGACGGTATCGTTGCAGGCCGGTTATCGCGCTGACGCCTACTTCGGTGCCGCCAGCAAGGCCGACGTCTATGCGGTCGATGCCCTTGGCCTCGGCCCCGACTCCAAGAGCGACGACTATCTCTTCCACGGCCCGTTCGTGCGTCTGACGGCGACGTTTGGCCCGGCAGTCATGGCTGCCGTCGCCGCCCCGCCGCCGGCTCCGCCGCCGGCGCCGAAGAAGAACTACCTGGTGTTCTTCGACTTCGACCGCTCCAACATCACGGCTGACGCTCAGCGCGTGATCGAGGAAGCCGCCACTGCCGCCAAGGCGGGCAACGTTGCGCGCGTCCAGCTGACCGGTCATACCGACCGTTCCGGTTCGGACCAGTACAACATGGCCCTGTCGCTGCGTCGTGGCGAGGCCGTGAAGCAGGCTCTGATCCGCTTGGGCATCCCGGCGGCGTCGATCGCGGTGATCGGCCGCGGCGAGAGCCAGCCGCTGGTTCCGACGGCCGACGGTGTGCGCGAGCCGCAGAACCGCCGCGTGGAGATCATGCTCTAAGCCAAGCGCAGGCATACGAAAGCAAAAGGGCGGTCCTTACGGACCGCCCTTTTTCTTGCAATTAACAAGCGCTCATACTTTTGTATTGGTTTCAATCATTAACATGTACCTTTCCTGCAACACTGCATGCGGAAAGCCTGAAGCCGCCCGCCAAAACCCGCGAAGAACGTGGCAACGGCGCGGTAAGCCGTGGTAACACTCCATTACCAAATCAACTGGGGGAACAACCGTGACACTTCGTAATGTCCTTCTTGCCGGCGTCGCTGCCGCTGCCTTGACTTCCATCGCTGGCGCCGCCTCGGCGCAGGTGCAGACTCCCGGCTTCTTCGGTTCGTTGGAAGGCTGGTACATCCTCGATTCCGGCAACGACAAGATCTACTCGCAGCCGAGCAACCTCGGTGCCGCGCCGGATGATGGCTTTGGCGGCAAGGCCTATCTTGGTTATGCCTTCGGCTCGTTCGACATCGCCGTTGGCGGCCAGCTGAGCGATCTCAGCAAGGACGTCAACCGCAAGGGCGCCAATGGCCGCGAAGTCACGGTCGATGGCGACGTTTGGGCCATCGACGGCGAAGTCGGCTATACCTTCCGCTGGTCGCAAACTGGCCTGCGCCTGCACCTCGGCGCCCGCTACGCCCAGTTCGACCACGACCGTGACTGGGAATGGGCCGGCCCGGACGCTATCAACAAGCAGGAATGGGAAGGCGTTGGCCCCCGCGGCGGTTTCGACTTCGCAGCCGGCGTCGGCAGCGGCTTCACCATCTTCGGCGGCGCCGCCGTGTCCTACCTGTTCGGTGAGATCGACTCCCGCTACAAGCCCAACGCAGGCGGCGACATCAAGCGCAAGATCAACAGCGACGTGTGGAACGTCGAAGGCAATATCGGCGTGGCCTACGAAGTCGCCCCGCTGGTCAACATTGCTGCCGGCTATCGCGCCCAGTACTGGGACGATGTCGCGCACAAGAACGGCTCGCTCAACAACGGCTCGATCGGCGGCGGCGTCGATCGCCTGATGCACGGCCCGTTCGTGCGCCTGAGCTACAACATCGGCGCGCCGCACGCGGTGAGGGCGATTGCCGCTCCGGTGCCGCCGGCTCCGGTCGTCGCGCCGAAGAAGAACTATCTGGTGTTCTTCGACTTCGACCGCTCCAACATCACGGCTGACGCTCAGCGCGTGATCGAGGAAGCCGCTGCTGCCGCCAAGGCGGGCAACGTGGCGCGCGTGCAGCTGACCGGTCATACCGACCGTTCCGGTTCGGACCAGTACAACCTGGCGCTGGGCACCCGTCGCGGCGAGGCCGTGAAGCAGGCTCTGATCCGCCTGGGCATCCCGGCGGCGTCGATCGCGGTGATCAGCCGCGGCGAGAGCCAGCCGCTGGTCCCGACGGCCGACGGTGTGCGCGAGCCGCAGAACCGCCGCGTGGAGATCATGCTCTAAGCCAAGCTTAGGCATACGAAACCAAAAGGGCGGTCCGCACGGACCGCCCTTTTCTTTTCTGCAAATTTCTCTACCGCTTCGCTTCACCGCCATCCCGCGGTTTCACCGTCATCCCCGCGAAAGCGGGGATCTCAGGCGGGCTAGCATCAGCCGTCAAAAGCTCGACCTTCTCCGATATCGAGGCTTTGCTTTCAGAAAGATCCCCGCTTGCGCGGGGATGACACGATTGGGAAGAGCGACAGCTACGCCATCAGCGGCGTGGCCGGACGCTATTTCTTGGCCGCGGGCGGGGCTGCCGGCTTGGCGGCCGGCTTGGCTGCCGGCGCTGCGCATTCGCGAATGCCGAGCGCGCCGGTGTAGTAGTCGCTCGACAGCGGCACCTGCTCGATGCGCGTGGTTTCCGCCGACAGCCCGAGATTGAGTTTCTTGTCGGTGTCGACGCAGAAATTGGGATCGGCGCGGCGGCGCTGCTCGGCGAGATTGGCGAGCTGCGTTACCATCATGTTCATGCGCGATTCGCCGCCGTATTTGGCGTAGTGCGATTTCAGCGCCGCGCCGTTCTTGACCAGATCGGGGTTGAATTTCTGCACGAAGGAGCCGTAGCGGTTGCGGAAACTGTCTTCCGTCGCGCCCGAACAGCCAAGTGCGGCGACCATCAGTTCGGTGGTCAGCATGCGCACGGCAATGGTCTGCAGCTCGACCGTGGGGCGGCAGGCGCCTTGCGCCAGCGCCATGCCGGGTTGAGCGGCCAGCGCGGCGGCGATGGTGACGGCAACCAGTTTGTTCGACATCCGGACGTCCTCTCCCTGAGTTTTTCTTATCGCACGAAATTCAGCCGATGCGGCGCGACAATGTTTCAAGCCGCCGCGCCGCCAATCCCGCCTCGATCCGCAGCAGCAGCACCGCCACAAAGTACAGCAGGAACCCCATCGCCATCACCAGCAGCGGTATCAGCAGCGAGATGTGTATGGTCGGTCCGTCCAGGCGCAATACGCTGGCGGGCTGATGCAGAGTGTACCACCAATCGACGGAAAATTTGATAATCGGCAGGTTGATGATGCCGGCGATGGCCAGAATGGCGGCTGCCCGGCCGCCGCGCTCGCGATCGTCGAAGGCGTTGGCCAGCGCCATATGGCCGATATAGAGAAACAGCAGCACCAGCATCGAGGTCAGCCGCGCGTCCCATACCCACCACGTGCCCCAGGTCGGTTTGCCCCAGAGCGCGCCGGTCACGAGGCAGATCAGGGTCAGGCCGGCGCCCAGGGGGGCAATGGCGCGCTGGGCGATATCGGCCAGCGGATGGCGCCAGATCAGCAGCGACGCACCGCAGGCGGCGAGCGCGGCATAGGCCGCCATCGCCATCCAGGCCGCCGGCACGTGCACGAACATGATGCGTACGGTATTGCCCTGCTGGTAATCGGTCGGCGCCTGCACCAGCGCCAGATAGAGTCCGGCCGCCAGGAACCCCGTCGCCAGCAGCGCCACCGGGCCAAGAATGCGGCGGCTGAATCGCTGGAACCGGGCAGGATTGGCGAGCGCGTGCAGGGCCATGGCTTGCAACATCGAAGCCTATTCGACGGCTACGCGCAAGGCGGCGGAAATGCCCCACGGCACCAGCGCCAGCGCGCCCAAAAGCAGCGCCGCCAGCACGGTCAGCGAAAATAACGGCGTGCCGCCGGCGGCCATGTCGCCGGCCGCGACGCCAAAAATCAGCACTGGAATGCACAGCGGCAAAATCAGCAGCGGCACCAGCGGCCCGGCGCGTCTGGCGCCGACGATCAACGCCGCGCCCAGCCCGCCCAGCAGGCTCAGGGTTGGCGTGCCCAGCAGCAGGGCCAGCAGCAAGGAGGGAATGGCCTCCGCTGTCATGCCCAGCATCCCAGCCAACACCCCGGCCAGCAATGTGAGCGGCAGGCCGGTGGTCAGCCAATGCGCCAGGCCGCGCGCCAGCGCCAAGAGCGGCAGCGGCGCATCGGAGCTCAGCAGCAGATCGAGCGTGCCGTCGTCGAGATCGGCCTGATACAGCCGATCGAGCGAGAGCAACGCTGCCAGCAGCGCGCCCACCCACAGCACGCCGGGCGCGATGCGCGCCAGCAAAGTCGGTTCGGGGCCGATGCCGAGCGGAAACAGGCTGACGGCGAGCAGGAAGAAGGTGAGCACGGTGAGGCCGTCGCTGGACTGCCGCAGGGCCAGTTTCAGATCATGCGCCAGCAGCAGCGAAAATCGATTCACGCCGCAAGCTCCGCGGCAAATGTTTCCATCGTCAGCACACCGGCATCGGGCAAAGCGAATTCGCCATGGGTCGACAGCACGACAATGCCGCCCTGGGCGCGAAATTCCGCCAGGGCGTTCGACAGATCCGTCACCGCCTGCGCATCAAGTCCGGTCGCCGGCTCGTCGAGCAGCCACAGCGCGCCGCCGCTGGCGATGGTTCGCGCCAGCGCCAGCCGCCGCTTCTGCCCGGCGGAGAGAAAGCGCGCCGGCTGCAAGGCAAGGGCACGCAGCTGCAGGCGCTCCAGCGCCGCAAGGCAATGCGCTTCGCTGGTTTCGGGATTGGCGATGCGCGCGCCGAACAGGAGATTTTCGAACACCGACAAAGCCGGCTTCAGCGCATCTGCGTGGCCCAGAAAACGGGTCCGCGCGCGATGCTCGTCCGGCACCAGCGCCGTGCCGTGCCACAGAAGTTCGCCGGATTTTTTGGGAGTGAGCAGCGCCAGCAGGCGCAGCAGGGTCGATTTGCCCGAGCCGTTGGGACCGCGCAGCACCAGCGCATCGGAGCGCTCCAGCGCGAAATCGAGACCGGCAAAAACCAGCCTGCCGCCACGATGGCAGGAAAGCGCGCACGCTTCGAACAGGGCCATGGCCGCTTGATAGCACGGGCGGATTCGGGAGCTGGAAATAAAGTGGCCGCCATCCCGGGGGGAGCTGGGATGGCGGCCTAGCTGCCTCTTAACGAGGCTGGAACACGGCTTGGGGGGACCATGTTCCGGGGGAGAGCCTAAAAACCTAGGGGCCGAATGTGACCGACAACCGGTCCAATTAAGGCGAACTTGTGATTTTTTTGCCGCGCCCTAGAGGTTTTTCGTATTCCATATCTGAGATAGGAATGCCGAAAGCACTGCACAAGAGCAGCAGCGCAAATTTCCCGTTTATGATTTTTATTGTGCCTTATCAGCCTGTTAGGCGGATACGCCGCAGCATGACCAGGAGCGGCGATGCCGGGGGGCCGTCCTTGGGCAGGGCATTGTGCTCCGTCGGCACCGAGACCAGGGCATGGGACCCCGGCCTGATTCGGGCGGGTATCCAGCCTTGGGGCCGGCGCTGGCGCTGGGCCAGGCTGGCGCGCAGCTCGTCATGCCATTTCTGGGTCGATGGCCCGTAGAGGCTGACGAAGAAACCGTCCTGCCAACGCGCCACAATCCAGGCAGCGAAATGCTTCACGTCGCCATAGACGGCATCGAGCAGCAGTACGCCCTTGATGCGCTCGTCCGCCCCGCCGCGCGCCAGCGCAAAAGCCGCCGCCCGATAGCCGCCGCTGAACGCGCTCAGGACCACCGGCGCCTTGGCGAACGCTTCTTCCTTAGCCCCGCTGCGTTCGGCCAGCACGCGCGCGGCTTCATCGAGCAGGTTCTTCAGACCGTCGGGCTGGCCAAGCTTGCCTGGACTGGAATCGGGCGCTTCGCGCGCGAGCTGCGGGGCGATCAGCACCATGTTGCGCTTGGACTGGTCGATCTGTTTCGGCAGATCGAAATCGCCCGCCACGCTGCGTTCGATCTCGCTGCCATGCCCGTGGAAGAACACCAGGATTTCGATCGGCTGCGCCGGATCGAAATTGGCCGGCAGATGGAACAGCACGCGATCGTCGGTGTAATGCGGATCTTCCGACAGGACGGTGCCGTCGCCGGTGGTATGGGCGCGCTGGCGCGTCTTGGGATCGCGGGCGTCGAAGAAGGGGCGATTGCCGTCCGGCGTCGGCCCGTCATAGGGAAACGGCGCGCTGGCCAGCTGCGCGGTGAAAAGCTGCGCCGGGCGTGACACGACCGGCGCGGATTTCAGTTTCTTCGGTTTCAGCATCGATATGGCCAGCGGCAGCGATGCGGCCACGATGCCGTAAATTCCCGCCAGCAGAAAGCCCCGCCGGCTGGCCATGGTTATGCCTTGGCGGCCGCCGGCCGCGGCAGCAGCACCGCGTAGAACGCCGGCAGGGCGATCAGATAGGCCATGGCCGCGATCAGCAGCAGCGCGCCCAGCCCGAACTGCGCCGCCACCAGGGGCACCAGCACCGAGCCGATCACCGAGAAGCAGCCATTGATGCCCCAGGCCCACAGGAACAGATGCTCCTTGCCCAGGTTCGACAGCATGGCCATCGCCGTCGGAAAGCAGAAACCCATCAGGAAGGCGGCGGGGAACAGGATCGCCAGGCAGGCGACGATGCGCAGGAAATAGGGCCAGACGCCGATCGCGTTCAGCACGGGATCGAGCAGGTAGCCATAGGTCAGCAGCATGGCGGCGATGGCGACGAAGATCACCGGCATCATCCTGCGGCAGATGGCGATGTAGCGGCCCGACACCAGGCTGCCCAGGCCGGAGAACACCAGCATGCCGGTGATCAGCACCGAGGCCGAGACAGTGGCATTGGTCAGCGCCAGCATGAATTTGGCGATCAACCCGACCTCGACCACGATGTAGCCCAGGCCCAGGCACATGAAATAGACGATGACGCCGAACTTGCCGGGCTGGCGGGCGAAGATCGAGCGCCAGCCGAAGATCACCGGAAACAGCACCAGCGAGAAGGCGGCGATGGCGCCGATGATCAGGGTCGCCCACAGCAGCAGGTAGCCCCATTCGTCCTGCACGATGTCGAGCTTGTCGAAGAAATTGGGCAGGTCGGCGAATTTCAGGTAGGCCGCGAAATACGGCCGATCGTTGGTCAGCGCTTCGGTGCGGAAGACGTACTCTTTGGCGAACTGCTCGAAATTGCCGTTGATCAGCGAATGCATGGCGAAGCGCGCCAGGGTCGTCGCCGGCACCAATGCGCCGCCGGCAACGGCTTCGCTCTTCTCTACCCCCGGAATCGTGGGATCGCTCTGCGGGATCGTCGGATCGTTCTGCTGCGGGATGGTGGGATCGTTGGACGCGCCCAGACCGGCTGCCGCCACCGCTTCGGGATTGAAGAAATACTGGTCGCGATAGCCCTGCATCACCGGCACGGCGGCGGCCGGATCGAATTCGATGCCGGGGAAATAGATGTTGTCGAAAGCCATCGCCGTGGTGTGCTTGTTCAGCGTCTCGACTTCCGCCGGCGCAAAGCCACCGCGCTTGTAGAGCACGGTCACTGACGACAAATAGGTCTGCACAACGTAGAAGCGGTCGGCGACCCTGCCGCCATCGACCTCGCGTCCGGCTTCGACCATGGTGGCGAACAGGCGCAGCACGGATTTCGCCGGCTCCTCCTTGTTCCACAGGGTCACCGACAGCACGCCGCCCGGCTTCAGCGCCCGCATGTAGGCGCGCATGGCTTCGCGGGTGTAGCTGTATTTCTCGGTGATGGCGAAGCCGCCCGGGCTGGAGAGGCCGACCGAATCGGCCAGCGACAGATCGACGATGTCGAAACGGTCTTTGGCGCCGGTCACGTAGAGCCGCCCGTCATAAGGGATCACCGACACGCGCTTGTCGCGCAAGATGTCGCCGGTGAGCTCGGCCATGCGCTTGTCGTCCCTGAGCGCCGTCAGCACCATGGGATTGGCTTCGGCCACGGTCACGGATTTGGCGCCCGACCGCAGCGCCAGATTGGTGGAGATGCCGCCGCCAAACTGCACCACGAAGACTTCCGGCTGCTGCTTCAGCACGAACGGGTAGTACATGGGCATGAAACGGAAATAGGCGGTCAGCCGTTCCGGAATGGGCTTCATTACGCCTTGCGGACCGTCGCTGTCGAAGAACATGCCGTAATAGGCGTTCGAAGGCGTCTCGTCGAGATTGAGCGCCGCCATGTCGGACAGCCCGGGCGCGAAATGGAAATAGGAGGAGGCGTAGATTTCCATCAGCCCGTGTGGCGAGGTGGCGCGGTAGATGCGCTGCGAATCGGGAAAATTGCGCGCGTAGGAAACGCCTTTGTAGGACGACACGGTGATCTGCGGCAGCGTGAAGGTCGCCGCTGTTGCGCCAATCGCCAGCACGATCGACAGCAGCGCCGCCCAGCGCTGGCCGGCCGCCAGGAACCAGATCAGCGCCGCCACCAGCCACATGGCGAGCGGCACCAGGATCAAATGCTGCGGGAGGACGAAATACATCGCCAGCAGGAACACCAGCCCGCACAGGCCGGAGCCGCCGAGATCGGCGAAATAGACTTTGCCGAAGACATGCTGGCCGCGCAGGAACACCAGGCCGAGGAAAAAGGCGCCGGGCAGGAAGGGCGCGAAATAGATCAGGAAATTTCCGGCCAGCCGCCATTTCTGGCTCGGATCGGAGACCAGGAAAATCGGATTGAACGGTAGCGCTTGCGCCAGGCAATTAGCCGCCACCATCAGCGGGCCGAACAGCAGCAGCGAAGCGGTGATCCAGCGGTCCCAGTGCGCTTCGAAATGCGCCTTGCCGATGCACATGATGGCGCTGACCAGGCCGAAAGCGAACATCGCTAGCCCGACCACGAAGGAGCCGAAATGCGCCCAGCTCGCCACCGAGAAGATGCGCATGATCGAGATCTGCAGCGCGATGATGGCGCCGGCGACCAGCGCCACGGTTATATAGAAGGAAAGAGAAAGCCGGGGCTGGGCCCCGGCTGATAGCGTCGTATTCACGATGTCGATTCTTCTGCCTGGCGTTAGCGGCCGCCGGAATTATGCGTGCCGCCGCCCGACTTGGTGAAGGGCACGAAGGGCACGATCTTGCCGCTATAGAGATCTTCGCGCGTGATGGTGACGGCGCCGTCCGGCTGCTTCTGCTTCACCACTTTCAGCACGCGCTGCTGGCCCGGCGGGCCGACCGGGATCACCATGATCCCGCCGATGGCCAATTGCTGCAGCAGGGGCGGCGGGATGTGGTCGATGCCGGCGGTGACGATAATCTTGTCGAACGGCGCGTTTTCCTGCCAGCCGTAATAGCCGTCGGCGATCTTGGTGTTGATGCGGCCGAATTCCTTATAGCCATCGGTCGCCAGCTTCTTGTAGGTGGCGGCGGTGCGCTGGCCCAACGGCTCGATGATCTCGATGGTGTAGACCTTGTCGGTCAGGTAGGTCAGCAGCGAGGACTGGTAGCCCGAGCCGGTGCCGATCTCGAGCACCTTCTCGCCCTGCTTGACGTCGATGGCCGAGGTCATGCGGCCGACCAGATGCGGGCCGGAGATGGTGACGCCGTAACCGATGTCGAGGAAGTTGTGCTCGTAGGCGCGCGCGTAATTGCGGGTCAATGCGAACTCTTCGCGCGGCGACAGCAGGAAGGCGCGATATTCCTTGGTGGTCCACAGATCCTTGTTCTGGATCATGGCCTGGAAGCGGGCCCAGCGTTCGTTGAGCTTCTCGATCTTCTCGCCGCGGTTCTTCACCATCCACTCGACATAGGCCTGCTGATTGTCCATCGGCGGCGTGACGTCGGGCGTCACCTGCAGGGCGGGCGCGGCCGCGGCCATGTTGGAAACGGGCATAGCGAGCATCGCTGCCGCCAGCAGGGCAGCAGTCAGAAACGGGCGCATCATGTTCTATCTTGTCTCCGCCTGGATTATGACCGGCGGGCAGTTTCCCCGGGGCCGGTTCGGGCGGCATTTAAGGCTAAAACGACGGCAAAATCCATCGCCGCGACGGGGTATTTTTGCGGCTTTTTCGCCTCAATTAAAGCGGCGGCTGGTCGTAGGACAGCGCCCAGTCGCCATGCCAGAACCAGCACCGGCTGGGATCGCCGGTTCCTTTCCAGATCAGGCTGCGTACGAACTCGATGCCGCCGCCGTCGAAGGCCTCGCCCAGTTTGCGCAGCATCAGCCGATCCTCGCTGCCCTGGCCCGCCGCCCAGACGAAATAGGCCGGCGCGACATAGGTGGCGGCGAAGCCGGGACCGCGGTTTTCCACCAGAATGGCGCCGCCGCGAATGGAATGGCGCACGCCAGTGCGCGGCGCCGGCGCCGGCACGCCCAGCGGGAACAGCATCCTGCCACCCAGCGGCAATTGCGCCAGCCAGGCATCTGCCGGCCGGCCCAGGGCGAAATTGACGTAGATCCGGTCGCTCTCGCCGCGCGGCCACTGGAAGCCGTCGCCGCGCACGATCTTAACCTGCTTCCAAGGCCTGAGATTGCGCTCCGCCGCCGCCGCCAGTTCGGGATCGACTTCGACCGCCGTGACGCTGCCTTGCGGTCCCACCAACTCGGCCAGGATGGCGGTGTAGTAGCCAGTGCCGGCGCCCAGATGCAGCACGCGCTGGCCTGGCCGCACGTCGAGCGCGTGCAGGAGGCGGATATGCAGCGACGGGCTGCCATTATTGACGCCGCGCTCGGGTTGCAGCGCCAGCAGCACGTCCTGATAGATCAAGGTGGGATCGTTATCGGGCAGGGTCACCGTGGCGCCGCCCGGCGAGACGATGCGCCAGGGCTTGTCGTCGAGGAAGGCTTCGCGCGGCACGGCGGCGAAGGCCGCCTGCAGGCGCTCGGCGGGCTGGCCCAAGAGCGCAGCCATCTGGCGGGCGTAGAGAGCGCGGGCGGCGCGGATGTCGTCTTGCTGCTGCGCCGCCATGCGTTCCGCTTCGCTCCTACTCGTACTTGCGGATGTCGTCGATGACCTTGCCGTCATTGGCCAGGCTTCCCGGGGTCACGAATTTCACCTTGCCGCGCACTTTGCAGAGATTCTGGATCGTGCCCTCGATGGCCGCAGCCAGATCGGGCGAGCCGCCATCCTTGATCTCGGCATGGAGGATCATGATGTCGGCCTGATTTTCCCTATCGACAACGAGGCGCACCTTGGCCAGTTCCGCATGCCTCTTCTGCACCTGGATCACCTGTTCTGGATCGACGAACATGCCCTTGACCTTGGTGCGCTGGTCGGCGCGGCCCATCCAGCCCTTGATACGGGTATTGGTGCGTCCGCACGGGCTGCGCCCGGCCAGGATGGCCGAAAGATCGCCAGTGCCGAAACGGATCAGCGGATAGACCGGATTGAGTGCGGTGACCACCACTTCGCCCACCTCGCCATCCGGCACCGGATCATCGGTGCCGGGACGTACGATCTCGACGATGATGTCTTCGGCCATGATCATGCCTTCCATCGCCTTCGATTCGTAGGCGATGGTGCCGAGATCGGCCGTGCCGTAGGACTGCAGGGTGAAGACCCCGCGCTCGATGAATTCCTTGCGCAGCGATGGCGGCAGCGCTTCGGCGCCGACCAGCGCCTTCTTCAGCGAAGAAACATCACGGCCGAGCTCCTTGCCCTTGTCGAGCAGGATCTTCAGGAACGAGGGCGTGCCGGCATACGCGGCAGGCTTGACGCGCTCGATGATGTCGAGCTGCATCTCGGTGTTGCCGACGCCGGCCGGAATCACCGGACAGCCGATGGCGCGGGCCGAGGATTCCATCATCAAGCCGGCCGGCACCAGGTGATAGGAGAAGGTGTTGTGCACGATGTCGCCGGCGCGGAAGCCCGCGGCATACATCGCCCGCGCCCCGCGCCAGAAATCCTTGCCCTCGCCATCCATCTCGAAGATCGGCCCGGGCGACATGTAGATATGCGCCAGCTTCTCGATCGGCACGCCGTTCATGCCGCCGAACGGCGGCTTGCCGCGCTGCTGCTCCAGCAGCGAGGATTTGCGCGTCACCGGCAGCTTGGCGAGCGCTGCGCGGCTGATCACCGATGCCGCATCGACATCCTTGAATTTGGCGGCGAAGTAAGGCGCATTCGCCTTCACATGCGCAATCTGTTTGCCGAGCGCCGCCATCAACGCCGCCTCGCGCTGCTCCGGATCGCGCGTTTCCAGATCGTCGAAATGCTCAGCCATGCTGCGGAACTCCCGTTACCTAATTTTTGCTTGGTTATCTGCGACTCTGGCGCGGGACGGGCCGGGGCTCAAGGGGGAAGAACGCGCAAATTGCACACTCAGCACACCCTCATCCGCCCTTCGGGCACCTTCTCCCGCAAGCGGGAGAAGGGCATTTGGAGAGAGGTCCTCTTTATCTCCCGCAGGCGGGAGAAGGGCGTTATTTGCTATAATGCCTTTGTATCAAAGAATGAGGCATCCTCTCAAATGCCCTTCTCCCG
>JAQSWP010000048.1 GCA_029266575.1 Alphaproteobacteria bacterium | reverse complement strand
GCCCAGGGATGGCCAAAGCGCAGGCGCTTGTCCTCGCCCTTCTTCAGCGCCACGACGGGAAGCTTGGCCATGATGTCTTGCTCTTTCTATCCTATTCGCCGACGGCGACGCCGTCGCGGCGCGGATCGGCGCCGCCCTGCCAGCCCTCCGGTATCCGCTTCAGGCCGTGCAGGCCGCTGGGGATGGCGATAAACCGCGTTTCGTGGCCCAGCGCAACGAGAGATGCGGCGAAGGCGGCATCGAACCGGTCCATCTCCAGCAAGGTCGGGCCATTGAAGTTCAGCGCCAGCGGCAGATCGATCGCCTGCTGCATCGAGAGGTTCCAGTCCACCATGCCAATTACCGCTTTCAGCACCGCACCGATGATGGTGGGGCCGCCGGCCGAGCCGATCGCCAGCATTGGTTCACCGTCGGCGGAAAAGGCGATGGCGGGCGTCATGGAGGAGCGCGGGCGTTTGCCGGGCGCGATGGCGTTGGCGACCGGCTTGCCGTCGACCATCGGCAGGAAAGAGAAATCGGTCAATTCGTTGTTGAGCAGGAAGCCGCGCACCATCAGCCGCGCGCCGAAGGCGGCCTCGATCGTGGTGGTCAAGGAGACGACATTGCCCGCCGCATCGGCGATGGCGAAATGGCTGGTGGCGGGGATTTCCAGCGTCGCGCCGGCCGGCGAAGGGGCGATCATCGCCAGTCTGCCCGGTTCGGCCTTGCCCGGGGTGGTCTTGCCGCGCGCGATCGATTTGGCGCGTTCATCGAGATAGTCGCGCGCCAGCAGCTTGGCGGCAGGCACCGTCACGAAGGCCGGATCGCCGACATAGGCTTCGCGATCGGCAAAGGCCAGCTTGGCGGCCTGGGCGATCAGATGCACCGCCTCGACCGATTGCGGCTGCAGCGCTGCCAGATCGAAGCCCTCGAGCAAGCCCAGCATTTGCAGCAGCGCCAGCCCGCCGGAGGACACTGGCGGCGCGGCGCAGATCTTGATCGTCCGGTAGGGCCCGCATAGAGCTTCGCTTTCCACCACTTTGTAATTGGCCAGATCGTCGAGGCTGAGCGTGCCAGGCCGGCGGTTGGGACCTTGCACCCTGCCGACGATGTCGGCGGCGAGTGGACCGCGATAGAAGCTTTCGGCGCCGTCCTTGGCGATCAGGCGCAACGTGGCGGCCAGTTCCTTCTGAACCAGGCTCTCGCTAGCCTGCAACGGCGCGCCATCCGGTTTGTAGAAAATCGTGCGCGCCTGCGCATCCTGCGGCAGCGCCACATCGCTCTTCAGCGCTGCCGCCAGGCGCGGCGACACCGGTGCGCCATTTTCGGCCAAAGCAATGCCAGCGGCAAACAGATCGCCCCAGGCAAGCTTGCCGTGGCGGCGATGGGCGCTATCGAGCATCCGCAACAGGCCGGGCACGCCGACCGACTGGCCGCCGACCACGGCTGCCATGAAAGCAACCGGTTTGCCATTGGCATCGAGGAACATGTCCGGCCGCACGCCGGCCGGCGCCATCTCGCGTCCGTCGTAATAATGCAGCTTTTTTGCTGCGGCATCGTAATAGAGCAGCAGGCCGCCGCCGCCGATGCCCGAAGCCTGCGGCTCGACCACGTTCAGCACCATCTGCACGGCGATCGCCGCATCCATCGCCGTGCCACCCTTGCGCAGCACATCGAGCCCGGCCTGGGCCGCCAGCGGGTGGGCTGCAGCCACGGCTTGCCGCGCCCCCTGGATGGTGGCATCGCGCGCCGTGGCCAGGCCAGGCGTTAGCAAAATCAGAAGGAGCAGCAGGGAACGGCGGAGCAGGCCCATCGGTTTCTCCCTTTCGCGCGAGGCCGCTAGAATAGCCGGGCTCGCCTCGATCGGCGACCGCCCGGGAGTTCCATGCCACCGCAAGCCGGCACCGTAGCCCACGACGCCATACTGGAAGCGATTTTGCTGCTGGCGGTGGCGATCGTCGTGGCGCCCCTGTTCCAGCGCCTGCGCGCCAGTCCGGTGCTGGGCTATCTCATCGCCGGGGTCATTCTGGGGCCGCAGGGCCTGCGGCTGATCCATGACAGCGAGGGCAACCGCTTCCTGGCCGATCTGGGAGTGGTGTTCCTGCTCTTCGTCATCGGGCTGGAATTGTCGTTGCAGCGGTTGCGGCTGATGCGCCGGCTGGTGTTCGGCCTGGGCAGCCTGCAGGTGCTGCTGTGCGGCGGCGTGCTGTCCGTGGCGGTGGCGCTGCTGGGCCTGAAATGGGAGGCGGCTTTGGTGGTCGGCTTCTCGCTGGCCCTGTCGTCGACAGCCATGGTGCTGCAGCTTTTGACCGAAAAGGACGAACTCAAGACCAGCGCCGGCCGCGCCTCCTTTGGCGTGCTGCTGATGCAGGATCTGGCGGTGGTGCCGCTTCTGGTGCTGGTGACGGTGCTGGCCACCCGCAATCCGGAGATCGCCGAGGCCATGGGCATGGCGCTGCTGCGCGGCATCGCCGTGGTGGCGCTGATCGCCGGTATCGGCTGGTTCCTCTTGCCGCGCCTGTTCGATCTGGTGGCGCGCAGCCATCGCGCCGAAGCCTTCACCGCGCTGGCGCTGGTCGCCGTGCTGGGCGCGGCCTGGACCACGGAACAGGCCGGACTGTCGATGGCGCTGGGCGCCTTCCTGGTCGGCGTGGCGCTGGCCGGCTCGCGCTTCCGCCATCAGATCGAAGCCGACATCAAGCCGTTCGAAGGCCTGCTGCTGGGCCTGTTCTTCGTCACTATCGGCGTGCGGCTGGAATTCGACGCGGTGCTGGACAAGCCGCTGCTCTTCGTCGCCCTGTTGCTGGGCATGATCATGCTGAAGGCCCTGCTGGTTGCTGGCCTGGCCCTGCTGTTCGGCTTGCGCGGACATCAGGCGTTGCGCACCGGTCTGCTGGTAGCGCAGGGCGGCGAATTCGCCTTCGTGCTGATCGGGCTTGCCGCCGACACCGGCGTGGTGCCGAAGGAGGTGCAGCCCATCGTCTTTGCCCTGACCGGGGTTTCCATGGCGATGACGCCGCTTCTGGAAATCCTGGGCCGCCGCGTCTCCGAGCGCATTGCCCGGCAGAATTACGACCGTCAGGCCGAGGCGATTGCCGCCGGCGCGGGCGAGATCGAAAACCATGTGCTGATCTGCGGCTTCGGCCGCGTCGGCCAGACCGTGGCGATGATGCTCGACTACCAGCGGATTCCCTGGCTGGCGCTGGATTCCAATGCCGAGCTGATCGAGCATTTCCGCAGCAAAAAGATCGCCGTGTATTTCGCCGATGCCAGCCGGCGCGACGTGCTGATGGCGGCCGGCATCGCCCGCGCCCGCGCCGTGGTGGTGACCTTGGACAGCGCCAGTCAGGCGGTCGCCGCGGTCACCGCCATCCGCCATGAGGCCAAGGACCTGCCGATCTTCGCCCGCGCGCGCGATCACAGCCATGCCGTGCGCCTGTCCAAGGCCGGCCAGGCGCATGCCGTGCCCGAGACCTTGGAAGCAAGCTTGCAGCTGGCGGCGCGGGCCTTAAAGTCCCTCGGCGTCGACGAAGAAACCATCGACCGGCTGGTCGATCTGCACCGCGAGGGCGATTACGCGGCGCTGGCCGAACTGGGTGCCAGCGAGGCGCAGTTGCGGGCCGCGCTCGAGGACGGGCCGATCGAAGAAGGGGAGGTCGGCGCGAAACGGGGGGAAAAATGATTCTCGCGATCGTAACGATCTTCATGCTCATGGGAATCTGCCTGCTGCTGCATTACGAGGCGCTGCGGCTGATCTCGCTTCTGGCTCCCCGACTGACTTTCCTGCCGTTGCGCATGCGCATGCTGGCGGTGATGGGCGGCATCGTGCTGGCGCACATCGCCGAAATCTGCGTCTTCGCCTGTGCCTACTACTTGCTCGACCGCCATTTCGATGGCGGCGGCTTTGCCGGGCAGGTGGGCGCGACGATGACGCCGACCGACTATCTCTATTTCTCCACCGTCAGCTACACGACCTTGGGGTTGGGCGACATCTATCCAACGGGCGGATTGCGGCTGATTACCGGCGTCGAGGCCCTGTTGGGCCTCCTTACGATCGCCTGGTCGGCGTCCTTCGCCTATCTGATGATGGTTGACCTTTGGCCTCTGCATGGCAAAAAGCGCGGGCTGTGAGCAAAGCGCCGGCAATTTGACCCGTCCTGGTCCCGGGCCTATTTTGACGCTATGGACACAATCGAATCCCGCCCGGTTCCCGCGCAATTGCGCGCCATCTTTGCCCGTATCGACGCCATGCGCGACGACATGGTGGCGCTAACCCAGGCTTTGGTCCGCATCCCCACCGTCAACCCTCCCGGCCGGTTCTACGAGGATTGCGCCAAGCTGATTGGCGACCGCTTGCGCGGCAAAGGCTTCGGCATCGAATACGTCAATGCCGAGGGCGAGAAATCGCACAGCACCGACTATCCGCGCACCAATGTCATCGCCCGCGTCGAGGGCCAAGGTGCGGGCCCGTGCGTGCATTTCAATTCGCATATCGACGTGGTCGAGGCCGGCAATGGCTGGACCACCGATCCCTGGGGTGCCGAGGTCAAGGACGGCCGCATCTATGGCCGTGGCACCGGCGACATGAAAGGCGGTCTGGCCGCTTCCATGATCGCGGTCGAGGCGATCCTGGCCGAGGGCCTGAAATTTCCCGGCGCCTTCGAAATCTCCGGCACCGCGGATGAGGAGTCCGGCGGCTGGGCCGGCGTCGGCTATCTGGCCAAGAAGGGTTACTTCTCCAAGGACCGCGTGCAGCACGTCATCATCCCCGAGCCGCTCAATCAGGATTGCGTCTGCCTCGGCCATCGCGGCGTGTGGTGGGCGGAAGTCGAGACCCTGGGGCGCGTGGCGCATGGCTCGATGCCGTATCTCGGCGTCAACGCCATTCGCGGCATGGGCGCCTTCATCCAGAAGGTCGAGCAGAAGCTCTATCCCGAGCTCGATACGCGCACCACGGCGATGCCGGTGATCCCGGAAGGCTCGCGCCGCTCGACCTTGAACTTCAATTCGATCCATGGCGGGCAGATGGAGCCCGATAAGGAATACGAGGGCGCGCCCTCGCCGGTGGTGGCCGATTCCTGCCGCCTGATCCTCGATCGCCGCTATCTGATCGAGGAAGACCCGGTCGACGTGAAGCGCGAGATCGTGGCGATCCTCGACGAGGTCAAGCGCGAGCGCAACGACTTCCAGTACAAGATCCGCGACCTGCTGGAATTCGCGCCCAACATGACTTCTTCCGGCGATCCGCTGGTCAAGGCGCTGGACGGCGCCATCGCCCAGGTGTTTGGCAAGCCCTCGACGCATGTGGTCTCGCCCGGCACCTACGACCAGAAACACATCCAGCGCATCGCCCATCTGCAGAGCTGCGTCGCCTACGGGCCGGGCATCCTCGACCTGGCGCACCAGCCCGACGAATACATCGTCATCGACGACATGATCCGCTCGGCCAAGGTGATGGCGGCAGCGTCGATGGCGCTCAAGGGCGTGGTCACGCTCTAGTCTTTTTCGCTTCAGGAATTCCGATGGTTCGGCCGGGGCCGCGCAATCTCATCACCGATGTCGATGGCATCCTGGTCGGCAACGCCGAAGACGCGCGCGCCGTCACCGGCGCCACGGTCGTGCTGCCGGAGCACGCGGCGGTGGCGGCCGTCGACGTGCGCGGCGGCGGCCCTGGCACGCGCGAGACCGATCTGCTCGATCCGGCCGCCACGGTGGACAGCGTACATGGCATCGCGCTCTCGGGCGGTTCGGCTTTCGCTCAACAATAGCGGCGACAAGAACTGGGGCGAGCTGCCGCCCTATCGCGCTTTGGGTCTGAAGGCTTGCGAGCAGGCCAGCCGGGATTTCGCGCTGGGCAATGCCGGCGCCGGGCTGGGCGCGCGCACCGGCAACATCAAGGGCGGGCTGGGCAGCGTCTCCGCCCTCGACGATGCGGGCCTGCAGGTTGGCGCGGTGGTGGCTGCCAATGCGCGCGGCTACGCCACGATGGAAAGCCAGAAGCAGTTCTGGGCTTGGCCGTTCGAGCAGAACGGCGAATTCGGCAACCTGCCGCCGCCCCAGACGCGGGTGCCGCTTGAAGTCAGCGTCGATCGCGGCGGGGCTGCGTCCGGCACCTTGCGCGGCCACACCACCATCGGCGTGGTGGCGACCAATGCGAAATTGACCAAGACCGAAGCCCGGCGCGTGGCGATCATGGCGCAGGACGGCCTGGCGCGCGCCATCCGCCCCATCCATACCAGTTTCGATGGCGACGCGATCTTCGTGCTGGCCACCGGCAGGCTTGAACTGCAAGGCAATCGGCCGCTTTCCCTGTCGCGGCTTGGCAGCATTGCTGCCGATTGCGTGGCGCGGGCTTGCGCCAGGGGCGTCTATGAGGCGGAATCCGCCGGCGGCATGATGTGCTGGCGCGAGTATTTCGCCGGCAGATAAAGGGTTTGGCGGCGCAATTGCCGCTCAACAGGCGGGCTGGTATCGTCCGCGCAATAGCCCAACAAGGGCCTTCGCCGATCGGGGAAATGGAGAAACCAAAATGAGACGTTCACTCGTAATGCTGCTGGTTGCTGTGGTTGCAGCGCTTGGCATCTATTATTTCGTTTCCCGTCCCAAGGACGCCCCGCCGCAGCCGCCCGCCAACGCGCAGACCGCGCCCACGCCGGCGCCCGCTCCGGCCGCGACGCCGCCCGCCAAGCCGGCCAAGGACAGCGTCGTGATCGGCATGTCGCTGGAGCCGCCGGTGCTGGATTCCAGCCTCAATGCGGCCGCCGCCATCCGCGAAATCACCTACCAGAACATCTACGAGAGCCTGACCCGCGTCGATCGCAACGGCAAGATCGTTCCCGGCCTGGCCGAAAGCTGGACGGTGTCGCCGGACGGCAAGGAATACGTCTTCAAGCTGCGTTCCGGCGTGAAATACCATGACGGCGAGGCGTTCGACGCTTCGGACGTGAAATTCTCCATCGACCGTCTGATCGCGCCCGGGCCCGATAACAAGATCCCGGCCAAGAACCTCTACGTCTCGATCGAAAAGGTCGAGGTGGTCGATCCGCAGACCGTCAAGATCACGATGAAGAACCCGGACGCCTTCGTGCTGTTCAATCTGGGCGTCGCCGATGCCGCCATCGTCGATCCCAAGAGTTCGCCGACCAACGGCACCAACCCGGTCGGCACCGGCCCGTTCAAATTCAAGGAGCGCAAGGAAGGCGATTCTCTGGTGCTGGTCAAGGCCGACACCTACCGCAACCCTGCTGCCATCAAGCTCAACACGGTGACGTTCAAGTTCGTCAAGGATCCGTCGGCGCAGATCAACGCGCTCTTGGCCGGCGACGTCGATACGTTTCCCGGCTTCCAGGCGCCGGAGCTGGTCGACCAGTTGAAGAAGGACAACCGCTTCGCCGTGGTGATCGGCTCGACCCAGGGCGAGACGATCCTTTCCACCAACAACGGCGAAGGCAAGCCGATGGCCAAGCTGGAAGTGCGCCAGGCCATCGCGCACGCCATCAACCGCGAGGAGCTGATCGCCGCCGAATCGGGCTTCGCCATTCCGATCGGCAGCCATTACAGCCCGGCCGACCCGGCCTATATCGACCTGACCAAGACCTATCCATTCGACCTCGCCAAGGCCAAGGAGCTGATGAAGGCGGCGGGCTACGAGAACGGCTTCGAGGCGACCTTGAAGCTGCCGCCGGTCGGCTACGCCAAGCGCTCGGGCGAAGTGCTGGTCAGCCAGCTCGGCAAGATCGGCATCAAGCTGTCGATCGTGCAGCTCGAATGGCCGCAATGGCTGTCGGAGGTGTTCCGCGAGCGCAACTACGATTTCACCATCGTCGCGCACACCGAGGCCTACGACATCGATCGCTACGCCCGTGACGGCTATTACTGGAACTACAAGTCCGAGCCGTTCCGCGCCGTCTATCGCGAGATGGTGGCGACGGTGGACGAGGGCAAGCGCGCCGATCTCTTGAAGCAGCTGCAGACCATCATCGCCAAGGATGCCGTCAACGGCTTCCTCTATCAGCTCGGCAAGATCGGCGTGTGGAACAAGAACCTGGTCGGCATGTGGGAGAATTCGCCCACGCCGTCGATCGACCTGACCGAAGTCTATTGGAAGTAGGATGCTGAAGCGGCGGCCGGCGGAAGCCTCCGTCGGCCGCTTTTCTTTGCCCAGATTCCCGCATGCTTGAGTTCCTCTCGCGCCGCCTCTTTGCCGCGCTGTTCACCCTGGTGGCGGCGAGCCTGGTCGTGTTCGGCGTGCTGGAAGTGCTGCCCGGCGATCCGGCGCTGGTGATGCTGGGCATGGAGGCGCAGCCCGATACGCTGGCCGCCTTGCGCAAGGATCTGGGGCTCGATCGGCCGGTCTGGGTGCGTTATTTCGCCTGGGTCGGCGACATGCTGACCTTCGATCTGGGCCGCAGCCAGGCCTACAAGACCGATGTCGCCACCATGCTGCTGGTGCGCCTGCAGGTCACCGTGCCGCTGGCGATCGGCGCCGTCACCTTCGCCATCCTGCTCGGCCTGCCGCTTGGCATCCTGGCGGCCTGGCGGCATGGCAAAGCGGGCGATTACGGCGTCATGATGTTCAGCCAGGCCGGCATCGCGGTGCCCAATTTCTGGATCGGCCTGCTGCTGGTGCTGGTCTTCTCGCTGGGGCTGGGCTTGTTTCCCGCCGGCGGCTTTCCCGGTTGGGAGAAGGATTTCGGCGCCTCGCTGCGGGCGCTGGCGCTGCCGATCATCGCGCTCGGCCTGCCCGAGGCCGCGATCCTCTCGCGCATCGCCCGCTCCGCCATGCTCGACACCTTGCGCGAGGACTATATCCGCACCGCCCGGGCCAAAGGCGTGGCCGAGCGCGACGTGCTGTTCCGCCATGCGCTGCGCAACGCGTTGATCCCCATCATCACCATCATCGGCCTGTTCTTCGCCTTCCAGGTCGGCGGCGCCATCATCATCGAAAGCGTCTTCTATTTGCCCGGCGTAGGCCAGCTCGTTTACCAGTCGATCAACAACCGCGATCTGGTGGTGATCAAGGACGTGGTGATCCTGCTGACCTTCTTCGTGCTGCTGATCAATCTGGCGATCGACGTCATCTACGTGCTGGTCGATCCGCGGCCCAAGATCAAGGCATAGGTCATGGCCGCCGCCAATTCGCTGCCGCGCCGCGCCCTGCGCCACCGCAGTTTCATGATCGGGCTGGTGCTGACCCTGCTGCTGATCGCCATGGCGGTGATCTCGCTGGTCTGGACGCCCTATCCGGTGACCGAAATCGCCATGGTGCAGAAGCTGAAGCCACCCTCGGCGGCGCACTGGCTGGGCACCGATCATCTGGGGCGCGACATCCTCTCCCGCATCATGTGGGGCGCGCGCAACTCCATCACCGTCGGCTTCGTCGCCGTGACGCTCGGCATGGTCGCGGGCGTATTGCTGGGCCTGTGGGCGGCGGCAACGCGCGGCTGGGCCGACGAGATCGTTTCCCGCATGTCCGATCTGGTGTTCGCTTTCCCCGCCGTGCTGACGGCGATCTTGATCACCACCGTGTTCGGCGCCTCGGCGGTCAACGCCATCATCGCCATCGGCATTTTCAACATCCCGGTATTCGCCCGCGTCACGCGCGGGGCGGCGCTCTCGGTGTGGGGCCGCGAATTCATTCGCGCTGGTCTTGCGATCGGCAAGGGCCCGCTGCGCATCACCTTCGATCACGTGCTGCCCAACATCGCCTCGATCCTGATCGTGCAGGGCACCATCCAGTTCGCCGTCGCCATCCTGGCGGAAGCGGGCCTGAGCTATCTCGGGCTTGGCATGCAGCCGCCGCTGCCGAGCTGGGGCCGCATGCTGAACGACGCCCAGACCTACATGTACCAGACGCCGACCCTGGCGATCTTTCCCGGCGTAGCGATCGCGCTCTCGGTGCTGGGGCTCAATCTGCTGGGCGACGGGCTGCGCGATCTGCTCGATCCGCGGCTGAAGGTCATGCGGGTGGGCTAGACCCTATTCGGGCACCACCGGCGACTTGTCTGCCGACGCCTTCTCCGGCACCAGCAGCACCAGACCCAGCGCCACCACCGTGAACGCCAGCGCCGCGTACTGGATGGCGCCCAGAGGCTCGCCCAGTATCCAGCCGCCCGACAGCACCGCTACCACCGGGATGATCACGGTGCTGAGCGCGGCGACATGGGTCGGCAGCAGCTTGACGATCGAAAACCACGACGCCATGCCGATGGCGAGGGGCACCAGGCCTACGAACAGCGCCGTGCCGACGCCCATCAGGCTTGGCGTCTTCTGGTCGGGCAGTTCGAGGATGGCGGCGCCGATGGCGATCGGCACCAGCCCGCACAGCATCTGCCAGAACAGCAGCGCCACCATCGGCATGTTCCAGGCCGTGCGCTTCTGCACGAAAGTGCCCAGCGCCCAGACGATGGCCGCCAGGATGCCGAGGAACAGACCAAGCGGCGCGCTGGCGAATTTGACGAAATCCTCCGCCATCAGCAGCGTGATGCCGACGACGCCAAAGCCCAGCGCCACCACATGCCGCAGGCCCAGGCGCTCGCCCAAAAACAGGAAGCCGATGATGGCGGCCCAGAGCGGCATGGAGAAGGCGATCACCGCGGCATGGCCCGAAGGGATCAGCATCACGGCATAGGCGGTGCAGACGTTCCAGATCGCGATGTTGAAGGCGCCGGCGTAGAGCAGGCGCAGGCGCACTTGCTTCGGCACTGCCAGCGATTCGCCGCGCAGCCGGGAGATCACGAACATTGTGGCGCAGGCGATGCCGAGGCTTATGGTGCGGAAACTCCACGGCCCGAAATCGCGCAAGGCGACGGCGACGATGATCCAGTTGAAGCCCCAGACCAGGGTCAACACGCCCAGCAGCACCAGGGCGCGTGTGGGGATGTTGCCGGCGGTCATGTTCGGGCGAAACGGAAGAACTGCATGCGGCGGCGATTAGAGCGGAGCGGGGCCGCCTACGGCAACGATCCGTCGCTCATGGAAGCCCTGCGCATGAGGCAGGGCGCAGGACGGTCGGATCAGGCTTCGTCGCCCTCGAAATCGAGCAGCACGCAACCAGACACGCGCCAGCTGCCGTCTTTCTGCTGCTGCATGAAATAGAGCGCCAGCCGGGCGACGCCGTCGGGGCCGACGACATGGACCTGCTGCGTGATCGCGCCATCGATCGTCTTGAGCTCGCGGAACTGGTAGGAGCGCGGACGATAAACCGGCGCATAGCCGGTCCTGACCATGCCCATGAAGATTTCCGCCGAGCCCAACTGCGCCTGCAGATCGGGGGCGGCGTAGCTAAAGGCTTCCCGCCCGTCGTCGCGGCGGAAGGCTGCGATCTGCCGGTCGATCACCGACTGAATCGCGGTCCTGTCGCCGGCGGCGATGTCCTGTGCCGGCGCCAGCGACGGCATGGCAACGAACAGCAGGGCGGCAAGAAGCCAGGCGAGGGAGCGGCGCATACTATCTCCTGCGGCGAACGGACGATCCATCTTCTACGATGATGATCCCGCCGCGGATCGGCGCCAGCGCAAAGCCCGCAACGCAGGCGCAAAAAAAGCGGCCCGCGGCCGCTTTCGCAATCGAAACGCTCGAATGCCTAACGCACGTAGAGATGCACTTCGGAGTTCTGCGCCACCTGGCTGGTGGTGGAGGCGAGCCCGACCCGGTTGGGATTGACGCCCATTTCGGTCATCGAGCGCAGCACGTTCTCGGCGTGGCGCTTGCTGGCCGTGGTGCTGAGCGAGACATCGGCGATCGAGCCGCGGGCCGGCGCCACCGCCAGCAGATCGAATGTTGCGTCCGGCTTGCGCTGGATCGCCTCGGCGATGGCGGCGTAAAGCGCCTGCTCGTACTGCACGCGCGGCTGATCGAAGCGCACGATCAGCAGCGGCCGGCGATTGGCCAGGCTGACCGGCGCTGCGGCCGGGCTCGCGGACCGCACCCCCGGCGCCATGGTCGGCGTCGGGGCGGCGGAGCTCTGCTGGAAGGTGCGGTTGGTGACCGACGGTCCCAGCAGGCGGCCGTTCTTCACGGCAAGGTTCAGCGTCACGAGATTGTTGCGTTCGGCCGCGACGTAGGCGGTCTGGCGCGCGATGTCCTGGCTGGTCTCGCTCAACAGCCGGTCGACCAGCACGATCGACTGGTTGATCTCGTTCTCCAGGATTTTCAGCTGGCGATGGTCCTCGTCGACCGCGCCGGAGACGCCATAGGTGGCGCGCACGCTTTCCAGCAGGAACGTGGCCTGCGAGGAGGCGCCCGACACGGTGGTGGCCAGCGTGTTCATCTGGCTGAGATCGGTGTTGAGCTTCTCGAGCTGGGTCTGCGCCTGGTTCCAGGCCGCGACCAGTTCCGGATTGCCCGGCGTGGTGCCGACCTGCAGGCGGGCGGAGATGCCGGCCACCAGCGTGTAATATTGCTGCGCATCGCCGGTCGCTTGGCCGCGAATGGCCTGCAACTGGCCGCTTTGCTGCGTCAGCTCGCCCATCAGCCGGACGAAATCGGAGCGCATCTGCTGCACCCGCGCGCCGACCGCGGTGCCGGTCGACGGACCCCCAGACACTTGCGAGGGCTGGAAAGTCGGAGCGCTGATCGGCGATGGCGGCGTCGCAGCCGTACTGCCATCGGAAAACAACGCGTCTTGTGAACAGGCCCCCAACGCCAATGCGGCGATGAGTGCCAGGGCACGGGTTCTAACAGTCGCCATGGGCACCCTTCGAACTTCGGACAGCACTCTCTGTCGTTACTTGTCGGCCGTCCCCCCAAGGTGCCCGGCCGTATCGCGGCAAAGCCGCATCCCCTAAAAAAAACAAGGGGATGGTACTGAATGCACAGACCCTAGACAAGCCGGATCGTGCTGTTTGCAACGCAGCCGTTGCCGGTCTGCAACAGGCTGCGTGTAAAGCCGCAAAGCCAAGGTACGACAGGGCCTTATCGGCGTGCCGCTAGGGGCTTGCAAGGGGGGGGCGATTTGACTAGGTTCCCGGCCTTGCTGCGGTCGGTGCCACTGGCGCCCGCCCGCCGCCATGCGCGCCCGTAGCTCAACTGGATAGAGCACCTGACTACGGATCAGGAGGTTTGGGGTTCGAATCCCTACGGGCGCGCCAATCTCTCCCGCCGGCCGCCGCCGAACCCTAACGACCCGTCGAACGCGCCTTCTCGCATCCCGATGCGCGCCAATGCCCTGGCGGACAACATCGGACGGCCGGCTGTGTGGCACGAAATGAAGCTATCGGCGGAGCCGATAAATCTGTCAGGCATCCAAGCAGTGATAGCGAGGCGACTTTCGGGCATCCTGCCAGTATGAGCCTCGAAACCCTCCTCGCCCTCGCCGGCTTCGTGTTCGTGATGTCGATCACGCCAGGGCCGGGAAATTTCCTGCTGCTGGCGTCGGGCGCCAATTTCGGTTTCGCCCGTTCGGTGCCGCTGATCCTGGGCATCAGCGGCGGCTTCCTCGGCATCGTGTTGCTGGTCGGGATCGGCCTCGGGCCGGTGTTCGAGCGCTTTCCCGAAATCTATCTGGCGCTGCAGATCGCTTGCGGCCTCTACATCCTGTGGCTGGCGTGGAAGATCGCCACCAGCCGCTCCTTGGGATCGGGTGAGGTCAAAGTGGAGCGCCCGATCGGCTTCATCGCTGCGGCCCTGCTGCAGCTTTTCAATCCCAAATCATGGGCGGTAGCGCTGATCGTCACTGTCTCCTATACCGCGCCGGACCGGCTCCTGGTAAGTCTGCTCGCAATATTGGCGGTAATCGCGGTGGTGAATATTCCCGCGCTCAGCGTCTGGGCGCTGTCGGGGGCGGCGCTGCGCAACGCGCTGGCCCAAGGCAACCGCATCGTGGCGTTCAACATCGCGATGGCGGCGTTGCTGATTCTCTCCATGATCCCTGTGTTCGTTCCGGTCTGATTCTGCCGCAGAGAAATCACACCCCCGCATAGTGCTGCCTATCAGTCGTTTCATATGCGAACGGTCATGTCGCGCTCGGTCCCTATGCCAAAGCGGCGGAACAGCTCGCCCGTATTATCCGTTCGTCTTGCAGTCGAGTTGGTTCCGTCCCGTCGGCTGTGACGGCTCGGAGGGGGTTGGGTGCGTGATGAATTCGCTCGTGCCACACGATCGATATGCGAGATTTACCCTCATCTATTTCTGCTGCATCGGCGCTTTCCTGATTCTGGGCATCGCCAGCGTCTATGCGCTCGGCCGCATGGGCCATCTGCCGCCGCCGCCGCTGACGGCGACCAGCTGCATCGACGAGAAGTTCAAGTTCATGCGCGAGCATGCCGACGCCGAGCCCGATCTGCTGGCGATCGGCTCCTCGGTCACCTGGCGCAATCTCGATTTTTCGATCCTTGCCGCAGTCAGCGATTTCCGTCAGCCGCTCAACGGCGCGCCGTGTTACCTGCACGTGCATGAAACGGCGTGGCTGACCGAACTCTACCTCGATCATTTTCCCTCGGTGCGCACCGTCGTCACGGTCATGGCAATGCGCGATTTCGAATCCTGCCAGGGCGATGGCCAGCTGTTCAACGCGACGCTGGGCGAAGGCATGATGTTCGAGGGCTGGCCTGAGTGGCTGGTGTATTTCGTGAATTTCCGTCCGCTGCGCCTGTGGCGCACCGCGAGAAACATCAAGGACATGCGTGCGGGCGCCGATCCCGATTCGACACTGGTCATGGATCAGTTTGGCTCCGGACCGCTGACAATGACCACACCCGATCCGCGCGACGACGTCGAGGTGTCGCCCCAGTGCTATCCGCATCTGCAACGCATGGCACAGAGCCTCGAGCGGCGTCATGTGCGCTGGGTGGTGGTGCTGATGCCGCCGATGCCGGCCTGGCTCGATCGCTACGATCCCGGCGGCAAACGCGATGCCGCCTGGCGGGCGCGGGTGGCGGCCGCGCTCGCCGCGCCCAACACGGTGCTGATCGACGCCAGCAACGGTCCGTTGCGCACCGACCAGTATTTCGTCGATCCCGCGCATTACAACTGGCGTTATGCCGCCAGCTTCACGCGCTGGATCTTCGAGCAATACGCCAGCGCCGATGCCATAGCCCAGGGCGAGTAAGCCCATGCTGTTCAATTCCTACGAATTCCTGTTCGTCTTTCTGCCGATAACCTTGGCGGTGTTCTACCTCACCGTGAAGTTTGGCATGGGACGGGCGGCGGTGGCGTGGTTGCTGGTGGCCTCGCTGGCGTTCTACAGCTATTGGGAGCCGGCGCATTTTCCGGTGCTGGCGCTGTCGATCCTGTTCAACTACGCCGCCGGCCTGAAGCTGCAGGCGCGTCACCGGCGCGGCGACGGCAATCGCGTGGCGCTGGCCTGCGCCGTGGCGGCCAATCTGGCGATGCTGATCTATTTCAAGTACACGGCCTTCTTCGTCAACGAGGCCGCATCGCTTGCCGGCCAGGATTTCGTGCTGCGCGCGGTGCTGCTGCCGCTTGGCATCTCCTTTTTCACCTTCCAGCAGATCGCCTATGTGGTCGATAGCGCCAACGGCAGGATCGCGCGTTCAGGTTTCATCGAATACGCGCTGTTCGTCGCCTACTTCCCGCAACTCATTGCCGGGCCAATCGTGCATCACGCCGAGGTGCTGCATCAATTCCGCACCGTGCTGCACCGTGTTTCGGCGGAAAATTTCGCCCGTGGCCTGAGCTATCTGTCGATCGGTCTGTTCAAGAAAGTCGTGCTGGCGGACAATCTCGCCAAGCTGGCCGATCCGCTGTTCGTCGATCCGCAGGCTTGGGCCAATGCTTCGGCGGTGGAAGCCTGGACCGGGGTGCTGGCCTACACTTTCCAGCTCTATTTCGATTTCTCCGGCTATTCCGACATGGCGATAGGCCTTGGCCTGCTGTGCGGCATCCGCATTCCCGTCAACTTCAACTCGCCTTACAAAGCCGTCAACATCATCGATTTCTGGCGCCGCTGGCACATTACCCTGTCGCATTTCCTGCGCGACTATCTCTACGTTGCGCTGGGCGGCAATCGCCGCGGCAGAGTGCGGCGCTACGTCAATCTGCTGCTGACCATGCTGCTGGGCGGTTTCTGGCACGGCGCCAACTGGACCTTCCTGGTATGGGGCGGCCTGCACGGCGCCTATCTGGTGATCAACCACGCCTGGAACGCCATCGCCGAACGGATCGGCCTGGGCAATCGTGGCCAGAGCGCGCTCTACCGCTGGTTTGCCCGTGCGCTGACCTTGGTGGCGGTCATGCTCGGCTGGGTATTCTTCCGCGCCCCGTCGCTCGAGGCGGCAGGCGAAATCCTGGCCGGCATGTTCGGCGCCAACGGACTGGGCGCTGCCGGCCCCTCGCTGCTGGCGGTGGCCTGCTTCATTCCGCTGGTGTGGCTGCTGCCCAATACGCAGGAGTTCGTCGAAGGCATGAGCCGGATACGGATGCTGCGCTGGCGGCCCAGCGTATTGCAGGCGGCGGCCTTGGCTGGGTGTTTCGTGCTGACCGTGTCGCAGATGTCGAAAGTCAGCGCTTTTATTTACTTCCAGTTCTAGCCGTTCACTGCGGTCTTGCCGCTCTCCAGCATCTCCTGCACCCGCGCCGTCAGCGCTTCCATGGCGAACGGCTTGGCGATCATGTCCATGCCTGCGCCGACGAATTTCGAACGCACCGCGGCCTGTTCGGCATAGCCGGTCATGAACAGCACCTTCAGTCCCGGCCGCCGCGAGCGGGCGAATTCCGCCAGCTGCCGGCCGTTCATCACCGGCAATCCGACATCGGTCAGCAGCAGATCGATGCGCGCTTCCGAATCGACGATGCCGAGGGCCGCCTGGCCGTCCTTGGCCTGCAGCACGCGATAGCCCAGATCGCCCAGCACCTCGACCACCAGCAGGCGCACGGCGGCCTCGTCCTCGACCACCAGCACCGTATCGCCGTCGCGGGCGCGGCTGGTGTGACTGGTCACCGCTTCGCTCTGCCTCGCGGCAGCGCCGCGATGGCGCGGCAGATAGATTTTCACCGTGGTGCCGCTGCCCACCTGGCTCTCAATGGTGGCATGGCCACGCGACTGCTTGGCGAAGCCATAGACCATGGACAGACCCAGACCGGTGCCCTGGCCGATCGGCTTGGTGGTGAAGAAGGGATCGAAGGCGCGGTCGATCACGCCCTGCTCCATGCCGGCGCCGGTGTCGCGCACGGTGATCGCCACGTATTCGCCGCTCTCGATGCCCTCGTGCAGGGCGGCGAAGCCGCTGTCGATGCCGAGATTTTCCGTCTCGATGGTGAGCGTGCCGCCATCGGCCATGGCGTCGCGCGCATTGATGACGAGATTGAGCAGCGCGCTTTCGAGCTGGTTGGCGTCGGCTTCCGCCGTCCACAGCCGCTCCTGGAATTTCAGCCGCAGCGCGATCTGCTCGCCCAGGCTGCGGCGCAGCAGGTCTTCCATGCCGTTGATCAGCGCATCGATGTCGATCGGCTTGGGGTCCAGCGACTGGCGGCGCGAGAAAGCAAGCAGCCGATGCGTCAATCCCGCGGCGCGATGGGCCGATGCCACCACCGGTTCGATGAAGCGGCCGACATCGTCGTAGCGCGCGGCGGCGATGCGCCGGCCGATGATGTCCAGCCCGCCGATGATGCCGGTCAGCATGTTGTTGAAGTCATGCGCGATGCCGCCAGTGAGCTGGCCAACGGCTTCCATCTTCTGCGCCTGGCGCAGCTGCTCCTCGGTGGCGCGCAACGAGATTTCCGCCTGCTTCTCCGCCGTCACGTCGCGGCCGACGCCGTAGAGCAAGCCGTCGGCCGATGCCACGGTCCAGGAGATCCAGCGCCACGATCCATCCTTGTGCTGGAAGCGGCTCTCGAAACGCGGCGACCGTCCGGCCAGCGAGAATTGTCCGCCCACCCGGGCCTGGGCCGGACGGTCTTCGGGATGTTCCAGCGCCGGCAGGCTGCCGCTCAGCAACTCGCTTTCGTTCCAGCCCAGGGTGCGTTGCCAGGCCGGGTTGACGGAGAGCCAGGCGCCGGAGTGATCGGCTACCAGCAGCAGATCCTGCGACACGTTCCAGATACGATCGCGCTCGCGCGTGCGCCGCGCCACCTGGTTGGCTAGGGTCTCGTTGTGCCGGCGCAGCTCGGCTTCCGCCAGCTTCGCTTCGGTGATGTCGTAGGCCACACCGATGAAGCCGATCTGCTCGCCATTGACGCCCCAGCGCGGCTGCGACTGGGAACGCACCCAGCGCCAGTCGCCGTCGCTGCGCCGGTAGCGCGCCTCGAGCGTGAACGGCTTGCGCGAGGATTCGCCAGCGATCTGTTCCTTCAGGATGCGCGGCAGGTCGTCCGGATGCAGGCGCTGGCGCCAGTCGAATTTCAGCGCCTCCTCGTAGCTGACGCCGAGAAAGTCGCAATAGGCCCTGTTGGCGAAGGCGCGGCTGCCATCGAGCTCGCTGACCCACATCGGCACCGGCGCCGAATTGGCGATCAGCCGGAAGCGCTGCTCGCTTTCGCTCAACGCCCGCTCGGCCCGGCGCAGATCGGTGATGTCGATATGGGCGCCGACCAGGCGGATCGCCTTGCCCTGCGCATCGCGCTCGATGAAAGCCTTGACCGCGATCCAGCGCAGCTGACCGTCGGAAGGGCGAATGATGCGGTATTCGGAATAATAGTCGGTGACGCCAGTACGTACGGCGTCCTTGAATTCGCGCTCGGTGCGTTCACGGTCGTCGGGATGGATGCGCGCCACCCATTCTTCGTGCGTTTCGTTGGCCGCTTCCGGCGGCAGCCCGTGGATCAACAGATATTCCGGCGAGCGGCGATTGTGAAACCCGTCGCGCAGATCGACCTCGACGCCGCCGACCCGGCCGATCTGCTGCACCCGCGCCAGTTCCGCCTCGCGTTCGCGCAAGGCCTTCTCGCCGCGCTCGCGCTGGATGGCCAGCGCGGCGGTCTGCGTCAGCAGCGCGATGGTCTCGAGTTCGTCCGGCGTGGGAATGCGCGGCGTCCGGTAATAGACCGCGAAGGTACCCAGCACGCGCTCATCGGCAGTCGTAATCGGCACCGCCCAGCAGGCGCGCAGGCCATGCGGCAGCGCCAGCTCGCGATAGTCGCGCCAAAGCAGGTCGTGGGCGATGTCGCTGACATAGACCGGCTCGCCGGTGAAGGCAGCCGTGCCGCAGGAGCCGGCCTGCGGGCCAATCTCCAATCCTTCCAGCGCCTGCAGGTAGGAAGGGGGCAGGCTGGGACCGACACTCTCCACCAGCCGTTTGCCACTGGCGTCGAGCAATTGCACCGCGGCCAGCAGGGGAATGTCCGATTGCTGCTCGACCGCCAGCACCAGCTCTTCCAGCACTTCGCGCAAGGGCGTGCCGGCTGCGATGCGGGCCAGCACCTGCCGCTCGCGCCGCAACAGCTCCAGCATCCGCGCCGGCTCAGGCGATGCCTGCGGCTCAGCGGCAGTCGAACGCGCACCACTCATTTGTCCGAAATCCGTTCCCCAGGCGGCCGATTCAGGCCGATTTTCTCTGGGCAGCGCCCCACACAAGCCACGCCCCCAGTGGCCATTAATGCCGAAACGCCAGTTCAGTTCCCCGATGTCGGCATTATTTCAGGGGAAACTGCCGCTCGAAATGCCGCAGCCCGGCCGCGGTGAACAGCACGGCGCGCGAATTCCGCTCGCGGCGGACCCAGCCGAGTTCCGCCACGCGGTCAAGCAATGCTGCGCCCATGGCGCCCGCCAGATGCGGCCGGCGCACGCTCCAGTCGAGGCAGGTGCGGCAGAGCGGCCGGCGCGACCGCTCCAGCGCGGGGAGATCGATGCCGAAGGCAGCAGCGAATTCCTCGCCGCCCTTGGTCAAAGCCAGCGTGCCGGTAGTGGAGCGCAGCAGGCGGCGCCGCAACAGGCTGTCGAGCAGGCGCACGCCGGTATCGCCCGCCAGATGGTCGTAGCAAACCCGCGCCTGGCGCAGCGCCGGATCTTTCGGTCCGGGGCGCGTGCGTACGTGGCCGACGCGGGCGGCCAGCCCCATCATGCTTTCCAGCATCACCGCGATGTCGGGACCGGTGAGGCGGAAATAGCGATGGCGTCCCTGTTTCTCGACCGCTAGCAGGCCGCCGCTTTCCAGCTTGGCGAGATGCGAGCTTGCGGTCTGCAAACTGACGCCCGCTTCGGCTGCCAGTTCGCCCGCGCTCAGCGCCTTGCCGCCCATCAGTGCGGTCAGCATGTTGGCGCGTGCGGGATCGCCGACCAGGGCGGCGATCAGGGCGATGTCGGGTCCGGTTTTCATGCCGCCACCATAGCGCGTAACGGTCAAGAATGCTTCGATGCTCGTCGAAGCATTGGCGCGGCTTTTGCCGCTAACCTGGCGTCATCAAACAAGGAGAACGCCATGACCATCACCGTCTTCATCCGCTACGAAATCGATCCTGCCAAGAAGGCCGAGTTCGAGACCTATGCCCGCAACTGGGGCCAGGCCATTCCGCGCAACGGCGCCGATCTGATCGGCTATTATGCGCCGCATGAGGGCTCCAGCACTGTGGCGTACGGCGTCTACAATATCGAGAACCTCGCCGCCTACGAGCAGTATCGCGAGCGGCTGAAGCACGATCCGCTGGGGCAAAAGAACTACATCTTCGCCCACAAGGAGAAGTTCATCCTGCGCGAGGACCGGCTGTTTTTGAAGCTGGCCTCAGCACCACATGCCAAGGAGTAGACGATGATCGCCGTCATCTTCGAGGTCTGGCCGAAAGACGGCCGGCGCGAGGCCTATCTCGATATCGCCGCCACGCTGAAGCCGCTGCTCGAACAGATCGACGGCTTCATCTCGGTCGAGCGCTTCGAAAGCCTGACCCAGCCGGGCAAGATCCTGTCGCTGTCGTTCTTCCGCGACGAGCAGGCGGTGATGGCCTGGCGCAATACCGAGAAGCACCGGCTGGCGCAGCAGGCGGGCAGGGGCGGCGTGTTTGACGATTACCGCCTGCGCATCGCCTCGGTGATGCGCGACTATGGGCTGAGCGAACGTGACCAGGCGCCAGATGACAGTCGCGCGCGACATGGATAATCCTTGCTGCACCAACTCCCCCTCATCCTGAGGAGCGAGCGGAAGCGAGCGTCTCGAAGGATAAGCTGCACAATCGATACTGGACCCGATCCTTCGAGACGCCGGGCTTGCGCCCGGCTCCTCAGGATGAGAGATGTTGGTGCCGTCACTTCCCCAGCTTGTTGAACGGGATGTCTTTGTCGACCCGCACGTCGGCCGGCATTCCGAGCACGCGCTCGGCCACGATGTTGCGCAGGATCTCGTCGGTGCCGCCGGCGATGCGATAGCCTGCGCCGCCGATCCACTGCATCTGATAGGCGCCGGCGCCGGGGATGTCGCGGTCGAGGATACCGGCCTGACCCATCAGCTCCATGGCAAAGGCGCCGGTGGCCTGCATCTTGGGCGCCGCCACGATCTTGCCGATCGAGGATTCCGGCCCCGGCGTCTGGCCTTTGGACAGCGCGGTCAGGGTGCGGAACGTGGTGTATTTCAGGCCTTGGCTTTGCACATACCACTCGGCGATTTTCGCCCGCAC
>JAQSWP010000250.1 GCA_029266575.1 Alphaproteobacteria bacterium | reverse complement strand
ATCGCGCCCCACCGTTTCCACCGCGGAACATTCCTCGCATGCCTGAACCTCGGCAATGGGCGCGACTGCACCGCCCGGCGTCCGCCCACCGCAGAGCTCGGCGAACAGGAAACGCTGCCTGCCGTGCAGACCATCGCTGCAGATGCGGCTGCGCGCAAAGGCGGCGATCTCGCCCACCATGACGGGCGGCAGTTGCAGCCCCTGCCACACCCCGTCGCGCCGCAGGCCGGCGAGGCAGGTTTCGACGGCAAGCTGGGGAAACAGGCTGGGGCCGATGTCGAGCCCGGCCGGATCGCGCCGGTCCCGCGCGGCGCGCAGGCGGGCGACCAGGGCGCGCAAAATGACGAAGCGGCCGGTGAATCGGTGCCAGCGGCCGTCATGCAGCGCCGCTGCAATCCGTTTCGTCGCAAACGAGGAAATCCCAATCCGCATTCCGGTCTTGCGCTCCACAGGCAACAACTCCCGCGCGCCGATTTCATCGGCAGCAAATCGAAGCAAAACTCGTGGTAAAATTGAGGCAGACTGCACGGTATTGCCGCAATTCACGCTGCTATTCCAAGTCCTTCTATGGCTTGGCGATTCAGGTCGCAATGGCCAACGTTACCCCCTAAATTACCCCCATGATCGATCCGTTTGGCCGGCATATTTCCTATCTGCGCGTCTCGGTGACCGACCGCTGCGATTTCCGCTGCGTCTATTGCATGGCCGAGGACATGACCTTCCTGCCCAAGGCCGACGTGCTGTCGTTGGAGGAACTCGACCGGCTGTGCTCGGCTTTCGTCGGGCTCGGGGTGAAGAAACTGCGCCTGACCGGCGGCGAGCCGCTGGTGCGCAAGAACGTCATGTCTCTGGTGCGCAACCTGTCGCGCCATCTGCAAAGCGGCGCACTGGAAGAACTGACCCTGACCACCAATGGCAGCCAGCTCGCCAAATACGCCGGCGAACTGGCGCAGCATGGCGTGAAGCGCATCAACGTCTCGATCGACACCTTGGACAAGGACAAGTTCCGCGCCATCACGCGCTGGGGCGATCTCGACAAGGTGATCGCCGGGCTGGATGCGGCGCAGGCCGCGGGTTTGAAGGTCAAGATCAACGCCGTGGCGCTGCGCGGCGTCAACGAAGACGAAATCGATGCGATGATGCAGTGGGCCCATGGGCGGGGCATGGACCTGACCTGGATCGAAGTCATGCCGATGGGCGAGATCGGCGAGCAGCGGGTCGACCAGTATCTGCCGCTGTCGCTGCTGCGCTCCCGCTTGCAGGCGCATTGGACGCTGGAAGAAAGCGACTATCGCACCGGCGGGCCGGCGCGCTATTTCACCGTCAAGGAAACCGGCGGGCGGCTGGGTTTCATCACGCCGATGACCCATAATTTCTGCGAGAGCTGCAATCGGGTGCGGCTGACTTGCACCGGCACGCTGTTCATGTGCCTGGGCCAGGAGGACGCTGCCGACCTGCGCGCCGTGCTGCGCCGTTCCGAGAGCGACGAGGAGCTGATCGCCGCCATCCACTCGGCAATCGCGCGCAAGCCCAAGGGGCATGATTTCATCATCGACCGGCGCACCCAGACCCCGTCGGTGTCGCGGCATATGAGCGTGACGGGCGGCTGATCTGCGCTGATTTGCCTTCGGACGCGGTAGCCTAACGCCCGTGCGGCGCTATACTGCGCCCGCCCATGCCCGCCAAGCGTTCCTCTTCCAAGACCAAGACCGGTTCCGCCCGCAACGGCGCGAAGCTGGCTTTTGTCGCGGCCGAAACCAGCGAAGCGCTGACGGCGCTCAAGGCGCTGAAGAAGCGTTATGGCGGGGTGGCACCGGAGAAGGCCGACGTGATCGTGGCGCTTGGCGGCGATGGTTTCATGCTGCGCACCCTGCACCGCTATCGCAACCTCGGCACGCCGATCTACGGCATGAACCGGGGCACGGTCGGTTTCCTGATGAACGACTATCGCAGCGCCGGCTTGAGTACGCTGCTGCAACAGGCGCATCGCATCGAGCTGCATCCGCTGCAGATGGTGGCGACTACAATGCGCGGCGCCACCCGCCGCAGCCTGGCAATCAACGAGGTTTCCCTGCTGCGCGAGACGCGGCAGACGGCGCGCATCGCCATCTCGATCGACGGCAAGCAGCGCATGGACGAGCTGATCTGCGACGGGGTGATGGTGGCGACGCCGGCCGGTTCCACCGCCTACAATCTCTCCGCCTATGGGCCGATCCTGCCGCTGGGCTCTTCGCTCTTGGCGCTGACGCCGATTTCCGCCTTCCGGCCGCGGCGCTGGCGCGGGGCGCTGCTGCCCCATACCGCCACGGTGGAATTCACCGTGCTCAATCCGGAAAAGCGGCCGGTCTCGGCGGTCGCCGACGACACCGAAGTGCGCGACGTGGTCAAGGTCACGGTGACGGAAGCCAAGGACGTCACGCTGACCCTGCTGTTCGATCCCGAGCACAATCTGGAAGAGCGCATCATCAAGGAACAATTCGCGCCGTGACGTCGGATCGCGAGCAGAAGGATGCCGCGGCGCAGGAGCCCGGCATCGAAGCGGACCTGACGCATGTGCCGCACGCCTTTCCGCTGCTGGGCCCGACCAATCCGCGCTCGCTGATCCTGGCCCTGGCGATCGGCGGCATTGGCGGCACGATGTTCTTTTTCATCGGCATGCCGCTGCCCTGGATGATGGGTGCGGCGGTCTTCGCCACTATTGCCGCGCTCGCCGGCGCGCGCATCGGCGTCTGGCCGCGGCTGCGCGAGATCATGCTGGTGGTGCTGGGTGTATTGCTCGGCAGCAGTTTTTCTCCCGCCTTGCTCGAAGCCATCCCGCGCTGGAGCGGCAGCATCGCCATGCTGATGGTCCTGACCTTCGCCAGCGGCTTCGTGGCCTACCTGTTTTTCCGCCGCGTCGCCGGTTACGACAGGACCACGGCGTTCTTCTGCGGCGTCCCGGGTGGCCTGGCCGAGATGATCGCGGTCGGCACGGCTATGGGTGGCGACGACCGCAAGATTTCGCTCGCCCACGCCGTGCGCATTCTGGTCGTCATCATGACCGTGCCGATCTGGTTCCGCATCCATGACGGCGTGCAGCCGGGCAGCGGCCTGGGCGTGCATTTCGCCGACGTGGCGCTGATCGACTACGGGATCCTGATCGCCTGCGGTGTGATTGGCGCGCCGCTGGGCACGCTGATCCGCCTGCCGGCCGCCGCCATGCTGGGGCCGATGATCCTGTCGGCACTGGCGCATTATTTCGGGCTGACCGGCAGCCGGCCCCCGGGCGAGCTGGTGGCGACGGCTCAGATCGTGATCGGCACCGCGATTGGCTGCCGCTTCATCGGCGTGCATGTGCGCGAAGTCTGGCGCAGCCTCGGCATGTCGATCGGCGGCGGGCTGATCGGCGTCGGCATGGCTGTCCTCTTCACGGTGATCGCCACACAGATCATCGACCTGCCGATGCCGGCGCTGTTGCTGTCCTTCTCCCCCGGCGGCGTGGCCGAAATGAGCCTGGTGGCGCTGGCGCTGCATGTCGATACGGCGATGGTGGCGGCGCACCATCTGTTCCGCATCTTCTTCGTCGTCGTTCTCGCGCCGGCGGTGTTCCGCCTGTGGAAGCGGCTCAGCCCTTAAGCGGTGTTGATCAGGCCGCCGTCGACCACCAGCGCATGGCCGTTGACGTATTTCGATTCGTCGCTGGCCAGGAACAACGCGCAATTGGCCACGTCCCAGGCCGTGCCCATCTTGCCGGTGGGGCTGATCCTGTCGCGGATGGCGATCATCTTCTCGTAATCGCCCTGGGCGTAGGAACTGGCCAGCGGCGCGATCATCGGCGTGTTCATCAGCCCGGGCAGGATGGCGTTGCAGCGAATGCCCTTCAGGGCGTACTGCACCGCCACCGCCTGCGTCAACCCGTTCACGCCCGCCTTGCTGGCGCTGTAGGCGACGTAGGAGATGCCGCGCGGCACGCGGATGCTGGCGATCGACGAGACGTTGATGATCGAGCCGGAACCCTGCTTCTCCATGATCGGCAGCGCATATTTGCAGGTCAAAAAGAAGCTCTTGAGGTTGACGTCGAGCACCAGGTCCCAGTCGTCCTCGGCCAGTTCGACCGGCCCGCCGGTGCGGGCGATGCCGACATTGTTGTGCAGCACGTCGATGCGGCCCCAATCGGTGGCGCAGGTCTCGATCATGCGCTGCACTTCGGCGGCAACGGCGACATTGCATTTGTGGGCGTGCGCGG
>JAQSWP010000249.1 GCA_029266575.1 Alphaproteobacteria bacterium | reverse complement strand
GTCAACGTCGCCACCGGCATTGCCACGATCGAGCCCGAGATGCGCGACGTGTTGCGTTCGCTGGGCGCCTCGAAATTCCAGATTCTGTGGAAGATCGGCGTGCCGCGCGCCATGCCCTACCTGTTCGCCAGCCTGAAAGTAGCCATCACCTTGGCCTTCATCGGCTCGGTGATCGCCGAAACGGTGGGCGGCAATAACGGCATCGGTTACGTCATGATCCGCGGCGCCTCCGACTATCGCACCGATCTGGTCTTCGCCGGCCTGATGATCATCGCCGCCATGGGCATCGCCATGTACGGGCTATGCGCCTGGTTCGAGCGGCGCATGACCGGCTGGGCCGTACGCGGCAATGAACTGATGAGCTGAAGCCGGCAGTCGGCTTCAGAGAACTTTATTTGGTCTGACTGTGCTGTCCGCCAGGCTCGACCACGTCGTTCAGCGCCTCGCCTGCGGCTTCCGGAGTGTGCTTAAGCGCCGCGTCCGCCAAGGAGACAACTCCGACAAGTCGCTTTTCACGACTGACGACCGGAAGCCGGCGAACCTGGATATCGCCCATATTGGCGATGACCTCGTCCACTGACTGATCGGCGTAACAATATTTTACGTGATCGCTCATTACATCGCCGATCAATGCGCGGCCGTCGCGGCCTTCCGCAATGACACGTACGGTGATATCCCGGTCGGTGATGATGCCGACCAGCTTTTCGTCGTTGCTGACCGGAAGAAATCCCAGATCTTCCTCCGCCATTACCTTGGCGGCCTCGGCAACCGTTTGCTCCGGACGCACCATGCGTACATTCGGAGTCATGATTTCCTGGATCCGCATGCTGCCTCCTATTTGTCGTCGACCGATTGGGCGTCTTCGTCTTCGGGAAAAAGCTGCTCCTCGCCCTGGTCGGTCAACGTTGGAAACTCGCCTTGGTTCTTGATCGCTTCAAGCGGCTCGACCGGCTCGCCATAAGGCTCGGTGCTGGGGTCGGGCAGGCTTTTGACCGGAATTCGGGCAATGTCGCCATTGGTTTCGATGGCGATAAGCTCGCGCGCCCGTTCGACATAGTCGTCCATCTTGCCCGGAGGCGCTCCGTCGGCCTTCCAGAGCTCCCTGGCCCGCGCTTCAAGGCGCTGTCCCTGAGCCTGCATTTTTCCCTCCCATACAGCGGTCGACTGCTATGGGAACGGACGGCTGCAGAGCCTTGTTCCGGAGGTTATTCGGCGGCGACAGGCTGACGCAATCGGGCCGTCGGCGTGGTGTTCATCAGCATCTGGGCCGAGCCGGCGATCAGGCCGATCAGCACGCACAGCTTCCACGCCAGGTCGTAGGAGCCCAGCGCATCGTAGATCAAACCGCCGCCCCAGGCGCCGACGAAGGAGCCGAGCTGGTGACTGAAGAAGGCGATCCCTGAAATCGTCGCCATATAGCGCAGGCCGAACAGATGCACGACCAGCCCGCTGACCAGTGGCACCACGCCCAGCCACAGCGTGCCCATGGCGGCGGCAAAGATCAGCGTCGAGGTCGCCGTCGGCGGCATGATGAAATAGGCGGTGATGAAGATCGAGCGCAGCACGTAGATGCCGCCCAGCAGCACGCGCTTGGAATAGCGCCCGCCCAAGTAACCGAACAGGTACGATCCAAACACGTTAAACAGGCCGATGAGAGCCAGCGCGCTGGCGCCAAGCGTCGGGTCCATGCCGCACAGCGCGAGGTAGCTCGGCAAATGGGTGGTCAGGAACACCAATTGCAAACCGCAGACGAAAAAGGCGATCGCCATCACGATATAGCCCGGATGGTGCAGCGCCTCGCTGATGGCATTGCCCACCGATTGCGGCGGACCGGAATCCTCCGGCTTGATCCGGTCGGCGCCGCCTGCGGCAAAGGCCGCCGGCAGCATGGCAGCGGCCAGGGCGATAAACGCCATCAAGGCGATCTGCCAGCCGCTGGTTGCGATCAGGCCCTGCGCCAGCGGCGAAGCAACGGTCAGCCCCAGCGAACCGACGGCAGAGACGGTGCCCATGGCGACGCTGCGCTTGAGCGGCGAAACGGTGCGCGAGGTGATTGCCATGGCGGGGTTGGAGGCGGTGCAGGACAGCGCCAGCCCGACGCCAATGCCGGCGCCGATCATCAGTTCGATGGCCGAGCTGGCATAGATCATGATCGTCAGACTACCCAGATACAGCGCGCAGCCAGCAAGCATGACTTTGCGGAAACCGTAGCGGTCGGCCAGCATGCCGGCGAAAGGCTGCGTCACGCCCCAGACGATGTTCTGGATCGCCAGCGCCAGCGAAAAATCGCCCGCCGTGATGCCGATGTCACGAACCATGTGCGGCTGGAACAGGCCAAAGCTCTGGCGCATGCCCATGCTGAGGCTCAGCATCACCGCCGCCCCGGCCAGGATCGACCAGGTCTGCATCCGGCTGACTTCGTCTCTATCGATCACAGGCATTCCCCGACGGATTATTGCGCCTGCACATTGAGCCGCCGGCTGGCAGCACTCAATTGAATTTCCTTCGTCCTCGATTGAGAAAAAGGAATGGGTGCTAGGCGCAAACCGCTATTTCACGCCTAGCAGGCTTCGCGCTACGGCAAGCTGGATCGCCGCCGCCTCGACCATTTCCGCGATTGGCACCGATTCGTTGGCGGCATGGCCTTGCGCGCCCGAGCCGGGGCCGAAATTGACGATCTCGATGCCGTCATCGGCGTAATAGCGGCCATCGCTGACGCCGGTCGCCGTCAGGAAGCGCGCCTCCTGGCCGGTTTGCGCCTCGATTGCCCGCTTGAAGGCGGCGACCGCCTGCCCGCCTTCGGGCGCATTGAACCCGTTCGTGCCGGTGAGGAATTCGACCTTGTAGCTCTCCTTCGGTTCGCCCGCTGCGGTCGCCAGTTTTTCAAGCTCTGCGTACGCCTGCTGCACCGTTTCGCCCGGCAGCAGACGGCGATCGATCTCCACCGTACACAGGCTGGGCACCACATTCGTGTTATGCCCGCCATGGAACATGCCGATATTGATGGTCGAGCGCAGCGGCCCCTGCTGGCGTTTGCTGAGCAGCGGCATCAGCGCGTGATCGAGATGGGTGACGATGCGCACCATGCGCATGATGGCGTTATCGCCGTTGTGCGGCGCGCCGGCATGGGCGGCCTTGCCTGTCGTCGTGATCCTGGCCCACATGACACCGCGCTCGGCGACGATCAGTTGGTTCTCCGTTTGGGCGCCCAGGATCAGCGCATCCGGGCGAACTCTGCCGGAGTCGCGCAAGAACGCCATGCCATCAGGCCCTAAAGTTTCTTCATCACCAACGAAGGTAAAGATCACCTCGCCTTTGGTTGGGCCGCCGCGCCTGGCGATCTCCTGCGCCAGCCAAAGCTGCACCGCCATGCTGCCCTTGCAGTTGCCGGCGCCCAGCCCGAACACCTGCCCGTCCTTCACCACCGGCGTGAACGGATCGCTGTTCCAGTTGGCGCGCTCGCCGACACCGACCGTATCGACATGCACGTTGAAGGCGATGACCGGTTTGCCCTTGCCCAGGCGCGCCACGACGTTGTCGATTCCCTTGGTACGGCTGGCGATCTCGACCTCGTAGCCCGCCTTGCGCAGCACATCGGCGGCGTAGGCGCAGATCGCGACGCTATCCGACGGCGGATAGGGGCTGGGAATGGCGATCAGATCGGAAAGGATTTTGACCAGCGTGTCGGCAAGCTGTTGGCTCATCGGTCGGCCAGCTCGCGTAACACCGAGGCCAGCACCCGCGCTCCCGCCGCCAGATCCGATGGCGATGCGTCCTCCGCCTCGTTATGGCTAATGCCTTTGGCGCAGGGCACGAAGATCATGCCGGTTGGACACAGGGGCTGCAAGCAGCGCGCATCGTGGCCGGCGCCGGAGAACAGCTCCATCTTCGGCAGGCCAAGCTCATCCGTCGCCTTCGCCACCAGATCGACAATTTCGCGGTCGAACCAGGTCGAAGGATGGCGCGAGGTTTCCTTCACTGTGACTTCGCAAGGACCGGCCAGCGCCTTGCAGATCGGTTCGACCTCATCACCCAGCCGGGCGATTACTTCGTCTTCGGGGTGGCGGAAGTCGATGGTGAGAAGCGGCCGATGGTGAAGCGCACCGTGTCGGTGGGATCCTCCATCAGCTCCTGCAACGCCTGCACCATGGCGACGGCGGCGCGGAAGGCGTCCTTGCGCACGGCCAAAGGCGTGGTGCCGGCATGCGCCTCATCGCCGGTGATCTCGATGGTGAACCAGCGCGAGCCCTGAATGCCGGTGACCACGCCGATCGGCTTGCCGGCAATCTCCAGTCGAGGTCCCTGCTCGATATGCGCCTCGACATAGCCCGCAAGAGGAATCTGGAACGCCCGTTGCGCAGCCTCAGGCGTTGCTGCCAGAGACACCTTCAGCGCCTCGCCAAACGCCACGCCAGCCGAATCCCTGACGCCGAGAAATCCGTCCAGCGGCTTCATGCCGGCGAACACCGCCGAGCCCATGGTGCCGGGCTGG
>JAQSWP010000248.1 GCA_029266575.1 Alphaproteobacteria bacterium | reverse complement strand
ATGGGCTGCGTCATCGTGCTGACGGCCGATCACGGCATGAATTCCAAGCACGATGGCTCGGGCCAACCCGACGTGATCTATCTGCAGGATGTGATGGACAAGATGCTGGGCGCGGCCAAGGCGCGGGTGATCCTGCCGATCACCGACCCCTATGTCGTGCATCACGGCGCGCTGGGCTCTTTCGCCACTGCCTATCTGCCGGACGGCGCCGATCGCGCCGATGTATTGAAGAAGCTTGCGGCAATACCGGGCATCGAACTGGCGCTGAGCCGTGAAGACGCCTGCGCCAAGTTCGAGCTGCCGGAAGATCGCGTCGGCGACATCGTGATCGTCTCGACCAAGCACAAGGTGCTGGGCACGTCGGCCGCCAAGCACGATCTCTCCGGCCTGACTGAGCCGCTGCGTTCGCATGGCGGCGTGTCGGAGCAGCGCGTGCCGCTGCTGTGCAATCGCCCGCTCAGCCAGGCGGCCAAGAGAAGCTGGCGCAACTTCGACGCCTTCGATCTGGCGTTCAACTACGTTTCCTAGGAGTCGATGACATGACCGCCCAGCTGCGCGCCGTTGCCGGTTCGTCCGTTCGCCACGAGAGCATGCGGGTCGCCGGCAAGAAGGTCGATGCCGACGACGTGATCGAGGTCTTCAATCCCTACGATAATTCAGTGGTCGGGGCCGTGCCGAAGGGGACGAAGGCGCATGCCGCCCAGGCTTTCGAGATCGCGTCCAAATACAAGCCGACTCTGACGCGCTACGACCGGCAGAAGATCCTGATGCGGACGGGCGAAATCCTGGCCTCGCGGCGCGACGAGATTGCCCGTCTGATCACGGCTGAGTCTGGTCTGTCTATGAAGGATTCGACCTACGAGGTCGGTCGCGCCTACGACGTCTTCACGCTGTCGGGCCAGATGGCGATCCGTGACGACAGCGAGATCTTTTCCTGCGACATCACCCCGCACGGCAAGCAGCGGCGCATCTACACCATGCGCCAGCCGCTGCTGGGCGTGATTTCCGCCATCACCCCGTTCAACCACCCCCTCAACATGGTGGCGCACAAGATCGCGCCGGCCATCGCCACCAACAATCGCATGGTGCTGAAGCCGACCGAACTGACGCCGCTCACCGCGCTGATGCTGGCCGACGTGCTTTATGAAGCGGGCTTGCCGCCGGAAATGCTGTCGGTGGTCACCGGCCTGCCGGGCGATTTCGGCGACGAGATGATCGTCAACCAGCACATCGATCTCATCACCTTCACCGGCTCGGTGCCGGTCGGCAAATACATCGCCAGCAAGGCGGGCTATCGCCGCGTGGTGCTGGAGCTGGGCGGCAACGATCCGCTGATCGTCATGGAAGACGCCGATCTCGACAAGGCGGCGGAACTGGCGGTGGCCGGCGCCACCAAGAACTCGGGCCAGCGCTGCACGGCGGTGAAGCGCATCCTGGTGGTCGAAGCGATCGCCGACGAATTCGCCAAGCTGGTTACCGCAAAGGCCAAGAAGCTGAAGTGCGGCGATCCGATGGATCCGGACACCGATATCGGCACCGTCATCAACGAGAAGTCGGCGACCATGTTCCAACGGCGCGTCGAGGATGCGGTTTCGAAGGGCGCGGTCCTGCTGCACGGCAACGATCGCAAGGGCGCGGCATTTCCGCCGACCGTGGTCGATAAAGTACCTTACGATTGCGAGCTGGTGCGCGAGGAGACGTTCGGCCCGGCGATTCCGATGATCCGCTGCAAGAACATCGACGACGTCATCCGCATCTCCAATTCGACCGCGTTCGGCCTGTCGTCCGGCGTTTGCACCAACCGGCTCGACTACATCACCCGCTTCGTCAACGACCTCGATGTCGGCACCGTCAATATCTGGGAAGTACCGGGCTATCGCATCGAGATGTCGCCCTTCGGCGGCATCAAGGATTCGGGTCTGGGCTACAAGGAAGGCGTGATCGAGGCGATGAAGAGCTTCACCAACGTGAAGACCTATTCGCTGCCCTGGCCGGGCGGGCTCTAAGCCGCGTCTACCGTCATGACGGTTTCCCTGCCGACGCAAGCGCGCGTCGTCATTGTCGGCGGCGGCATTGTCGGCTGCTCCGTCGCCTATCATCTGACCAAGCTCGGCTGGAGCGACGTGCTGGTGCTGGAGCAGGGCCGCCTCACCAGCGGCACCACCTGGCATGCCGCGGGCCTGGTCGGTCAGCTGCGCGCCAATCGCACCATGACCAAGCTCAGCCAGTACGGCACCGATCTCTACAGCCGACTGGAGGCCGAAACCGGACTGGCGACCGGCTGGAAACAATGCGGCAGTCTCTCGATCGCGCAGACGCCTGAACGAATCACCTTGCTGAAACGGTCGGTGGCGCAGGCCGCCAGCTTCGGCGTCGAGGCGCATTTCATCTCCCCCAAGGAAGCGGGCGATCTTTGGCCCTTAATGCGAACTGACGATCTGCAGGGAGCAGTGTGGTTGCCCGGTGACGGCAAGGCCAATCCGACCGATCTCACCCAATCGCTGGCTAAGGGCGCACGGAACGGCGGCGCGAAGTTCACCGAAGGCGTTCGCGTTACGGGGTTCGATCTGAAGGACGGCCGTGTCATTGGCGTGAAGACTTCCAGCGGCACCGTCGCCTGCGAGATCGTCGTCAATTGCGCCGGGCAATGGGCGCGGCAGTTGGGGCAACTGGCCGGCGTCAACGTGCCGCTGCATTCGGCCGAGCATTTCTACATCGTCACCAAGCGGATCGAGGGCGTGACGCCCGGCCTGCCGGTGCTGCGCGATCCCGACGGTTTCATCTATTTCAAGGAAGAAGTCGGCGGTTTTGTAATGGGTGGGTTCGAGCCCGAGGCCAAGCCCTGGGGGATGGACGGCATTCCCGACAATTTCGAATTTCAGCTCTTACCCGAAGATTGGGATCAGTTCGAAATCCTGATGAACAACGCGCTGCACCGAACGCCGTGCCTGGAAAAGGCCGAGGTGCGTCAGTTGCTGAACGGGCCGGAGAGTTTCACACCGGACGGCAATTTTATCTTGGGCGAAGCGCCGGAATGCGCCGGCTTCTACGTCTGCGCCGGTTTCAACTCCGCCGGCATCGCCAATGCCGGCGGCGCGGGCAAGGTGATGACGGAATGGATCGCGGGCGGCGAACCGTCGATGGATTTGTGGGATGTCGATATCCGCCGCTTCGCCTCCTTCCACGCCAATGCCGCCCATCTGCGCGATCGGACGGTCGAGACCTTGGCCCTGCACTACGCCATGCGCTGGCCGCGGCATGAGCTGGAATCGGTGCGCGGCCTGCGCCGTTCGCCGCTCTATGATCGTTTGAAGGCCAATGGCGCGCGGTTCGGCGCCAAGATGGGCTGGGAACGCGCCAATTGTTTCGCGCCCGGCGTGACGGCGAAACTGCCTTACAGCTTCACGCGACCCGCCTGGTTCGATTACGCCATCGCAGAACAGAAGGCGGTGCGTGAAACGGTCGGGCTGTTCGACCAGACTTCGTTCGGCAAATTGCTGGTGCAGGGCAGGGACGCGCTTGCGCTTCTGCAACAGCTTTGTGCTCGTGACCTCGACGTGCCGGCCGGCACCATGGTCTATACCGCGCTGCTCAACCGGCGAGGTGGCTTCGAGAGCGATCTCACCATCCTGCGCCAGGCGGAGCGTGAATTCCTCATCATTACTGGCAGTGCCCAGGCTACGCGCGACAAATCCTGGATTGCGTGCCATAGCGGCAACGCCAATGCCACCGTGACGGATGTCACGTCGGCCTACGTCGTGCTCTCTGCGATGGGACCGAACAGCCAGCGCCTGATCGAGCGCGTCTCGCCGGGCTTCGAGAAAATATCGCTCGCCTATGGTCAGACTTTCGAGGTTGATCTCGGTTACGCACGCGGCCGCATCGCGCGCATGAGCTATGCCGGAGGGCCAGGCTACGAGCTTTACCTGCCGACCGAGTTCGCTGCGGGCGTTTACGATGCGCTGAAGGAGGCCGGCGCCGATCTTGGTCTGAAAGATGCGGGCTATTACGCATGGGATGCGCTGCGCCTCGAAGCTGGTCGCCGTGCCTTTGCTGCCGAGCTGGGACCGGACGAACCGCCGCTCGAAGCGGGGCTGATGTTCGCAGTCGACTTGACCACGGATCGCGATTTCCTTGGCCGCGCGGCGCTGACCGAGCAGAGGGCCAAGGGCGTGCGCAAGCGGCTGGTGATGCTGGCGCTGGACGATGCACAAGCCTATGCCTGGGGCGGCGAG
>JAQSWP010000247.1 GCA_029266575.1 Alphaproteobacteria bacterium | reverse complement strand
GACCACCGTCGACGCCAACGATCCGCAGACCTGGGGCCGCGTGCAGCGCAACGCCCCCTGCCCCTGCGGTTCAGGCAAGAAGTTCAAGCACTGCCACGGACGGGTGAACTGAGTCTTTGCGAGCGGTGCAATCGCTGGCGGCCGTCGCCGGCAACGCCTTGCCTTAAGCTTTGGCGCTCATATGCCGCTCGTGCAAACGAGCGACTTCCAGACGCAGGCCGGCTTCGACGCGCGCCAGGTGCTGTAGCATGCTGTTGGTGCGCGCATGCTCGCGGCGGAGCTGGAAGAACTCGATCTCGGTCTCCTGCAGCCTGTCCAGCTGCTGACCCATTTCGATATTTTCCGCGATCAGTTCGTGCAGCCCGCTCGCCTTGTTGGCAGCCAGCGTTGCTTCGGCCGATTCCAGCCGTCGCGTGGCCCGCGCGTACAGGTGGAACAACACCAGATATCCCGCAAGCGAGGCGGCGCAGATTAGACTGGCGATTGCGTAGTCCATCTCAGGCACTGTCCAAAAGGGCTAGAACGGGCGGGCGCTCTATAGCGAGTAATGCCTACGAACGTATAGTAAAAAACGATATAAATGACGGAATGTCGCAGTTTCTAAATGCGACTTCAAAACAGGCGGTGCTGGAAATCAGAGTCGTAAATAAGGTTCATCACGGCATTCACCATCAATCCCGCCCGCCAGCTACCATGGCGCGGGGAGGATCACGGCATGGGCAATACCGCACTGGCGCTGACGGGCTTCGTCGGCTGGACTTTGGCGCTTCTCATCCTGATGGAAGCGATCCGCTCATACCTGGTGCTGACCGGTCGCGTGCCGTCGAACGGCTTCCCGCCCGACAATGCCAATCTCTCGCCTTTCATGCAGCGTCTGGCGCGGGCGCACATGAATTGCCTGGAGGGCTTGCCGATCTTCGGCGGGCTGATGGCGATCGCGCTGATGACGTCTAACACCGCAGTCACCGACGGGCTGGCGCTGTGGCTGCTGGCGGCGCGCATCGCGCAGTCCTGCATCCACCTGGCGTCGACCAGCATCTGGGCGGTCAATTTCCGCTTCGCCGCCTTCGCCGTGCAGATGGCGATCGGCGTGTGGTGGACCTTACGCCTGCTGGCCGGCTGATTCTCCAGCCTGCCACATGTCGCGCGTGAATTCGTAGATCAGCACGTCGAGCGGCTCGCCGGTGCGGGCCGACTTCTTGGCGCCAACCAGACGTTGCGTCAGCTTCCAGCCGCGCGATTCATTGAAGGCGATGGCGATTTCGTTGTGCGCCAGAACGTTGGAAACGATGGCGTCGATTTTGAACCCGTCGAAATAGATCTGATAAGAGAGGCGTTCCATTTCGTGCAACAAGCCCATGTTGCGGAATTCAGGCTCACCGATCAGCATCGACGGCCGCACCTTCCGCCGTCCGGGCAGGAACTCCAGAATTGAAATGCCGATCAGCGTGCCGCTTTTCCGGTCAATCAGGACTGCCAGGATGCGATTGATCTGATCGAAGGAGCGCACATAGTCCCGCAACTCATCGAGCGTGAAGGTGCGCGGCTTGGCATTCAGCATCATGGCGGCGACCGGATCGTTCAGCCAGCCGGCCCAACGCTCGCTGACGTCTTCGAGCGTGGCGGTACGGACGATGAAGTTCTCGCTTTCGAGCCTGACCTCGTAGCGTCCCGTTTGGGGATCGGTTTTCAGCGTATAAGGCATCGTCGTTCGACCTTCGGCCAAAAGGAAGGATATCTTGCCGGGTCTGGCAAGGGCGAGGCAATCTCTACCTGCTCGAGAGGAGAAATGCGTGAGCCAGGACGAATACGTCACGCCCGAGCCGTTCCGCATCGACGTGCCGGAGCGGGTGCTGAGCGATCTCGACGAGCGGCTGCGCAAGATCCGCTGGCCCACTGCCGTCGCCGGGGCGGATTCTCTCACCTGGCCCTATGGCTGCGATCTCGACGTGCTGCGCGAACTGATCGAGTACTGGCGCCACGCCTATGACTGGCGCAAGGCGGAGGCCGAGCTCAACCGCTTCCCGCAATATCTTACCGACATCGACGGCCAGCGGCTGCATTTCATCCGCGAGCCGGCAACACCAAGCGAGGGCCCGGCGCCGCTGCCGCTTGTGCTGACCCATGGCTGGCCCGGCTCGACGCTCGAATTCATGGGCATCATCGACCAGCTTGCCCATCCCGAGAAGCACGGCGGCAACCAGCTTGATGCCTTCGACGTCATCGTACCGACCCTGCCCGGCTATGGTTTCTCAGGGCCGCCAATGCGTAATGGCGGCGCCGGGCCGATCGGGCCGCGCTCCATTGCCAAACTTTGGCACCGGCTGATGACAGAGCGGCTGAACTTCACCGGCCCCTATGCCGCGCAAGGCGGCGATTGGGGCGCCATCGTCACGTCGTGGCTTGGCTACGACCATCCCTGGAGCGGCAGGGATGAGGACACCGGGTTGATCGGCATCCATCTCAACATGGCGGGCTTCCGCCCGCCCATCGATGAGCGGACCGCCGATTTGGCGCCGGAGGAGAAATCCTGGCTGGCCGAGGCGCGCAAGGTGCGCGAACGCGAAACCGCCTACCAGCGCATCCAGGGCACCAAACCGCAGACGCTGAACGTCGCGTTGAGCGATTCGCCCGCCGGGCTAGCCGCCTGGGTGCTGGAAAAATTCCATGGCTGGAGCGATGCCCAGGGCAATGTGCTGGAACACTTCACCCTCGACACGCTGATCACCAACATCATGATCTACTGGGTGACGGGCAGCATCGGCACCGCCAACTGGCTCTATCGCGGCGTGCGCGAGGAAAACATCTTCGGCCCGACGCCGGGCACGCGGGTGGAAACGCCGACCGGCTTCGCTCGCTTCCCGGCCGATCTCTCGCCGCCGCCGCCTCGGGCCTGGATCGAGCGTTCCTACAATCTGCGCCGCTACACGGAAATGCCCAGCGGGGGGCATTTCGCGGCGCTGGAGGAACCGGATCTGCTGGTGGAGGATATGCGCGAATTCTTCCGTCCGCTGCGCTTCGGCGTCGCCAACGACGCATGACGCTTTCGCGCGCGCTCTGGCTGATTGGCCCGCTGCTGGGCGGCCTTGCCGCGCTGGTGCAGGGCCAGGATGCGAACTGGGATCTGCGCGTCTATCACTATTACATCCCTTACGCCTTTCTCACCGGCCGGCTGAATTTCGACATCATGCCGGCGCTCAATCCGACCTTTCACAACGCCTTTCTCGATCTGCCGGTCTATCTCGCGGCCCAGATCCTGCCGGCCTGGCTGGTGGGATTTCTGCTGGGCGCGGTGCAGGGCCTGATCATGCCGCTGCTGTTTGCGCTGGCGCTGCATCTGCTGCCGACGGAAACCAGATTTCGCAATGGCATCGCGCTGGTCCTGACCCTGGTCGGCGCTACGGGAGCGATGACCCTGGTGCAATTTGGCGCCACCTATCACGACAACACCCTGTCGCTCGCAGTGCTGGCGGCGCTGCTGCTGCTGCTGGTCGCCCGCGATCGGGCGGAGGCCGGGCTGTCCATCGTCGTGCCCGCCGCCGCCGGCGCTTTGCTGCTGGGTCTGGCACTGGGACTGAAACTGACCGTCGCCACCTATGTGGTGGCCTTTGCCGTGGCGCTGCTCGCCATCCTGCCGCGGCAATTCTGGTTGCGCGCGGTGATGGTGGCCGGCATTGGCGGTCTCGCCGGGACGCTGATCGGCGGTGGCTGGTGGGCGTGGCACCTGTGGCGCGAATTCGGCAATCCGTTCTTTCCCTATTTCAACGATATCTTCCTCTCGCCCATGGCCGGCGCCACCGATTTTCGCGACCTGAAATTCCTCGGCCAGCTCGATCTCGCCGATCGCGTCATTTTCCCCTTCCTCTTCACCTTCGACTCCTGGAAAGCGGCCGAAGCCGAGTTCCGCGATCCCCGCCTGCTGCTGGCCTTCCTCGCTGCCGTCCCGGCGCTGTTCTTGTGCTGGCGCGCCGAAGCAAAGCCGCGTGCCGTGCTGCTGTTCGCCGCCGTGTCTTACGTGCTGTGGCTCACGATGTACGCCATCTACCGCTACGCCCTGCCGCTGGAGATGCTGGCGCCGCTCATCGTACTGGCGAGTTTGCGTATCCTGCGCCTGGACTGGACCAAAGCCGGACGCTTCGCCGCCGCCGCCTCCTTGGCCGCAGCCGCCCTGACGCTCTATCCCGATTTCCCCGATCCCATGCGCGCGCCGTGGAGCCCGGGCTTCGTGCAGCTCGAT
>JAQSWP010000047.1 GCA_029266575.1 Alphaproteobacteria bacterium | reverse complement strand
CCGGTCATGTGATAGGAGGTGTGCACGCGCCGGTCGTTGGCATCGATCTGCAGCAGCAGGGCGTCGGTGTAGGTGCTTTTCAGCTTCGACAGCTGTCGCCATTCCAGAACGCGCCGTGGCAGTTCGTGCTGGATAGCCAACTCCTCCAGAATGTCGGCGCCGGTGGTGTAGGCGCCGGTCTTGGCGCTCTTGGAGCCCGCGCCGAGCTTCAATTCGTCGAACAGCACCTCGCCCAATTGCTTGGGCGAGCCGATGTTGAACGGGTGGCCGGCCAGCGCATGGATCTGCTTCTCCAGCTCGACCAGGCGTTCGGCGAAATCGGTCGATAGGCGTTTCAGCTCGGTTTCGTCGACCTTGATGCCGGCCTGCTCCATGTCGGCCAGCACCTGGATCAGCGGCCGCTCGTAGCGCTCGTACATGGCGGTCATGCTCTCAGCCACCAGCCGGGGTTTTAGAAGCTTCCACAAGCGGAACGTGACTTCGGCGTCTTCTGCCGAATAGGGTAGCGCCTTTTCCAGCGGCACCTGCTCGAAGGTGACCCGCGCGCGACCGGTGCCGGTGACGTCGTCATAGGTGATCGGCTTGTGGCTGAGGAACATGTCGGAAAGCTCGTCCATGCCATGGCCGTGCTTGCCGCCTTCCAAAACAAAGGAAAGCAGCATCGTGCAATCAACCGGCGTCATGTCGATGCCATGCCGGCGCAGCACCTTCAGATCGTATTTCACGTTCTGCCCGATCTTCAGCACCGCATCGCTTTCCAGAACCGGCTTCAGGATTGCCACGACTTTTTCGAGTGGCAATTGGTTGGGCAGCAAGGTGCCCGCACCGCCACCATCGAAATCGAGCGTGTCCTGCGAGCCGGGCTTGCGATGGCCGATGGGAATGTAGGCGGCGCGCCCGTCGGGCAGCGCCAGCGCCACGCCGATAAGGTTGGCTTTCAACTCGTCGAGCGAATCGGTTTCGGTATCGACCGTGATGGTGCCGGCCCGCATGGCTTCCGCCATCCAGGATTCCAGCACCATGGCTTCGGTGATCATCTCGTAGGGCGTCTGGCCGATCGGCGGCAGTTCGTCCTTGACCTCCTCGAAATGCCGCATGACGGGTTTGGGCGCGACCGGCGCCGCGCCGCCATTCCTCTCCTTCTCGGCATTGAATTCGCTCACGCGCTTCTGGCGCTGCGTTTCGGTTTCGAGTCCGTCTGACAGATCAGGCACCGGCGTGCCGGGCGCGGCATCGCCGAAGCGTTCGCGGGCGCGCGGCAGGATGCGCTTGAAGCCCTGGAATTCCAGCCACGGGATCAGCACGTTGGGATCGGGATCGGTCTTGTCCAGCGTATCGGCGTGCTGCGGCACCGGCACGTTGTGATCGAGCTGCACCAGTTTCTTGGAAATGCGCGCCAGTTCGGCATTGGCTTCCAGCGCCTCGCGCCGTTTCGGCTGCTTGATCTTGGCGGTGCTGGCGAGCAGCGTTTCCAGATCGCCGTATTCGGTGATCAGTTGCGCTGCGGTCTTGATGCCGATGCCCGGCACGCCAGGCACGTTGTCGGTCGAATCGCCGGCCAGCGCCTGCACGTCCACCACCTTCTCCGGCGGCACGCCGAATTTCTCGAACACCTCTGGCGCATTGATCGGTTTGTTCTTGATCGGATCGAGCATTTGCACGCCCTCGCGCACCAGCTGCATCAGATCCTTGTCCGAGGAGACGATGGTGACATTGGCCCCCATGGCGCGCGCCTGGTCGGCGTAGGTGGCGATCAGGTCGTCCGCCTCATAGCCCGGCAGCTCGATGCAGGGCACATTGAAGGCGCGCACCGCCTCGCGGATCAGCGCGAATTGCGGGATCAGCTCGTCCGGCGGCTCCGGCCGGTGCGCCTTGTACTGATCGTAGATCTTGTTGCGGAAGGTCTCGCGCCCGGCATCGAAGATCACCGCCAGATGGTCGGCGGCGGCATCGTCCATCAGCTTCATCAGCATGGTAGAGAAGCCAAACACGGCATTGGTCGGCGTGCCATCGGACCGCGTCATCGGCGGCAGCGCGTGGAAGGCGCGGAAGATATAGCCCGAGCCATCGACCAGATAGAGATTGCGCAGATTGCCCAGTTTGGGCTCGGGTTTAGCGGCAGTTTTTGGGGCTTTTGCGATCATGCCGCCAGTTTACACTGGCCGCATGCGCGGCTGCCACCGCAGCGAATCAATGAGTGTGGGCGTGCACCTTGAGGCCGGCTTTGAGCTGATAGCGCCGGTCGCAATAGGGACAATCCACCATGCCCTCTTTGCCCAGGTTCAGCCACACGCGCGGATGGCCCAAGGCCCCGCCACTGCCGTCGCAGGCGACTTTTGGCGTTTCGACTTCGAACACTTCGGGGGGCGGCGGAATGGCCATTTTGCTGCCTGTCGGCTAAGAGGGCTAAAGCGGCGCGGATCATAGCCGGACGCAGCCGCAGATCAAGGCTGCCGGCGAAATGCTGGCAGCCTTGTTTTTGCCGCCGCGCTGGGCCAGCTTCCGGCCATGGACACCATGGTTGCGGATAAAAGCAGCGCCACCCTGCCGGCGCTGGCGGTCGAGGTCAAAGGCCTGACCAAGCTTTACAAGGGCCGCGGCAACAGCCCGGCCAAGCTGGCATTGAACAACGTCGATCTGGCGATACCGCGCGGCTCGATTTTCGGTCTGCTGGGGCCAAACGGCGCCGGCAAATCGACCCTGATCAACATCCTGGCCGGTCTTGTGGTCAAGACCAGTGGCACCGCGCGCATCTGGGATATCGACATCGACCGTCAGCCGCGCAATGCGCGGGCGGCAATCGGCGTGGTGCCGCAGGAACTAAACCTCGATGCCTTCTTCACGCCGCGCCAGGCGCTTGAACTGCAGGCGGGTCTCTATGGCGTGCCTCCGGCCGAGCGCCGCACCATGGAAATTCTCGAAGCCGTGCGCCTGACCGACAAGGCCGATGCCTATTCGCGCACGCTGTCGGGCGGCATGCGGCGCAGGCTGCTGGTGGCCAAGGCGCTGGTGCACAATCCGCCGGTGCTGGTGCTGGACGAGCCCACCGCCGGGGTCGATATCGAATTGCGCCAACAATTATGGGCATACGTGCGTGGGCTGAATGCGGCTGGCACCACCGTGCTGCTGACCACGCATTATCTGGAAGAGGCGCAGGAGCTGTGCGATCGCATCGCCATCATCCATCAGGGCAAGGTTACGGCCGACGACACCACGGAGGCGCTGCTGGCGCGGCTGGACAGCAAGAAAGTAATCTTGCACCTGGCGCAACCGGTCGAGGCATTGCCGCCGTCTTTCGGCCAGTGGCATGCCGATCTGAAGACGCCGATCCGCATCGATGTCGGCTACCGGCCCAGCGCCACCAATGTGCTGCAGATCGTGGCGGCGGGGCAGGCGGCGGGGCTTGCGATCGCCGACCTGACGACGGAAGAGAGCGATCTGGAAGACGCGTTCGTGGCTTTGACGCAAAACGCATGAGGCTGCTGTTTGTTTGTCTGATGACGGCAATGCTGGCGGCGTGCGGCCCGCATCTGGAACCGCCCGGCCCGCCCATTGCCGCGCCGACCTTGCAGGATGGCGCCTTGGTCGCCGCCGACGGTTATCGCCTGCCGTTGCGGCGCTGGCTGCCCGATGGCGAGATCAAGGTTGTGGTGCTGGGGCTGCACGGCTTCGGCGATTATTCGCGGGCGTTCGAGAAGGCAGCCCTGATCTGGCGCGACAAGGGCGTCGCCACCTACGCCTACGACCAGCGCGGTTTCGGCGCCACGGCGACGGCGCGGCGCTGGGCCGGGGTCGACGCCATGCTGGACGATCTCGCCATGGCGCAATCGCTGGTGCGGCAGAAACATCCCGGTGCCAAATTCGTTCTGATGGGCGAAAGCATGGGATCGGCGCTGGTGATGGCGGCTCTGGCGCAAGGCCGCGTGCCGCCGCCCGATGCCACGGTGCTGCTGGGGCCGGCGGCGCGCGGGCGCGAGACCCTGGGCGCGGTCGGGCGCAACGGGCTCAGCGCCATCGCCTTCGCCATTCCGTGGTGGCCGGTCTCGACCGTGGGCATGAACTACAGCCCGTCCGACAACATCGCCATGCTGCGCGAGCTGTCGCGCGATCCGCTGGTGATCAAGGCGCCCCGGGTCGATCTGGTCTGGGGCCTGGTCAATGCCATGGACGCCGCGCTCGAAGCCGCGCCGAAACTGAAAGGCCCGATGCTGATCGCCTATGGCGCGCGCGAGCGCGTGGTGCCGCCGTCCATCATGCGCACTCTGGCCAAGCGCATCCCCAGGGATCCGACTATCAAATTCGCCGTCTATGACGATGGCTATCATCTGCTGCTGCGAGACCTGCAGGCCGGCAGGGTGCAGGAGGACGTGCTGGCCTGGATGCTCGATCCCACGGCACCGCTGCCATCGGGCGCCGACCAGCGCGCGGCGGGCTTTCTAGCCGAAGAGGACTAGATGCGCTCGGCCTATCTGGCGGCGGAAGGGTTCGAGCCGCAATTGCGCGTCGAATTGGGCGACCGCATCGTCGCCGAACATGGCCGGCTGATGCTTTGCGACGGCGGTGCGGCGCCGGCAGCCTGGGCGGCCAATATTTGGCGCGAGCCGCAGGAGATCGAAATCGCTTCGATCGGCGATGCCGCCAGCAAGCTGCGCGCCATACAGCGCAACTGGGCGCTCTACGCGCCGGAGCATTTCCGGCGAGGCAAACTCATCGCCGAAAAACTGCCGCATGTGTCGGCCAAGCCGATCGTCTTTCCGCACGCCGCGCCCGTCGCGCCGCTGGGCTCATGGACCCTGCTGGCGCCCGACCGGATGCTGGCGGCGGCGGACTGCTCCAGCCCGTTCCCCAATGGCGCAGTCGAGTTTGTCGAAGACAGGGAAGGTCCGCCCAATCGCGCCTATCTCAAGCTGTGGGATGCGCTGACGCGATTGCGCGCCTATCCGCAGCCGGGCGAAACCTGCCTCGACCTCGGCGCCAGCCCGGGCGGCTGGAGCTGGGTGCTGGCAAAGCTGGGTGCCAGGGTGATCGCCATCGACAAGGCGCCGCTGGAGCCGCGCATCGCGGCACTGCCCAACATCGAATGGCGGCAGGATAGCGCCTTCGCGCTTGAGCCGGCGTCATTCGGGCCGATCGACTGGCTGTGCTGCGACGTCATCTGCTATCCGGCGCGGCTGTTGAAGATGATCGAACGCTGGCTGGCGCAAGGACAGGCGCGCAATTTCGTTTGCACCCTGAAATTCCAGGGCGAAACCGATCACGACACCGCCCGCGCCTTCGCCGCCATTCCGGGCTCGCAGCTCTTCCACCTGCATCACAACAAGCACGAGCTGACGTGGTGCCTGGTGCGCTGAGGCATCACTCCCGTATGTGCACGTCGATGCGGGAGAGGAACCAGGACATGGTGAGCTTGCTGTAGATCTCCATGTCGTTGGTAATCGAGCCGTTGATGCAGCGCACGCCGGCGCGGATGACCATCCAGTCGCCGGCCGCCACAGGCGCATCGCTGACCAGCGGCGCGAACACGGTCTGGCCCGGCAACACATGCTGCTCGTCGCGATAGGCCGAGGTGTCGCCCTTGTAGTTGAAATACGAGGCCAGTTGGAAAGACGGGCCGCGCACCGCCGAGTGCAGCACATGCGCCATGATGTGGCAGTTGTGGGTGACGCTGCAATCGGACACGCCCCATTCGTCTTTCACCCGCAGCCAGTGCCGGGCTTCGCCGCAAATGGCGGTGACGTTGATCTCGACCAGGCCGGTGACCGGCGCCTGGTACCAGAAGGCGACCTGGGTGTGGGTCTCGCGCGAGCCGACGGAGATGTCGGACGCGTCGGGACATTCGATGTTGAGAATGTTGCCGACCTGTCCGGTATTGGCATCGATGAGGTGCTGGTGCGAGACGTTGAAATGCACCACCGCGCCGGTGTCGTGTCCGGTCTGCCAGCCCCAGTAGGGCGGGCGGAACGTTACCCAAGGATTGCGCGGGCCGGGGTCGGGCCGATGGTAATAATCGTAGATCTTGCGCCAGTCGAACGCGGTGACCAGCGGGTAGCGGTGATCGGGGCGCTGCAGGTGATCGCTCAAATCGCCGACCGTGGTTCTGATGGCGCGGGTGTCGATGCCGCCGCCATGCAGGGCGTCCTTGATGCGGTCGATTTCCGCCTGCGGAATCTGCCCGCCCAGCAGCGATTGCGGGCTGTCGAGATGGCGCTCGCCGATTTCCCGGCGCAGCAAATCAAGCTTGTAGCGGGCTTCGTCGTTCAGTAGCGCACGCAGCTTGCGTTGCGCCCGATCCAGCGCCTCGGCCTTTTCGCGTTGCCCTGCCGCGCGATCCTGCGCCTGGCGGCGCAGATCCTCACGCCAGAGTTCGGCCATCTCGGCATGCTGCTGGTAGGATACGCGTGGATCGGGGGGAACGCGGAACTGGAACGTCTCTTCAGACGACGCACGCAAGGCATCCATGACAACCTCCGCAGCCAGTGAAGCGAGGACCAAAGCTTAGTCCCGCTGCACGGGCGGCGAAGGCATACGGACGGTCAGGTGTGACGCGCTTCACACCCGTACGATCGGCGGCAACCTGTTACCGAACGATGTTGATGAAGATCAGGGCCATGCCGACATAGCCGATGAAGAAGCCGGCGGTGCGGGCATAGGGGATGCCGGCGATGTAGGTCGCCGCATGCGCGATGCGGCCCCAGAAGAACAGCTGCGCGCCCAATAGCGTCAGGCCACCAAGCTTGCCCATGCCGTGCGCGGCCAGCACCAGCGCCGCAAAAGGAATGAGATTTTCCAGCATGTTCATGTGGGCCCGCTTGGCGCGGCCGATCCAGCCCGTCGGTTCGGGCAAGCCTTCGCGATTGCCCGCCATCACGGGCAGGCCAAGCTTCAGGGTCAGCGCCGTGGCGTAAGGCAACACCAGCAGCAGGCATAGCAATGCGCTCAAGGCGAGCAGAAGAAATTCGGAGTTCATGCGTTTTCCCCAAGGTGGTTTCGGCGGCAGGCACCGGCTGTCGAGTCTGCCATGGCCCGGCAGGACCGCGACCATCACATTTTCCCGCTGCTTGTGGATGACCTGCGGCGGTGCGGCAAAACCGGCCTGCGGGCAAATCTTTCGGACGGGCGGCATGCAGGCCGGCCGCGATTGACCTTTGCCGGCGCGCCCGGGAGACTGCGGCAGGGGAGGAAAGCAATGAATTCAAGCGGGCGGGAGAAGATCGGCTTTGTCGGGCTGGGGGCGATGGGGCGGCCAATGGCGCGCAACATCGCCGCCAAAGGACATGAACTGACGGTGTTCGACGTGCGCGCTGAGGCGATGGCGCCGCTGGTGCAGGCTGGCGCCACGGCCGCCGCCTCACTCGCCGAACTGGCGCGCGACTGCGACATCATCTTCACCATGCTGCCCAACTCGCCCGACGTCGAAGCAGTGGTGCTGGGCCCGGGCGGCATCGCAGAGCATGCGCGGCGCGACACGCTGATCGTCGACATGAGCACCATCGATCCGGCGGCGACCGATCGGCTGGCCTCAGCCTTGCGCGATCGCGGCCTTGGCTTCGTCGATGCTCCGGTCGGCCGCACGGTGACGCAAGCCGAGAAAGGCGAAAGCCTGTTCATGGTGGGTGCGCGCGACAACGATCTCGGCCGGGTGCGCGGCGCGCTCGAAGCCATGGGCACCACCATCCATCATTGTGGCGGGCCGGGCAGCGGCATCCGCACCAAGTTGGTCAATAATTTCCTTGCCATCGCCACCTGCCAGCTCTCGGCCGAAGCCATGGCGCTGGCCCAGGCCTTCGGGCTCGACCCCAAGATCACGCTCGACGTCGTCAACGGTACCACCGCCACCAACGGGCATCTGAAGATCATGTGGCCGATCAAGGTGCTGTCGGGCGACACCAATCCTGGGTTCCGCATCGCGCTGGCGCACAAGGATCTGGCGCTGGCCATGCAGGCGGCGTCGGAGTTCGGCGTGCCCGCCTTCATGGGAGCGGCGGCACGCGAGGCGCTGTCGCTGGCCAAGAAGAGCGGCGATTACGGCGGGCGGGATTTCTCGGCTTTACTCGACCTCGCCTGTGAGCAGGCGGGCGTGGGCAAGGTGCGTGTCAAATGAGCGAGCCTGCCTGGCCCAGCGATCTCTTCGCGGCGCTGAAGCGCTGGAACATCGGGCTGGTGGCGCACGTGCCCGATGCCGGGCACAAGAAGCTGATCGAGATGTGCTCGTCCGATAACGCCATGCAGGTGGCGCCGCTGGCGACGGAGGAAGACGGCATCGCGCTCTTGGCCGGCGGCTCGCTGGGCGGGCTGCGGGGCGCGCTGCTGATGCAATCCTCCGGCGTCGGCAATTGCATCAACATGCTGGGCCTGCCGCGCATATGCCGCCTGCCGCTCCTGATGCTGATCACCATGCGTGGCGAATGGGGCGAGTTCAACCCGTGGCAGGTGTCGATGGGGCAGGCGACTGAGGAAACGCTGAAGGCGGTCGGGGTGATCGTGCAGCGGGTCGACAAGGCCGAGGACGTGGCGGCCGCCGTCGAATCGGCGGCGCGGCTGGCCTTTGAGGGACCGAATGCGGTGGCCCTGCTGTTGGGCCAGCGCCTGATCGGCTCGAAGAGTTTTGCGAAGTAGCGACTACTTGCCGTTGCCGCGCGCGGCCTTGATCTCGAGATAAAAGTCGTAGACCAGCAGGAGGGTCACGCTGACGGCTATAACGATCAGCGGTATCGCCAGTATCTTGCCCAGCAGGAAGCCGAGAAATCCCATCAGGATGGCAATGCCGAGCACGCCGGGAATGACCAGGTTCATCATCGCTGCTTCCCTTTCGCCGCGGCGCGTCTGCCGCGGCCGTTGAGATGGTGCACCAGCCAGCGCGCGGTGCGCAACAGGCGCGCATCGTTGCCGCGCTTGCCCACCAGTTGCACGCCGATCGGCAGGCCGTTGCTGCCCTGCAACAGCGGCAAGCTCACGGCCGGCATGCCGAGATAGGACCAGATGGTGCAGAAAACCGGGCTGCCGGTGGCAGTCAGGCCGAGCGGTGCTTCGCCCGCCGCCGCCGGGGTGAGGATGGCGTCGAACTCGTCCAGCACGCTTTCCAGCTGGTCGGCCATGGGCGCGGCCAGATCCAGAGCCCGCCGGTAATCGACCGCCAACCGGGCTCGACCGTTGTCGAGCAGTTCCAGCAGCGGCGCGGAAAGCTGGTTGCGGGCGCGCGTCAGTTCGGGACGCAGATTCTCCGCCATCTCGACTTGCATGATGATGGCGTGCAGGTCGTGGATCGGCCGGGTCGAGGCGGTGAGGTCGACCTCTTCGGCGCTCTCGCCCAGTCTTTCCAGCAAGGCAGCGAAGCCATCCCGGGTGTCTTTTTCGGCCTGGTCCCACGCCGCCGTTTTGACGAAGGCGAAACGCGGCGGCAGCGGCGGCTCCTGGCGCGTGGTCTCGACCAGCGGCGGCACGGCGATCGGTCGCGTATCGGCATCGCCCTCGTCGTAGCCCGCCATGCACTGCGCCAGCAGCGCCGCGTCCTCGATCGTGCGGGCGAAAACGCCGACATGATCCAGTGCCCGGCTCAAGAGCAGCGCGCCGCTTCGGGGGATCAATCCATGCGTCGGTTTGTACCCGACGACACCGCAGAACGAGGCGGGGCGGATCACAGACCCGTTGGTCTGGCTGCCGATGGCGCCTGGCACCATTCCCGCGGCAACGGCCGCGGCGGAGCCGGACGAGGAGCCGCCCGGCGTGCGCTTGGGATCGTGCGGATTGCGCGTCTTGCCGGGATGGAAATAGGCGAATTCGGTGGTCACCGTCTTGCCCATGATCACGGCGCCCGCCGCGCGCAACCGGGCGACGCAGGCCGCATCCTTGCGCGGCGTGCGCCCGGCATGGATCGGCGAGCCAAGTTCGGTGGGCATGTCGCCGGTATCGAAAATGTCCTTGATCCCGATCGGCACGCCATGCAGCGGGCCCAGCGGCTTGCCTTGCCGGCGCCAGTCGTCGGCGCGCTCGGCTTGGGCCAGCACATGCTGACGGTCGAGGAAGGTCCAGGCCTGGACTTCTCCGTCGACGGCTTCAATGCGGTCGAAACAGGCCTGCGCCAGTTCGGCCGCGCTTAGCCTGCCTTCGCGGATTTCCAGCGCCGCCTGCGCCAGCGACAATTCATGCGCCGCCATGATCAGTTGCTATAGAGGTATCTCGGCAGCCACAGCGCCAGGTCGGGGAAGACGTAGACCAGCACCATGACCATGAACACCATGGCCACGAAGGGCAGCGAGCCGCTGAAGATGTCCGATAATTTCACCCATGGTGGCGCCACGCCTTTGAGGTAGAAGGCCGCCATCGCCACCGGCGGCGTGTTGAAAGCGGTCTGCGTATTCAGCGCCACCAGGATGCCGAAGAAGATCGGATCGATATGGAAATCGTCCAGCAGCGGCAGGAAGATCGGCACGAAGATGACGATGATCTCGGTCCATTCCAGCGGCCAGCCCAGCAGGAAGATCAGGAACTGGGTCAGCACCAGGAACATGATCGGCGACAGGTTCATGCCGATGAAGAAATCCTCGATCAGCTTTTGCCCGCCCAGGAGCGCGAACACCGAGGAGAAGGTCCACGAGCCGATGAACAGCCAGCACACCATCGCCGAAGCGCGCGCGGTCAGATAGACCGACTCTTTCAGCATCTGGAAGTTCAGCGCCCGGTAGCCCGCGGCCAGCAGGATCGAGGCGAAGGCGCCGGCGGCTGCCGCTTCCGATGGCGTTGCCAGGCCGAACAGGATAGCGCCCAGCACCGAGACGATCAGCAGCGCCAGCGGCACGAACGAGGTCGCCAGCGCTCTTATGACCTCGCCGATCGGCACATCGGTCTGCTCGCGCGGCAGCTTCGGCGCCAGGGCAGGATTGATCATGGCGCGGACGATGACGTAGACGATATAGAACGAAGCCAGCATCAAGCCGGGGATGAAGGCCGCGGCATAGAGCTTCACCGCCGAAACGCCGGCGGTGGCGGCATAAACGATCAGCAGCACGCTGGGCGGAATGAGGATGCCCAGGCAGCCGCCGGCGCAAACCACGCCGGCCGAAAGCTTGACGTCGTAGCCCGCACGTAGCATGGCGGGGAACGCCAGCAGCCCCATCAACGTCACCACCGCACCGACGATGCCGGTGGCGGTCGCGAACATGGCGCAGGTCGCAAGTGTCGCGACGGCCAGCGAGCCCGGTACGTTCTTCATCGAAATCTGCAACGAATGGAATAGTCGATCGAGAATACTGGCGCGTTCGACCAGATAGCCCATGAAGAGAAAGAGTGGCACCGCCACCAGCGTATCGCTGGATGAGACCTCGAAGGCCTTCTGCACCAGCAGCGTGAAGACGCGGTTTTCGAAGATGACCTGGCCTGGCGTGTAGTAGGCGTAGAAGCCGAAACCGACGCCCATCGCAATCAGCGAAAAGGCGATCGGGAACCCAAGCATGATGACGAACAGGAACAGGCCCAGCATCAGCATGCCGACTGCGGGATCGCTCATTGGCCGGCTCCTTTGCCGCTGGACAGCGGTTGCGGGTCGTTCCTATGCAGCTCCTTTTCGCGCAGGATGATGCTTTCGGTTTCCTCCACGTCGTGCAGCCGTACCGGCCACTGGCCGTTGCGAATGCAGATCAGGCAGCGAATGATCTCGGCGATGCCCTGCAACAACAGGAAAACGCCGGTCAGCGGGATCAGCACCTTGAGCGGATAGATCGGAATGCCGGCCGGGCTGAAGATACTGACCTCCTTGAACCGCACCGAGAACTCGGCGTATTTCCAGCCGGAGTAGATCAGCGCCGCAACGCCGGGCAGGAAGAAAATGACATAGAGGATGAGATCCATGGTGGCTTGCGTGCGCGGCTTCCAGAAACGGTAGAAGACGTCGGCACGCACGTGCCCGTTGCGCACCAGCGCGTAGGCGCCGGCCATCAGGAACAGCGCGCCATAGCTGATATAGCTGATGTCGAAGGCCCAGGTGGTGGGGGCGCGGAAGACGTAGCGCACCATCACCTCGTAGGTGACGGCAAGACAGAGGATCAGGATCATCCAGGCGAAGGCTTTGCCCACCCAGGTGCTGATCGAATCGATGAAATAGAGAAATTTGGTCATTGGCTGGTTCCGGCCGGGGTGGCCAAGCGGAGACTACATGAAAAAGAAGGCGGCGTGGATCGCACGCCGCCTTCCGGTTCGCTTCACAATTCTGCCGGGGGCTTAGCCCTTGAGCACGTTGGGGAAGTGATGGTTGAAGGCGCCACGATAGTCGGTGGAGTTGTTCATGCCGTAATACACCACCCGACGCGCCCAGGCCTTCTGCGAATCCATCACCTTCTTCATGAACGGATCCTTGGCCAGTTCGACGATCAGCCCGTCCCAGGCCTTGATCTGGGCGTCGAACACGTCTTTCGGCGTGCGGATGACGTTGACTTTCTCCTTCTCGACCAGTTCGGCGAGATCCTTCGAGTAGTAGTCCATCGCCTTCCATTCGTTGGCCGACGACACCGCCTCGGCGCAGGTCTGCAGGATCGCCTGCTGTTCCTTGGGCAGGGCGTTGAACTTGGTGCGGTTGAACATGATCTCGAAGTATTCCGTCGCCTGATGGTGCGAGCCCATCATGTAGTTCTTGGCCACGTCCTGGGCGCCGAAGCGGCGATCCGAGGTCGGGTTGTTGAACTCGAAAGCGTCGATCACGCCGCGCTCCATGGCTGGCACGATTTCGCCGCCGGGAAGCTGGGCGACTGCAAGGCCCATCGCCTGCATCAGATCGGCGGCGAGGCCGACGGTGCGGTACTTGAGGCCTTTCATGTCGGCCATCGAGGTAACCGGCTTCTTGAACCAGCCCAGCGGCTGGGTCGGCATCGGCATGGCGAAGAAGCTCTTGACGTTGATCTTCATGATCTGCGTCTGCAGCTCCTCGAACAGCTCCTTGCCGCCGCCGTTATGGATCCAGCCCAGGCCCTCATTGGCGTTGAAGCCGAACACCGGGCCGGTGCCGAACAGCGAGGCCGCCTTGTGCTTGCCGTACCAGTAGACGGTGACGGTATGGGCGGCATCGATCTGCCCGCCATGCACGCCGTCCAGCACCTGAAACGGATGCACCACCGCGCCGCCGACCAGGTAGTCGATCTTCAGGCGGGTGCCGCCCAGATCGTTGACGCGCTGGACGTAGTCCATCGCCATCTCGTTGAACACGTCCTTGGCGCCCCATGAGCCCTGCATCTTCATGGTCACGGTTTGCGCGCGCGACACGTTGGGCATGGCGAGCGTCGCGACGCCGGCGCCGGCCGCCAAGCCGGCGACGCTCAGGAATTTACGCCGGCTGGCATTGGTGCCGGATTTCTTGCGCTTGTCTGTCGTCATGGCGTTTTGATCCTCCCATGGATCGTTGGAGTGGCGCCCTTGGGGCGTCGTGTGTCCGGCGTGGCCGCCGGAAGTTGCGCGAACTATTGCATCCCCTTGGCGCTCTCGCAACGCGCCGAGCCCGAATTTCCTGCCTGTTTTCGCGCCATCCTGCGCAGCAACATGATCGCCGCCGGTTCAGTTACCGATGCGAAACGACATTGGAATGAATGCCCCGCCTTGCTTCTCCGCGTCCGTCCATTTTATTCCTGGCGTGAAGGAATGATTTGTTGCTGCAATGCAAAAGATGCGTTCTGCACAAGGACTGCGCCGCCGTGAGCGAATGCGCTAGAGCGGATCATGATTAGGTGGAAGCGCAAGCGCTTTCACCTAGTCAGGTGAATCCGCTCTACTCGTTAAGTTTAGAGCAAATTCACAGGGTTTGACGGGATCGCAAGCGATTCCGTCAAACCCTGATTTGCTCTAGGCTCGGCGCATGAGTCAAATCGATCTCCGCCGCCGTCCGCTGGTTGCCGCACTTTTGAAAGACGCGCCCGATCTGCTCGTAGTCGCCGGTTTGGGTTCGGCCGCCTGGGACATCACGGCCGCCGGCGATCGCGATCTGAACTTCCCGTTATGGGGCGCCATGGGGGGCGCGGTTTCGGTCGGGCTGGGCCTGGCGCTGGCGCAGCCGAACCGCCGCATTGTGGTTGTCACAGGCGATGGCGAGATGCTGATGGGCCTGACTGCGCTCACCACCATCGCCGCGATGGCGCCCAGGAATCTGGCGGTGCTGGTGCTGGACAATGAGACCTATGGCGAGACCGGCGGGCAGCGGACCAATACCGCGCGCGGCACCGACCTCGCCGCCATGGCGAAGGCGGCCGGCATCGGCCGGAGCTGGACCGTTACGAAAGAGAGTGACGCCGACGACGCGCTGCGCCGTGTTCGTGAGGACAAAGGCCCGCTGTTCTGCGTCGCCAAGGTGCGATTCGAGGAATTGCCCTTGGTGCTCCCACCCAAGGACGGCGTCATCTTGCGCGAGCGCCTGCGCAAGGCGCTCGGCGTGGCGGCGGACTAGCTCTCCTCGCCCGCCAGCCGCTCGCCACCGACGGCATTGCGCAAAGTGACGACCGGCGATTTCGGCCGCTCATCGACGGTGAGCTGGAACACGTCGGGCCGCGCATAATGGCCGACCACGTCGAAATCGTATTTGCCGCGCGCGATCTGGCCGCGATCGATCTCCGCCGTCAGAATGGTTTCACCCTCGTAATGCGGACCGGCGAGAATGGCGCCGAACGGATCGACGATGCAGGAGCCGCCGCGCGAGATGACGGTCGCGGGATCGTCGCCCAGTGCGCAGGGGAAATCGGCCGGAAAATCGCGGCGGCGCGAGAACTGGTTGCACGACAGCACGAAGCAGCGGCCCTCGAAGGCGATGTGCTGCATGGAGGGGATCCAGCTGTCGCGCCCGTCCGCCGTCGGCGCGCACCAGATTTCGACGCCCTTTGAATACATGGCCGTGCGCAACAGCGGCATATAGTTCTCCCAGCAGATCACCGAGCCCAGCCGGCCATGCGGCGTGTCGTAGACCGGCAAGGTCGAGCCATCGCCAAAACCCCAGATCAGGCGTTCGGCGGCGGTCGGCATCAGCTTGCGATGCTTGCCGAGGAAATTTCCGTCCGGCGCGAAATGCAGCACCGTGCAATAGAGCGTGCCGCGATCGCGCTCGATCACGCCGATCACCAGATAGAGCGCGTTCTCGCGCGCCACGCGCGCGAGGAAGTCGACCGCCGGGCCGGGCACGTCGACCGCGCTCTCCCAGTAGAGCCGGTATTCCTCGCGGCCCGCATCGGTGCGCGCGCCGACCACGGCGCCGAAACTGGAACCCTTGGGATAGCCCGACAGAAACGCCTCCGGGAACACCACGATCCCGGCCCCCTGGCGCGCGGCATCTGCCGCCAGTTGCCGCGTCTTGTGCAGGCAGCGCTCAAGATCGAACGCGACAGAAGCGGCTTGCACGACGGCGACTTTCAGGGCGGCGGACATGGTCGTTCCTCGCTGGTGGCGGGGGGAACTATAGCAGCGAAAAACGCCCTGCCGCCAAAGGCTTGCGCGCATAGGCGGCTGGTTTGCGAAAACCGGGCGTTTGCCTTATTGTCCGCGCGCGCTGGACCCGTAGCTCAGCTGGATAGAGCGCTGCCCTCCGAAGGCAGAGGTCGAAGGTTCGAATCCTTTCGGGTCCGCCATATTTTAAAGGCTTTTTGCGCTCGAACCATTGCTCGGAGATTCGCCCGTGCAACCACGGTGCAACCACCGCGGCGCATTTGGCGTCTGCCGCCGGCACTTTGCTCGTTATCCGCGCCGTTGTCGCATCCCTGGCTAAGAGTGTGGCGGCGCAATAGCTTAACCGCTGGAGCTGGGGCGCAGATGGCGCCGCGGCGATCAGGTCAGGCCTGGGCTAGCCTCCCCCTTGGTGCTCAGCAATGAGCGGGAGGGCCCCCACCCCCCGGCCGGGGGGCAGCGCACCCACGTGCGCACCATGCAACCTCGAT
>JAQSWP010000046.1 GCA_029266575.1 Alphaproteobacteria bacterium | reverse complement strand
CACCACCCGCCAGGCCATGGCGGAGTACAACGCCATGGGCGTGACCACGATCTACCAGCCGCACAACATGACCAAGGCCCATATCGAGGCTTACGAGAAGCTGCACAGCGACGGCGCGCTGAGCATGCGGGTGATGGCGGCAATGGAAACGGAGATGTTCGCCTTCGCCCCGCTGCAGCCACTGTCGCTGGAGGACTACAAGAAGCAGCTCGACCTTGCCCGCTCGCTCAACCGCGACGGCGACGACTGGTTCAAGGTCGTCGGCGCGACGCTGTCGGAGGGTGGGCCCTGCTGGTCCGGGTACATGCGCACCTTCGATCCCAGCCTCGATCCCTATGGCAGGCCCAACAGCGCCTTCCGCTTCGCCTCGCGCGAGAAGGAAATGGCCTTCGCCGAGTATTGCCTGCAGCACGATCTGCGCGCCAATTTCCTGGCCGTCGGCCATGTCGACCACGAGGATTTTCTCGACGTGCTGGAGGAGTTGGCCGGCAAGGGAAAGGACATCAAGTCGAAGGGCTGGGTGTTGCAGCATGCGATGCTGATCAGCGAAGCGCAGGGCAAACGCTACAAGGCTCTGGGCTTCGATCTCACCACCACCAACAGCTTCTCCTGGGGCAAGGGCGACCTGTATGCCGAGCGCATCGGCAAGCATGTCTGGAAGGACCTGATTCCCCTGGCCCGCCTGTTCCGCCAGGGCATCAACATCGGCGGCGGCTCGGACTGGGGCCCGAAATATCCGTTCGAGCAGATCACGCTGGCGCAGACGCATGAGTTCGGCGGCAGCGGCCATCGCAACAATACGCCCGACCACGCCATTCCACGCCACGAGGCAGTGGCGATGTGGACGCGGCGGGCGGGACAGGTGCTGCACTGGCCGGGCGTCGGTACGCTGGAAGCCGGCTCCTACGCCGACGTTGCCATCGTCGATCGCGATCCGCTGACGTGCAGTATCGAGGAGCTGCCGAAAACGAAAATCCTGCGCACAGTGCTGGGCGGCAGGACCGTCTACACTGCCTGACGCTGCCGCGCCAGTTCGACCAGCGCTTGCGGCAGGTCGGCAAACCGCTCGAGCAGGATTTCGGCGCCGAAGGTTGCGGGCGCCTGCACCGTATAGCCCCACGAGACGGCGACGACGGGAATTTTGGCTCCGTGCCCTGCGTGCACATCGTGCATGGAATCGCCCACCATGACGGCGTGCCTGAGGCTGGCGCCCATGCGCGCCGCAAGCTGCGTGACGTGGCCGGGATCGGGCTTGCGCACGGCGAAAGTATCGGCGCCCGCCACGTCGTCGAGGAAGCGCATGAGGTCGAGGGCGACCAGGATCTGCCGCGCCGGTCCCTCGAACTTGTTGGTGCACACCGCCATGCGGGCGCCGTCGCGCTGCAGCTGCTGCAAGGTTTCCGGCACGCCGGGATAGGGCAGAGTGTGGGCGACGGGGTTGTCCTTGTAATAGCCGATGAACCGGCGCGTCAGCGCGTTCAACGCCGCCTCTTCCAACTTGCGGCCCGCCTTGGCGAAGGCCCGCGCTACCATGACCTTGCCGCCTTCGCCCATCAGCGAGCGGGCAATGGCTTCGTCCATCTGCGGCAGGCCTTCCTCCTGCAGCACGCGATTGACGGCCAGGCCGACATCGAGTGCGCTGTCGATCAAGGTGCCGTCGAGGTCGAAGACGATGGTATCGAAGGGCAGGGATGTCATGCGGGCTTTCGGGTCGCGGTCGGACGCAGGTTTTGGCGCGCCCCGGACGGCAGCGCAAGCGCAATTCCGCCTTGCTTCCGTCATGGCTTCGCCCGTGCTGCTGTGGCATTTTGTGCGCCATCGCTTGCAGGGGCATCGCTTCCATCCTCATGGCCAAAGGTCCGACTGTCGTTATTCTCGCCGCCGGCGCCGGCACGCGTATGCGTTCGGCGTTGCCCAAGGTGCTGCATCCGGTGGCCGGCCGGCCGATGGTTGCTCACGTCGCCGCCACCGCCGAGGCGCTGAAGCCGGCCAGGCTGGTGGTTGTCGTGGGGCCGGGGCAGGAAGACGTTGCCGCTAGCGTAGCGCCGCATCCCATCGCCATTCAGGCCCTGCCGCGCGGCACTGGCGATGCGGTGAAGGCCGCCCGCGCGCATCTCAAGGATGCCAGCGAAGTTCTGGTGCTCTACGGCGATACGCCGCTTCTGACCGCAGCGACATTGCGTCGGCTACTGGCAGCGCGCCGCCGCCGCAAGGCCGCCGTCGCGGTGCTGGGGTTTCGGCCCGCCGATCCATCGCCCTATGGCCGCTTCGTAACGGATGGCGGCCTCCTGCAGCGCATCGTCGAAAGCAGGGACGCCAACGCCGAAGAGCTTAAGATCGGCCTGTGCAATGCCGGCGTCATGGCGATCGAGGGCAGCCTGGCCCTGAAACTGCTCGACCGGCTGCGCAACGACAACGCCAAGGGCGAATACTACCTGACCGATCTGGTGGCGCTGGCGCGCAAGACTGGCCATGACTGCGCTTTCATCGAAGGCGAGGTCGAGGAACTGCAGGGTATAAACTCGCGGGCCGAACTGGCGATGGCGGAAGCGGCGATGCAAAAGCGCCTGCGGCTGGCCGCGATGGAGAACGGCGCCACCTTGCAGGATCCCGAAACGGTTTATTTCTCCGCCGATACCCGACTCGGCCGCGACGTCACCATCGGACCCAATGTGGTGTTTGGCGCCGGCGTCGCCATCGCCGACAACGTCACCATCAGGGGCTTCTGCCACATCGATGGCGCGCGCATCGCCGCTGGCGCCACTGTCGGGCCCTTCGCGCGGCTGCGGCCGGGCACGACGCTGGGCGAGGATGTGCATATCGGCAACTTCGTCGAGGTCAAGGCTTCGTCCCTGGGCAAGGGCGCCAAGGCCAATCACCTGGCGTATGTCGGCGACGCATCGATCGGCGCCAAGGTCAATATCGGCGCCGGTGTCATTACGGTGAACTACGACGGGTTCGGCAAATATCGCACCGAAATCGGCGACAATGCTTTCGTCGGCTCGAATGCCTCGCTTATCGCGCCGGTGAAAGTGGGGGCCGGCGCCATTGTCGGAGCCGGCAGCGTCATAGCCCACGAGGTGCCGGCGGAAGCCGTCGCGGTGGAACGCTCGGCGCAGAGCATGCGCGAGGGCGGCGCGCCGAAGCTGCGCGCCCGCAACAAGGCACGCGCCGAAGCGGCCAAGAAGAAGCGTTAAGGAGCAGTCGGCATGTGCGGCATCATTGGCATCATCGGCAAACGCGAAGTCGCGCCGCTGCTGCTGGAGGGACTGCGCCGGCTCGAATATCGGGGCTACGATTCGGCGGGCGTCGCGACCCTGGTCGGCAAGGGCATCGAGCGCCGCCGTGCCGAGGGCCGGCTCGACAACCTGGCCGAACGGCTCGAGCGCGAGCCGCTCTCGGGCAAGACCGGCATTGGCCATACGCGCTGGGCGACGCATGGCCGGCCGACGGAGCGCAATGCGCATCCGCACGCCACCGACAAGGTCGCCATCGTCCATAATGGCATCATCGAGAACTTCCACGAATTGCGCGACGAGCTGGTGGCCAAGGGCATACGCTTCGAGACCGATACCGATACCGAAGCCGTCGCCCATCTGCTGACCGTGAGCCTCAATGATGGCGCCACGCCGGAGCAGGCGATGGCCGATGCCATGGATCGCCTGCGCGGCGCCTTCTCATTGGCGGTCGTGTTCGCCGGCCAGCCCGATTTGATGATCGGCGCCCGCCGCGGCAGTCCGCTGGCGGTTGGTTATGGCGATGGCGAAATGTATATCGGCACCGATGCGCTGGCGCTGGCCTCGCTGACCCGCCGCATCACCTACCTGGAAGAGGACGACTGGGTGGTGCTGTCGCCGCAGGGCGTGCGCATCTTCAACCAGCGCCAGCCGGTCGAGCGGCCGGTCAAGGAAACGGCGCTGTCCGGCGCGCTGATCGGCAAGGGCAATTATCCGCATTTCATGCTGAAGGAAATCTGCGAACAGCCGGCGGTGATCGGCGACACCTTGCAGAGCTTCCTCAATCCGCTGACCCGCCAGGTACAACTGCCCAAGCTGCCGTTCGACTTCGCTACGGTGCCCAAGATCACCATCGTCGCCTGCGGCACCGCCTATCTTGCCGGCCTGGTGGCGAAATACTGGTTCGAAAGCGTAGCCCGCCTGCCGGTCGAGGTCGATATCGCCTCCGAGTTCCGCTATCGCGCCGCGCCCATGCCCGATGGTGGCGTCACCATCGCCATTTCGCAATCGGGCGAGACCATCGACACGCTGGCGGCGCTGCAATACGCCAAATCGCAGGGCCAGATCTGCCTGGCCATCGTCAACGTTCTGGAAAGCGTCATCGCGCGCGAATCGCACGCCGTGCTGCAGACTTTGGCCGGACCCGAGATCGGCGTTGCCTCGACCAAGGCTTTCACGACGCAGCTTACGGTGCTGGCGGTGCTCGCCATTGCCGCGGCGCGGGCGCGGGGCAAGCTGACGGCGGAGCGCGAGGCGCAGCTTTGCGCGGCGCTGATCGCAACGCCGGCAAAGGTAACCGAGATCATCAGCCAGGAAGATGCCATCGAGCGCGTCGCCAATGCCGTGGTGAAGGCACGCGACGTGCTGTTCCTGGGCAGGGGCTCGTCCTATCCCATCGCGCTGGAAGGCGCGCTGAAGCTTAAAGAGATTTCCTACATCCACGCCGAAGGCTACGCCGCGGGCGAGATGAAGCATGGTCCGATCGCGCTGATCGACGAGAACGTGCCGGTGGTGGTGATGGCGCCGCTCGACGAGGTGTTCGACAAGACCGCCTCCAACGTCGAGCAGGTCGAGGCGCGCGGCGGCAAGCTGGTGCTGTTCTCCAATGCCAGCGGCATCAAGCGTTTGGGCGGCCGCGCCGTGGCCAGCATGGCGCTGCCCGAAACCGATCCCTTCACGGCACCCATTCTCTACGCCATTCCGGCGCAGCTTCTGGCCTATCGCGTCGCCGTCATGAAGGGCACCGACGTCGACAAGCCGCGCAATCTCGCCAAGGCGGTCACTGTCGAGTGAAAATCCGATCGCTGCGGCAATGAAAAAGGGCGCCCGCGGGCGCCCTTTTCGTTTTGCTCGAACCTGACTTAGCGCAGCGGCTGGCCGCCTGGCGTGGTCGTGATCGGCGCTTGGCCGCCCGAGGGATAGGCCGGCGGCGGCCCACCCTGCGGCGCCGGCTGCGGCGCGGGCGCCGGTTGTGGTTTGGGCGCCGGTTTCGGCGCGGCCTGCGGCGCGGGAGCCGCCGCGGGCGGGCGCGGCTGCGCCGGCGCCGTTTGCGGACGCGGCTGCTGTGGCTGCTGCTGCTGCGAAGCCGCTGCGTTCATTTCGCGCGACGTGATTTTGCCATCCTTGTTAGCGTCGATGCGGTTGAAGATATTGGTGAAATGCGTCACCAGTTCACTGCGCTCGACGCTGGCGTTCTTGTTGGCATCCATGGCGTTGAAGGAACCCGTCAGGTGGGCCTTGGCCTGTTCCACCTGAGCGGCTGGCGCTTCGCCGCTTAGAACAAGAAACTCCTCCAGCGAAACCTTGCCGTCCTTGTTTTTGTCCACACGGCCAAGCAACTCGTCGACCCGCAAGTTGACGAATTGCGTCCGCGTCTCTTCCGTCGGAGCCTGTTGCGCCGCTGCCGGCGGACGCATTTCCTCGGCCGTCAGAAAGCCGTCCTTGTTGCGATCGGCCTGGGTGAAATTGCGCTCGGCTGCCGCCTTCCATTCGGCTTCGGACAGTTTTTTATCCTTGTTGCTGTCGATTTCGCCAAATGCCGTCGTGAGGCGGGCTTTCGCCTGCTCCTGACTGCCAGCAGGGGCGCCGCTTGCGAGGCTAACGAACTCCTGCAGGACGAGGGATTTATCGCTATTCGTATCGAGGCGCTCGAAAATCGCGATCTCGTTGTCGATGAAGTCCTGCCTGGCCAGTCGTTCGACGCCTTGCTGCTGTTGTTGCTGCTGGGCGCGCGCAAGCCGAAGATCGTGGGCCGTCACGCGTCCGTTCTGGTCACGATCCATGATGACGAACTCGCGCACGAATGACTGTTCGGCCTCTTCGCGCGAGATCTTGCCGTCCTGATTGGAGTCGAGATTGGTGAAGCGCAGATTGAGCAGACGCTTGCGCTCCTCGATCGGCGGCAGATTGGTGGCATCGGCCGGTATGAAAGGCGGCTCGGCCTGTTTCAGATACTCCTCGCGGGTGACGGCGCCGTCCTTGTTGCCATCGACCTCGTCGAACGTCTTCATCTGGCTGTTGACGAATTCCTTCTGCTCGATGGCCTTGTCCTTGTTGGCATCGAATTCCGCCAGCGTCGCGGGCAACGCATCGGGATCGGGTTGCGGCGTGTTGCTTTGCGCCGGAGCCGGGGCGGGCGTCGCCGGGGTCGTCGCCGGCGGCTTTTGCTGAGCCATGGCCATGCTCGCGGGCAGCAGGGCGGTCGCTGCCAGGGACACAGGCAAAAGACTGGCGATGAGCGCTTTGCCGGCGCCCGCCATCTTAATTCTCATTCTGGTACTCTCCTCAAAGACGGAAACCGGCCCTTTTGGCTGCGGCGCAGTAATTCTCCGGCGACGGTATTGGTCGGTCATGCGCGACTGTCAACCCCTGACTCTCCAATCGGGCGAATTGAAGGCGCGCGATCCGTCATCCGGTCCTGTTCTTTTCCGCGTAACGAAAGAAAAATCAAGCGAAAACAGGGGCCAAAGCAGTTGCAAGCCCATGACAAATCGTCCATCGTGTCCGCGCTTCATCAACCGCCGACTGCATAAAAAGAGCGGCTGTGAAGCGTGGGAGGGGTCGAGAGAAACCGCTGCCTTGCGCGTCGGGCCTTCGGGCCAGGCCGGGCAAGTCTTCGGATTTGATGCGTGGCCATTGGCCGCGATTCCCTTTCCATTGTCGAAGCAGGACAGGATCGGGAGATGCAATCACAACAGAGTTCCGCCCAGAGCGGAGTAATGTCGGCCGGCGACAATGCCCTGCTGAGCGTGCGCGACGTGTCCGTGCGGTTCGGCGGCATCGTCGCCCTGGACGGGGTCAGTTTCGACGTTCATCCGGGACAGATTGCCGGCCTGATCGGCCCTAATGGCGCGGGCAAGACCACCCTCTTCAATTGCCTGAGCCGGCTCTACACGCCCAATAGCGGCGACGTGCTGCTCGAAGGCCGGACCATTCTCGACCAGTCGCGGCACGCCATTCCCAAGCTCGGCATCGGCCGCACCTTCCAGAACGTGGCTCTGTTCGATTCAATGACGGTGCTGCACAACATCATGGTCGGCGGGCATTGCCAGACGCACGGCGATTTCCTCACCAACGCGCTGCGCCTGCCGCTGGCGCAACGCGAGGATCGCCAGCTGCAGCAGCGGGCCGAAGAACTGATCGATTTCATGGATTTGCGTCAGTTCGCCTTGTGGCCGGCCGGCGGCTTGCCGTTTCCCATCCGCAAACGCGTTGAACTGGCGCGGGCATTGGCTTCGCATCCCAAGCTGCTGTTGCTCGATGAGCCGGCGGCCGGGCTCAACCATGAGGAAATCGAGGTGCTGAAGGGCCAGATCAAGCGCGTGCGCGATACGCAGCACGTCACCGTGCTGCTGGTCGAGCATCACATGAGCCTGGTGATGTCGGTATCGGACAAGGTGGTGGCCATCGATTTCGGCCGCAAGATCGCCGACGGCACGCCGGCCGAAGTGCAACGCGACCCGGAAGTGATCCGGGCCTATCTGGGGACCAGCTAATGGCGCTGCTCGAGGTCAAAGGCGTTAAAGCCTATTACGGGCAGACCGAGGCGCTGCATGACGTGTCGTTCGCGCTCGAGGAGGGCGGCATCACGACCTTGCTCGGCGCCAACGGCGCGGGCAAGACGACGACCCTGCGCTCGATCTGCGGCATGGTGCGCACCGTTGGCGAGATCAGCTTTTCCGGCCGGCGCATCAACGGCATGGCGACGGAAGAGATCGTGCGCATGGGCGTGGCGCATGTGCCGGAAGGGCGAGGCACGTTCGTCAATCTCACCGTCGACGAAAATCTTCGGCTTGGCAGCTATACCCAGGGCAAGAAAGACCGGGTGCAGCGCGATCTCGATCTGGTGTTCAATTATTTCCCTCGCCTGAAGGAGCGTCTGCAGCAGCAGGCGGGCACGCTTTCGGGCGGCGAGCAGCAGATGCTGGCCATTGCCCGCGCGCTGATGCTGGCGCCGCGCCTGATGCTGCTGGACGAGCCGTCCTTTGGCCTGGCGCCGCTCGTCGTGCAGGAAATCTTCCGCATCATGCGGCGCATCAACGAGGAAGAGAAAGTCAGCATGCTGCTGGTCGAGCAGAACGCCGCACTGGCGCTCGACCTGGCCGACCATGCCTATCTGCTGGAAACCGGCAACGTGGTGATGTCCGGTCCGGCGCAAGTGATCAAGAACGACGAAGGCGTGCGTCGTTCCTATCTCGGCTATTAGGCGGGGACCAGAAGATGAATTGGGAATTCGTCCTCCACCAGGCAACCTCCGGGCTGGCCAACGGCGCCATCTACGCCTCCGTGGCGCTGGCGCTGGTGATGATCTACACCGCCACCGAGCACATCAACTTCGCCCAGGGCGAAATGGCGATGTTCTCCTGCTACATCGCCTGGCAGCTGATCGATTGGGGTCTGCCCTATTGGGTCGCCTTCTTCTGCACCATCGCGATTTCCTTTGCCGGCGGCGTGGCGATCGAACGGGTCATTCTCAAGCGTTTCCACAACGCACCGGTGCTGGCGGTGATCATCGTCTTCATTGGCCTGCTGGTGATCTTCAATTCGATCGCCGGCTGGATTTGGAGCACGGTGCTGAAGCAGTTCCCCAGCCCGTTCGTCGACATATTCCCGACCACGAAATTGGTCGGCCCGCATCAATTGGGGGTGGTGCTGACCATTCTCATCATCCTGACTGGGCTTTATCTCTTCTTCCGCTTTACGCCGCTTGGCTTGGCAATGCGTGCTGCGGCGCAGAATCCGGTTTCGGCACGGCTGGTCGGCGTGCGCGTCAACTGGATGCTGGCGCTGGGCTGGGGCCTGGCGGCGGCGGTGGGCGCGGTGGCCGGCATGATGGTGGCGCCGATCGTCTTCCTCGATCCCAACCTGATGGCCGGCATCCTGCTCTACGGTTTCGCCTCGGCGCTGCTGGGCGGCATCTCCAATCCGGGCGGCGCGGTTCTGGGCGGGTTCATTCTGGGCCTGCTGGAGAACGGTATCATCGTGGTCGAAAACCTGGTCGGCGTGACCGTGTTCGGCAACGAATTGAAGCTGACCGTGGCGCTGATCGTCGTCATCGCAGTGCTGATCTTCAAGCCCAGCGGCTTGTTCGGCAAAGTGCGCGTGAAGAGGGTGTAGGACCATGGCCGGAATCGATAAAAACCTGCGCTGGGCCGGAATCGTTCTACTGCTGGCGATCCTGCTGCCCTTCATTCCCGGCGTCAGCGACTACCGCATCTTCCAGTTGACCCTGGTGTTGGTCTACGCCATTGCGCTGTTGGGTCTGAACGTGCTGACCGGTTACAACGGCCAGTTCTCCCTGGGCCATGGCGCCTTCTACGCCGTCGGCGCCTATGTGGCGGCGATCATGATGGACAAGTGGGGCATGCCCTATTACGCCACCGTTCCGGCGGCGGCCGTCGTCTGTCTCGTTGTCGGTTTCCTATTCGGCCTGCCGGCGCTTCGACTGGAAGGCCATTACCTGGCGCTGGCGACGTTCGCATTGGCCCTCGCCGTGCCACAGATGCTGAAGCACAAGTCGATCGAATACTGGACCGGCGGCGTGCAGGGCATCGTCATCATCAAGCCAGATCCGCCCTTTGGGCTGCCATTGAGTCAGGATCAATGGCTCTATCTCTTCACCTTGTTCGTTCTGGCGATCCTCTTCCTCTGCGCGTGGAATCTGTTGCGCGGACGCACTGGCCGCGCGCTAGTGGCGATCCGCGACCATCACATGGCCGCCGACACGATGGGCATCAACACCGCGCTCTATAAATCGCTGACCTTCGGCGTCAGCGCCATGTACACCGGTGTCGCCGGTGCGCTGGGTGCCATCGCCATCCAGTTCGTGGCGCCCGACAGCTTCACCATCCTGCTGTCGATCTCGCTGTTGGTGGGCGTGGTGATCGGCGGGCTGGCTTCGATCCCCGGCGCCATCTTTGGCGCGCTGTTCATCGTCTATACGCCTAACATCGCCTCGGACATTTCCAAGGCAGCGCCATGGGCGATCTACGGCATCTTCCTGATCGTTTTCATGTATCTGATGCCGACCGGCATCTGGGGCGGCCTGCGCAAGCTGGCCGCCATGATCCGGGCGCGCCGCAACGCGTCCTGATACGCGTGTAATTTCCTTGCGCAGAAAAGGCCGCTGGCCTCGCCGGCGGCTTTTTTCTGCACAGTTTCCAACCGGTTACTTGAACGTCAGGGTGGCGTTCCGTAGGCGGGAATGTAGGTTCCGCAATGTGCGTTGACTGCTGCGCAAAACCGTCTCAATCTTTTGCGCCAATAAGAGAAATTCCGGATGACCAACCGGCTTTAAGGGAGGACGACACACTATGAGCATTAGCAGGCGTAAACTTATGCAAGGCACCGCCGCCGCCGGCGTTGCCGCGACCGTTGTTGGCCCGGCCATCGCCAAGGGCAAGTACGACGAAGGCGCTACCGACAAGGAAATCAAGATCGGCCATACCAACCCGTATTCGGGTCCGGCCTCCGCCTATGGCACGATCGGCAAGGCGATCGACGCCTACTTCAAGAAGATCAACGAAGAAGGCGGCATCAACGGCCGCAAGGTCACCTTCATCTCGCAGGACGACGGCTACAGCCCGCCCAAGACTGTCGAAGTCATTCGCCAGCTGGTCGAGCAGGAGAAGGTCCTGCTGGTGTTCAACACGCTGGGCACGCCGCCGAACACGGCGATCCAGAAATACATGAACGCCAAGAAGGTGCCGCAGCTCTTCGTCGCCACCGGCGCTTCGAAGTGGGGCATGCCCAAGGAATTCCCGTGGACGATGGGCTGGCAGCCCGATTACAACACCGAAGGCCAGATCTACGCCAAGTACCTGCTGGCGAACAAAAAGGATGCCAAGATCGCCGTCCTTTACCAGAACGACGACTACGGTAAGGACTATCTCGAGGGCTTCCACAAGGGCCTGGGCGATGCCGGCAAGAAGCAGATCGTTTCGGAAGTGTCCTACGAAGTGACGGATCCGACCGTCGATTCGCAGGTCATCCAGATGCACAGCAAGGGCGCCGACGCCTTCTTCAACATCACCACGCCGAAATTCGCCGCGCAGGCGATCAAGAAGGCGGGCGAAATCGGCTGGAAGCCGATGCACTTCCTCAACAACGTCTCGGCCTCGGTGTCGACGGTGCTGAAGCCGGCCGGCTTCGAGTTCTCGCAAGGCATCCTGACCGCGGCGTATCTGAAGGATCCGACCGACAAGCAGTGGTTCGGCCATCAGGGCTACCTGGAATGGGTCGAATGGATGAAGAAGTATCACGCCAGCGGCAATATCCAGGATTCGTTCAACGTCTACGGCTATACCGTGGCGCAGACGATGACCCATGTGCTGAAGGCGTGCGGCGACGATCTGACTCGCGCCAACATCATGAAGCAGGCGGCTAGCATCAAGGGCCTGGCGCTTCCGATGATGCTGCCGGGCATCAAGATCAACACCAGCGCGACGGATTTCTATCCGATCCAGTCGGTGCAGCTGCAGCGCTTCAAGGGCGAGACCTGGGAGCTGTTCGGCGACATCCTGGCCGCCGAAAGCGCCTAACACTTTCGCATCTCGAAACCGACAGCGGCCGCCCTCGGGCGGCCGCTGCTTTTTTGTGCGTCGAGCATCCCGGCTCCGCCTAGCGAGCTATTCGCATTTAGCCGGTTGCCATCGCATCGCCCTCCCTCGAATATCGCCGCCTCGCGAGTTTTCGATCGCGATTGCAGTTTGCGTAGTAGCATTGAGGAGGAGTTGTAATGAGCGCGTTGCGTTTGATGGGCGGCCTGGCGGCGGCCCTCGTGCTGGCAGCATCGCCCGCCCTGGCCCAGAAGAAATACGATCCGGGCGCCAGCGATACGGAAATCAAGATCGGCCATTCCATTCCGTATTCCGGCCCGGCATCGGCCTATGGCACGATCGGCAAGGCGATTGCCTCGTACTTCAAGAAAGTGAACGACGAAGGCGGCATCAACGGCCGCAAGGTCAATTTCATCAGCCACGACGATGGCTACAGCCCGCCCAGGACGGTCGAAGTCGTGCGCCAGCTGGTCGAGCAGGAACAGGTGCTGTTCGTCTTCAATACGCTGGGCACGCCGACCAACACGGCGATCCAGAAATACCTGAATGCCAAGAAGGTGCCGCAGCTCTTCGTCGCCACTGGCGCGTCGAAATGGGGCAAGCCCAAGGAATTCCCCTGGACAATGGGCTGGCAGCCCGATTACGCGACCGAGGGCGCGCTCTACGCCAAATACATTCTGGAGAACATTCCTGACGCCAAGATCGGGCTGCTCTACCAGAATGACGATTTCGGCAAGGACTACGTCGAGGGCGTCAAGCGCGGCCTGGGCGAGAAGAACATGTCCAAGCTGGTGGCTTCGGTGTCTTTCGAGGTGACCGATCCCACGATCGATTCGCAGATCATCCAGCTCAAAGGCGCGGGCGCCAACGTCTTCATCAATACCGCCACGCCCAAGGCGGCGGCGCAGGCGATACGCAAGGCCGCCGAAATCGACTGGAAGCCGACCCACTTCCTGACCAACGTGTCGAGCAACATCCAGACGGTGCTGATCCCGGCCGGCCCTGAGAATGCCAAGGGCATCATCACGGCCGACTACCGCAAGGATGCCTCCGACCCGCAATGGGCCAACGACAAGGGCGTCGCCGACTGGCGTGCCTGGATGGCCAAGTACAATCCCGACGCCAATGTCGCCGACCAGAACTACGTCTATGGTTACGCGGTAGCCCAGACGCTGGAAGGGGTGCTGCGCGCTGCCGGCGACAACCTGACCCGCGCCAACGTCATGAAGGAAGCGGCCAGCATCAAGGACCTGCAGCTGCCGATGCTGCTGCCGGGCATCAAGATCAGCACTGGGCCTAACGATTTCTATCCGATCGAGGCGGTGCAGCTTGCCAAGTTCACTGGCAAGACCTGGGAGCTGTTCGGCAAGGTCATCGAATCCCGGCCGGAATAGCGCCCGTCCTTAAACGACGCAAAAGGCCGTCGGTGCAAACCGGCGGCCTTTTTCGTTGCCGCTATTTTTCGGCGGCATCGGGATGGTAGGTGCCGAAGCTCCAGAGATTGTCTTCGCTGTCATAGGCGGAATATTCCCGCGCCCCGTACTCGGTGCTGGCCAAAGGCCGCACGATCCTGGCGCCGGCGGCCTTGGCGCGGACGTAATGCGCATCGACGTCGTCGATCTGCACGTAAATGCCGATGCGCACCGCATCCCAGGGATTGTCCGGATTCTTGGTATCCGATCCCAGCATGATCGTGCCGGCGCCCAGCTTCAGTTCTGCATGGACGATCTTCTCGCCCTCGCCCGGATACGACATCGCCGTGCTGAAGCCGAACGCCTTGTTGAGGAAGTCGATCGCGCTTTTGGCGTTCTGGTATTTGAGCGCCGGGAAAATATTGGGACGGCTTGGCGTCTTGCTCATGGGTGATTCTCCTCGATTGGCCGAACGCCAGTCTGGCAAATCCATAGCACCGGCGATTGGACGAATGTTACCCGCTCATGCCCCGACGCCATCGCCATCGATGAGGCGGGCGCGCAGGAAGTCGCCCGGCGTGATGCCGCTCAGGGCGAGAAAATCGCGATTGAAATGCGGCTGGTCGAAATAACCCGCTTGCGCGGCGATCGAGGCCAGATCGGGGTGTGGCGCGGCGCCGATCAGCCGCAGGGCGCGATTGAAGCGCACGATGCCGGCCACGGATTTGGGGGGCAGGCCGATCTGATCGTGGAACCGCGCGACCAGATGCTTGCGGCTGCAGTGCAATTCCCGTGCCAGTCCGGCGATCGAACACAGCCCGCCACGGTGCGTAATCCTGGTCCACGCCCAGGCGATGCCGCCATCCTCGAGCGGTGCGCGCGCGAGACGAGCGAGAATCGCCCGTTCGACGATGTCGAAACGGCCGGCCCAGTCCGGTGCCTGAAACAGCCGATCGGCGAGTCTGTCCGCATCTGCGCCGATGACCTCGCCGAGCGGTACGACGCGACGGCTCAACTCGTGCATGGGCAGGCCGAAGAAGCGGCGCGCGCCGATCGGCGTGAAATTGACCTGCAGGCAAAAAGCGCGACCATTGCAATCGACCAGGCTGGCGAAATCGTCCACACCGGCCACGAAACTGCCGTAACTCTGCGGCTGGCCTGCGCGTCGCGGATCGGCAACGCGCCAAGCCGCACCGAAATTGATCACCAGCACCACGCCGCCATGCGGCAGCTCGCGCCGGCGCACCAGGGCGGCCCGGAACTCTTCGTAGCCCTGCAAGTCGCTCACATAGCTGGCCAAGGTCGCGCTGGCCGGCCGCGAGGCCAGCAGCCATGCGCCGTCGGCGGCCGAGATTTGGTTGGCAGTCGATGCTGCAGGCATTGCTAGCTCCCACCTGAATCTACAGGGGTTTTGCTCTGGCCGGAACCGTGACTTCGCGCCAGCGTTGCCTTGAGCGCCGTAAAATCAGTCGATCCGCAGGTCCATGGCCAAATCCCGCGACACCACCTCTCCCATCGCCGGTCATGGCGCGCTGACGCTGCCATCGGTAAGCGTCGATTCCTACAATGTCGAACTGCGTGAGGGCGACGAGTTCGTGGGGGATCGCGCCAGCAATCGCGCTTTCTACGCCATCGTGGAAGATCTGCGCGAGAAGCTGCGCGCCCATGACGAAGATCCCTTAGGCGACGTTGAAACCGACGACATCGGCAAAGCCAAGCTGAACAAGATCCTGACCGGCGACAACGTCGAAGCTGCGGCGCTGGTGCAGGGAGCGGTGGAAAAATTCGCCGGCGAACTGGCTTTTGTCATTCGTCGCTTTCTGCGTCTGAAGGACTGGCGCGAGACCGAACGGCTGGTTATCGGCGGCGGTTTCCGTCAGAGCCGTCTGGGCGAGCTTGCCATTACCCGCGCCGGTCAAATACTGAAAGAAGAGGATCTGACCATCCAGCTTGTGCCGATATCGGCGCATTCTGACGAGGCCGGGCTGATAGGTGCGGCACACCTGGCCCCGTCATGGGCTCTGGCCGGACATGAAAGCATGCTGGCGGTCGATATCGGCGGTTCCAACATTCGCGCCGGCGTGGTGAGACTCAATCTCAAAAAGAGTCCCGAACTTGCCAAGGCCAAAGTCTGGAAGGCCATTCTCTGGCGTCATGCCGATGAGGCGCCAGGACGAGACGAAGCGGTCGCCAAGCTTGTCTCAATGCTGGAGGAATTGATAGCGGAGGCGGGTGCGGACAAGCAGGCCTTGGCGCCCTTCATCGGCATTGGCTGTCCTGGCCTGATACTGGAAGATGGCTCGATCGACCGCGGCGGACAAAATCTTCCCGGCAATTGGGAGAGCACTCGTTTCAACCTGCCGCAATATTTACGGGCGGCGATACCCGAAATTCAGGGTCACGAACCGGCGATCGTTATGCACAACGACGCGGTGGTGCAGGGCTTGAGCGAAGTGCCGGCCATGGCCGACGTCGAACGCTGGGGTGTTTTCACCATCGGCACCGGGCTGGGCAACGCGCGCTTCACCAATCGCCGCAGCAACGGAAAATAGCTCAGTCCTCCGCCCACATGCGCAACAGATTGGACTGCGTCTTGGCGAGCAGGTCGGCTTCCAGGCTCTTGCCGTCGCGCTTGAACAGTATTTCGTGGACACGGTCGAGATCGAACATGATCTCGCGCTGGCCGGCATCGCGCAGCATGCTGCGAATCCAGGTGACAGCCGCCAGCCGCTGCCCGCGAGTGACGGGCGCGACGCGATGCAGGCTGGTGGCGGGATATAGCACTGCGCTGCCTGCCGGCAGCTTGATTTCCTGGTCGCCTGTTGGATTGTCGATCACCAACTCGCCGCCGTCGTAACTTTCGGGGTCGGACAGGAAGAGGGTGAACGCCAGGTCCATGCGCATGCCGTTCATGATGGCTTCGTCGACGTGGTTGCCATACTCC
>JAQSWP010000045.1 GCA_029266575.1 Alphaproteobacteria bacterium | reverse complement strand
TACAGCTAGCCGTCGAACGCCATGAGCACGCGCCCGCCAACTCCCGCTGCCGGCCTCTACGTCGTCGCCTATCCCAAGATGGCGGCGGCGGACGAGGCGAAGCTGCGGAGCTTGCGGGCGCAATACCATCCGGCGGAAGCGGGTATGATCGGCCCGCATTTCACCCTGGTGTTCGCCCGTCCGGTGGACAGCTTCGATCTGCTGGTGCAGCACGTCGAGGCGGTGGCTAACGAGACCGCGCCGATCGACCTGGTCCTGCGCCGCACCAATCTGCATGTCGATCCCGGCGTCGCCTACGCCTTCCTCGAGCCGCAGGAGGGCAGGCAGGAGATGATGGACCTGCATCTGGCGCTCAACGCCGACATCCTCTCGGTGGACGAAAACGCCCGCCTGGTCTCGCTCAAGGCCGACGCCGCCAAACCTGACGACGCCAAGATCGCCCCCTACACGCCGCACATGACCCTCGGCCGATCGGCATCAGCGCCGGAGATGCGCGCCGTGCTGCAGACCTTGCAGCGCCAGGACATCGCCATGAAGGCTCGGATCGAGATGCTGACGTTGATCGATGTGGGGTTGGGGAGGATTAGGGAGTTGGGGGCGTTTGGGTTGGAAGCCTTAAAGCAATGAAGGCGACGGAGAGATTAGCCCTTATCGATCGAATTGGGCGTGAACTTCAGAGCCGTTATTCCTACCGACAAATTGACGAATATCTCGCTGCACATCAAATACCGGAACCGACTGAGGTCACAGTTAATAGCAAGTGGGTTTATGCTAAGACCGCGTTGAAAAATGCTGACATCAAAATCCTAGTCAAGATTGCGACGAACTGGAGATTGATACTTTAGTTAAGCGGCAAAATGATTTTCCAGAGAACTGGAAGGCAACAAATCAATTCAGGCTCTTTATCAGTCATATCTCAGCGGAGAAAACAAAGGCCGTTCGTTTGAAAAGTGTTTTAGCACCGCTTGGGATTTCTGCCTTTGTTGCACATGAAGATATTCACCCGACATTGGAATGGCAGGTCGAAATAGAACGTGCTCTCCATACAATGGAAGCCTTTGTATCGATGCATACGCTGGGCTTCTCGAAAAGCATCTGGACGCAGCAGGAAATTGGCTTCGCAGTGGGGCGAGGCACAAAGATAATTGCGTTGAGAATGGGGGAGGATCCAACGGGATTCATCTCGAAGCGACAGGCGCTTAATCGCGGCAGCCGTACTGCGGAAGAAATTGCCGCTGATATTGACCAGCTCTTAATGGCTGATCCGCAAACTGCCCGTCACCGCGCCTTGCTCCCGTAAATCCTGCATCAGGTTGCGCGTCGCCAGGGCCATGCCCATCGAGTTCGCGTCGAAGAGCTTGCCGTTGGGCGCGATGGCCAGCGCGCCTTTTTTCACCACGCGGTCGGCCAGCGGGATGTCGTTGGTGATGACGATGTCGCGCGCGGTGGCCTGTTCGGCGATCCAGTCGTCGGCGACGTCGAGGCCTTCGCCCACGATCTGCAATTTGATCGATGGGATGCGCGGCACGTTGATGAAGGAGTTGGCGACCACGATCACCGGCAGGCTGTGGCGCTCGGCGACCTTGTAGATTTCCTGCTTCACCGGACAGGCATCGGCATCGACGTAGATGACTATTTTGTCGATGCCGGGGCCTGCCGGTGCGCTCTCGCTCATGTCGGTCAGAGATCGAAGATCAGGCAGGTGGTGGTGCCGAAGGCGAGCAGGTTGCCCTTCGCGTCGGTGACGCGGCCTTCCGCCGTGCCGATGCGGGCGCCGACCTGGATCACCTTGCCCTCGGCGCGCACCGGACCGGTCTTGTCGGTGATGGCGCGCACGAAGTTGGTCTTGATCTCGACCGTGGTGTAGCCCTTGCCGGCCGGCAGGTGCGTCTGCACCGCGCACGACATGCAGCTGTCGAGCAGCGTCAGCGCGAAGCCGCCATGGACGGTGCCGATCGGGTTGTAGAAGCGGCGCGAGGGGTTACCCACAAACACCACCCTGCCGAGTTCGACGGTTTCGGCGTGGAAATCCATCTCGTGCCCGATCGGCGCTTGTGGATTGATGCCGTCGCGCATGCCCTGCAGAAGTTCCAAGCCACTGAGCTGCTTGAGTTTTTCGAGCGGCACCATGCCGGGCGCGCCTGGCTTTATAGCCTCATCAACATTCATTATTTGACTCCAACGTCATATTGCAGCTCCCACAAGCTGCATATAGACTGCGATTCCATCCGGTGCACGTATTTTTCGCACCGCCACCGCCCACCTTGTATCCCTACAAGGACATCATCATGAACCTTCCCGCACAAAAAATTCGCGACCAGAACGCGCTCCTCGACAAGGAGATCCTCAACCCGGCCGATGGCTGCACCTGTTTCCGGGTGCGCCGCCTGGCCCGCCGCGTCACCAAGATCTACGAGGAATCGCTGGCGCCCACCGGCATCTCGGTGACGCAGTACACCATTCTGTCGATGCTGCGCCATGTCGGCCCGATGTCGATGTCGGAGCTGTCGCACCGGCTGGGCATGGACCGCACCACGCTGACCCGCACCTTGCGGCCGCTGGAATCGATGGGCCATGTCTTCAACACGCAGGAAGCCGATCGCCGCCAGCGCCGCATCACGCTGAGCGAAGAGGGCAGGGTGGCGTTGCGCACCGCGGCGCCGGCGTGGAAGCGGGCGCAGGAAAGCGTCTATGTCATCCTGGGCGATGTCGGGACCATGAGCCTGAACGAGACCCTGGACAGCGCCTATGCGCAGCTGCCCGACACCATCCAGCAGATGCCGGCCGCGCTTTAGCTCTGGCGGCGGCAACGAAAAAGGCCCGCGAGCGAACCGCGGGCCTTTTGCTTTTCGGAAATTCCTTACAGCGTCGGGAAGGGACCGAGCGGGAAAGGAAGCTCGCTGGTCGCACCGGTGAGGAAGCTCACCAGATCGCGCATCCACCACGACAGCTTGGTGCCGAACTCGGCGATCTGCTCGTTGCGCTGGCCCGAGATCAGCGTGACCACAAGCTGCAGCAAGGTGACGGCGAAGACGAACCACAGCAGCAGCCATGCCATGAAGGCAAAGCCGATCGTGTAGAGCAGGCGCAGCACGAACGGATGCCTGACGATCCGCTTGCCCGTGCTGTCGGTATTGGGACCAGGCGCGGCGTCGTAGTCGATCTGGCTCAAGGCTTGGCTCCTCCGATATCCCCGTTGGTGATCGGGATATGGGGAGGGGTGGGGGGAATGCAATGGGGCGGGCTTCCAACGGGCTTCCAACGCAAAAGCCGCGCTCCCAACGCCGTTCCAGCCACCCTTCCAACGGCGGTGCCAAGCCCTGCCAACGGCTTTCCAACGCCTTCCTTCCAACCTCCCCCTTATATATCCCCCTCCGTTGGAAGCGCGGGCCGGCAAGCCCGCCCTTCCAACCGGAGGATCGTAGGAAACCTCCCTCTCCCCGTTGAGGAGAGGATGGAATTACGGAATCAAAATCGCCCGTCCCATGATCAGGCCCTTGCGCAGATCCTGCAGGGCGGCATCGGCGTCGTCGAGCGAACGCTTGACCAGCGGCACGGGCTCGATCTTGCCGGCGGAAACGATCTGCATCATCTCCGCCATCTCGGCCGGGCTGCCGACCATCGAGCCCTGCACGGTGCGCGAGGTCAGCGGGAACATCGCCACCGGCTGGGTGAAGGTGCCGCCGAACAGGCCGACGATCACCAGCTTGCCGCCGGTGCGCAGACCATTGAAGCCGAAGGCGGCGGAAGCTTCGGCGCCGACGAAATCGATGCAGGCGGCGACGCCGCCGCCCGAGATCGCCGCCAGCTCCTTGCGGGCATCGGGATTCTTGGGGTTGATCACCGCCGAGGCGCCGGCCTGCTTGGCGAGCTCCAGCTTCTTCTCGTCGATATCGGCCACGATCGGCGCCTGGCCCAGGATGGTCTTGGCGAATTTCACGCCCATCAGGCCGACGCCGCCCGCACCCATCACCAGGATCGGCTTGCCGCCATCCATGCCCTGGACTTTCTTCACCGCCGAGAACGCGGTGATGCCGGAGCAGGCATAGGTGCAGGCCAGCTCGGTCGGCACGTTGTCGTAGGCGAACAGATAGCGCGGGTGCGGCACCAGCACGTGGTCGGCGAAGCCGCCATCCTTGTTGATGCCGATGGTCTGCGGCGTGGCGCACATATGCTCGTCGCCCGCCTTGCACAGCCAGCAATTGCCGCAGCCGATCCAGGGATAGACGATGCGCTGGTCGCCGATCTTGGCGCCGCTGGCGTTGGGTCCCAGCGCCACGACCTCGCCCACGATCTCATGACCCAGCGCCTTGGGCGGGGCGACGCCCTTGGTCGGCGCCTTCTTGCCGCCGCCCAGATCGAAATAGCCTTCCCACAGATGCACGTCGGAATGGCACACGCCCGAGGCCGTGATGCGCACCAGGACTTCCGTGCCCTGCGGCACCGGATTGGGCGCGTCCACCCGCTGCAGCGGCTGGCCGAATTCGATCACCTTGTAGCTTTTCATCGGTTTCCTCGTTTTCCCTGACGGCACAAAACCGGGAGCAAGTCTAAGCGGGGAAAGCGGGAAGCAGAAGAAAGAACGGCCGGCCCATCGCGCCCGCAATGCGGAACGCGACTGGCCGGCCGTTCAAACGGGCAGCGCCAACAGGGGATTGGCAGCCGGCCCGGACGGGAATTCGAGACGGCGAAAGAGGCGGACGCCTTAGAGCAAATCACGGTTTGACGGAATCGCTTGCGATCCCGTCAAACCGTGTGAATTTGCTCTAACTTTTAGAGGTAGAGCGGATTCACACGATCAGACGAAAGCGCATGCGCTTCCGTCTGATCGTGATCCGCTCTAGCGGCCTCCACCTCTTCCGTTCAGGTAAGGAACGGCGGTCGCCCGCCGTTCCTCATCAGGACGAAGTTATTCCGCCGCCTGCAGCTGCGGCTGCGCGGTCTGCGGCTGGGCGTTCACCACCTTGATCGAACGCGGCTTCTTCTCTTCCGGCACTTCCCGCTTCAGCTCGACGGCGAGCAGGCCGTTGGCCAGCTTGGCGCCTTCGACGCGGATGAAGTCGGCCAGCTCGAACCGGCGCTCGAAAGCGCGGCCGGCGATGCCACGGTGCAGGTACTGCGCCGGCTCGTTCTGCTCGGCCTGGCGGCCGGCCACGATCAGCGTGTTCTCATGCTGGGTGATGGTGATGTCGTTCTCGCCGAAACCGGCGACTGCCATGACCACGCGATAGGCGTCGTCGGCGGTCTTCTCGATGTTGTACGGCGGATAGCCGTTGCCGGTCTCTTCGCGGGTGACGGCGTCGAGCAACTGGGTGACGCGGTCGAAACCGACAGTGGAACGGAACAGCGGGGTAAAGTCGAAAGTACGCATGGTCATCTTCTCCTCGGAAGCAAAATGACGGTTCGGACCCACCCGAAGGTCGGGCCCAGGGATCACCGGCCCCTGAACGGGCGTCCGGCGTGGATGAGATTTAGGAGGGAAAGGCCCGCGTTCAAGGGCAGTAAAAGCGCGAAAATCGCGGTATTTTATTAACCACAGAGGCACAGCGACGAGGGCGGTTGGCCTCTGTGTCTCTGTGCCTCTGTGGTTATCTTTTCCGTTTTAAAAATGCGCCCTGCCGTAGCGGCCGATGCGCTCGAAGCCGATCGCCTTGTAGGCGGCTTGCGCGGCTTCGTTGGCGCGGCCGGTGAAGAGCACGCCGCGGCTGACGCCTTCTCTGCCCAGCGCGTCCAGCGCGCCGGCCACCACCGAGCGGGCGAAGCCCTGGTTGCGCTGGCCCTCCGGCGTCCACACGCCGCCGATCATGGCGCGCCCGCCAGCCAGCCCGATGATGGTCGCCATCGACACCGGCGCGCCGCCGCTCTCCGCCAGCCAGACCCGGCCATCGGCCAGCAGCTCGTCGATTTCGGCATCGGCGCGCTTGGCCGCTTCGCCGTCGCCCTCGCGCAAGCGTCCGTCGTGGCGCAAGGCATCGTGGCGCCACTGGCACAGCAAAGCGCGATCGGCTTGCGTGGCGCGCCGGCAGGTGACGTCGCCCTTGGCCAGTTGCGGCGGCAGCGCCAGGTGCTCGCGATCGACGGCGAACAGCAATTCGAATTCGGCGATGCGTGGCAGGCCCAGGCGCGGGCGCAATATGGCGAGGCTCTCCTCGACCTGCGCCAACGGGCCCAGAACGCCCGCCACCTTGCGCTTACCCAGGCTGACGACATGGCCCAGCATGTGGCTGATGCCGATTTCGGACTGCACCAGCACGTTGCCGTTCCAGAAATGCCCCAGGCAGCCGACCAGGTCTTCGCCGTCGAAGGCGCCGACATAGGTTCCCTGATGCGGCAATCCGTCGTCGTCCAGGCCGGCGACGGCAAGGTTGCTCAGCATCAGCAGCGCTGTGTCCGCAGTGCCGGTAAGATGGCGCTCGAGCGCCGGTCTGTCGTCGGACTTGAGAATGCGTGTGTGCAGCATGGCGGTTGTCCCGTTAACCGGCCGATGCGAGCGAATGTTCCCTGAAAAACGAAACGCCCGGCATCCGGCCGGGCGTTTTGAGGAAGGATGGATCCCTTTTTTCGGATCGGTTACTTCTTCTGCCCGGTGCTTTGACCCAGGTTGGAGCCAAAGCGGTCTTTGAAACGCGCCATGCGGCCGCCGCGCTCGGAAATGCGCGATACGCCGGTCCACGCTTGATGCGTTTTCGGATCGATATCCAGACGCAGCGTGTCGCCCGCGTTGCCATAGGTGGAACGGGTCTTGAACGCCGTGCCATCGGTCATCACCACGTTGATTTCGTGGTATTCGGGATGGATATCTTTTTTCATGACGGACTCCGCGGAACGAGGCGGGGTTTATAGCCAAGCGGGCCGCATGGCACAAGCGGAAATCCTGTGGCCCGGCCGGGCCTTGGCGGCCGGCCGCAAGCGGCAAACTGGCCGTTAGCGCGCCGGCTCCGGGCCTGCTATATCCGGCCCAAGACCCTTGTTTTCCAAGGTAAAACCCAGAGGCACCGCATTGAGCGATCCGGCATTCGACACCAAGGCGGAAGCGGAAATGAGCGATCTGGCCGACCGGCTGGAAGCGGCCTCGCCGGTGCTGGAGGTCGATTTCGATGCTGGCAACCTGACGATCGAGCTGCCCGATGGCGGCCAGTACCTGCTCAACAAGCACTACATCCACCGCCAGATCTGGCTGTCCTCGCCGCGCTCGGGCGCGCATCACTTCGAGCTTGAAGGCGCGCTGTGGCGTTCGACCAGGGGCGAGCAGACCTTGCGCGCGCTGCTGGCGGCGGAGCTGTCGCAGGCGCTCGGCGCCAGGATCGATCTTGGCTGACCATGGCTGATCCCAAACCGGCGCTCGACGATCCAGGCGCGGCGCGGCGCGACATTCTCATGCTGCGCCGGCTGTGGCCGTTCGTGCGGCCCTATCGCGCCCGCGTGGCGCTGGCCGCCGTCGCGCTGGTGATCGCCGCCGCCACGGTGCTGGTGATCGGCTCGGGCCTGCGCCTGCTGATCGACCAGGGCTTCGCCGGCGGCCGGCCGGAACTGCTCGACAAGGCGCTGGTTGGATTGCTGGCCGTGGTGGCGGTGCTGGCCTTGGCCTCGTTCGGCCGCTTCTATCTCGTCTCATGGCTGGGCGAGCGGGTGGTCAACGACATCCGCAAGGCGGTGTTCGGCCACGTCATCGAATTGAGTCCCGGCTTCTTCGAGACCAATCGCGCCGGCGAGATCATGTCGCGGCTGACCAGCGACACGACCCTGATCGAAACCGTGATCGGCTCGTCGGCCTCGGTGGCGCTGCGCAACATGCTGATGTTCGTGGGCGGCACGGTGATGCTGGCCATCACAAGCCCCAAGCTCACCGGCCTGGTGTTCCTGGTGGTGCCGCTGGTGGTGGTGCCGATCATCGTCATCGGCCGGCGGGTGCGCAAACTTTCGCGCGCCAGCCAGGACCGCATCGCCGACATCTCGGCTTACGCCGGCGAATCGATCCAGGCGGTGCGCACCGTGCAGGCCTTCGCGCACGAGAAGATCGACCGCTCCCGCTTCGGCGCCATCGCCGAAAGCGCCTTCGCCACCGCCCGCCGCCGCATCGCCGCGCGCGCCATGCTCACTGCCATCGTCATCATGCTGGTGTTCGGCGCCGTCGGTATCATCCTGTGGATCGGCGGCCATGACGTGCTGGACGGTCGCCTCAGCGCCGGCGAACTCTCGGCCTTCGTCTTCTACGCCGTCGTGGTCGCCGGCTCGGTTGGCGCCATCTCCGAAGTGATCGGCGATCTGCAGCGCGCGGCGGGCGCCACCGAGCGGCTGATGCAACTCCTCCACGAGCGCTCGCCCATCGTCGATCCGCCCAACCCGGTGCCGCTGCCGCAGCCGCCGCGCGGCGAGCTGGCGTTCGAGGCCGTGCGCTTCCACTACCCGGCGCGGCCCGACCAGTCGGCGCTGGAGGATTTCTCCCTGCATGTGCGGCCGGGCGAGACCGTCGCCGTTGTCGGTCCATCGGGCGCCGGCAAGACCACCGTGTTCCAGCTCCTGTTGCGCTATTACGATCCCGAGAGCGGCGTCATCCGCCTCGACGGCGTCGATATCCGCACTGCGTCGCTGGAAGAGCTGCGCACGCGCATCGCCATCGTGCCGCAGGAGCCGGTGCTGTTCTCCTCCGACGCCTGGGAAAACATCCGCTACGGCCGTCCCGATGCTTCCGATGCCGAGGTGCGCGCGGCAGCCGATGCGGCAGCGGCCACCGAATTCCTCGACCGTCTGCCGCAAGGCTTCGGCACCTTCCTGGGCGAGCGCGGTGTGCGTCTCTCCGGCGGCCAGCGCCAGCGCCTCGCCATCGCCCGCGCCATATTGCGCAATCCCTCGGTGCTGCTGCTCGACGAGGCGACTTCCGCGCTCGATGCCGAAAGCGAAATGCTGGTGCAGCAGGCGCTCGACCGGCTGATGGTGGGCCGCACCACTCTGGTGATCGCCCATCGCCTGGCCACTGTGTTGAAGGCCAATCGCATCGTGGTGCTGGATCAGGGACGCATCGATGCCATCGGCACCCATGCCGAACTGATCGCCCGTGGCGGTCTTTATGCGCGGCTGGCGGCGCTGCAATTCGACCGGGCGCAGGAGATGACGGCAGCGCGACCGGTGGCGGCGCTCGGCGAATAAATTTTTCAGCGTGTGGTGATCTTGAGCTCGATGCGCCGGTTCTTGGCCAGCGTGGCCGTGTCGTTACCCGTATCGAGCGGCTGGAACTCGGCGAAGCCGCGCGCGGCCAGCCGTTCGTAGGGAATGCCGCGGCTGTGCAGGAATTCAACCACGGCGATGGCGCGGGCACTCGACAGCTCCCAGTTGGAGCGGAATTGCGGCGTGCGGATCGGCCGCGTATCGGTGTGGCCATCGACCTGCAGGATCCAGTCGATCTCTTGCGGAATCTTCTCGCCGATCTCCTTCAGCGCATCGGCGACGTTGGCGATCTGGATCAGGCCGGTCGGCTCGAGTTCGGCCGAGCCTGAGGCGAACAGCACCTCGGACTGGAACACGAAGCGGTCGCCGACGATGACCACGTCCTTGCGGTTGCCGAGGATCTCCCGCAGCCGGCCGAAGAATTCCGAGCGATAGCGCGCCAGCTCCTCGACCTTGCTGACCAGGGCGCGGTTGAGCTTGCTGGAGAGATCGACGATCTGCGCGTTCTGCTCTTTCGCTTTCAGCTCCGACGCTTCCAGCGCCGCGTTGAGCCGCGCCAGCTCCGCCTGCATGGCGGCGATGTTGGCGGAGAGGCGATCGATGGTGGCCTTGGATTCGGCCGACAGGCGCTGCTGCTCGGTCAGCTCGGCCAGCGTCTTGCCCTTCTCGGCGCCAAGCTGCGTGATCTGGCCCAAGAGCTGATCGCGCTCGCTGCCCAGCACCGATACCTGGCCTTGCAGGCGATCGCGCTCGGCGGTGGATTTCTGCAGTTCGCCGGACAGGGCGGCAATGGTGGCGCGCAAATCGGCGCCGCTGCGTTGTTCGAGCGACAGCAGATTGGCCAGTTCCGCCATCTGCCTGTTAAGCCGGTCGAGTGCCTGATCGCGCGTGCCCAGCGCCTCCGAAAGGTAGAACTGCGCCACCACGAACATCGCCAGCACGAAGATGAAAACCATCAGCAGGCTGGACAGCGCATCGACATAGCCCGGCCAGGTGTAGTCGGGACGGCTGCCGCGGCGCGAGCTCATGCCGGCCATGGAGCCCTAGCCCTGGTTGCGTTGCGCGGCGGCGACGGTGCGCGCCAGCAGCTTGATCTCGCCGCGCAGCTCGTCGGCCAGCGCGGTGCGTCCCGTGACCATCTCCTCCAGCATGCGCGCCATATAGAGCTCGATATTGCGGATATGGGTGCGCGTGCCGTCATCCATGCCCAGGCCGCCGGCAGGCGCGCGCATGTCGGAAAGTTTCGTCAGCACGGAACGCAACTCGATGCTGTTCTCCGCCAGCTTGGACAGGATCTGCTGCTCGTGCCGCATGAAGTCGGACAGGGTCGAGAGCCGGTCGACCAGCAGGCCGATATTGTTGTTGGCGGTGGCGCGGCTGTCCTCGGTGCGCGCCATGGTGCGCTGCAGGTTCTCCAGGCTCTCGGCGGTCTGCTCCAGCAGCGCCTGCACATAGGCCGGCACCGACTGCTCGCCGCTATCCATGCCGGTCAGCACGCTGGAGGGCAGGCGGGTCTTTTCCGACAGCCATTCCTCGACGTCGTTGAAGAAGCGGTTTTGCGCCTGGCCGGCCTGCAGGTCGAGGAAGCCCAGCACCAGCGAGCCGGCGAGGCCAAACAGCGAGGCGGAGAACGCCGTGCCCATGCCGCGCAAGGGGCCTTCGAGACTGCCCTTCAACTGCGCGAAGTTGGCCGCGGCGTCGCCGCTCAGGCTCAGCTTGGAGATGGCATCGGCCACCGTGTTGACGGTTTCCAGCAGGCCCCAGAACGTGCCCAGCAATCCGAGGAAGATCAGCAGGCCGATGGCATAGCGCGACAGATCGCGCGCTTCGTCCAGCCGCGAGGCGATGCCGTCGAGCAGGGTGCGCATTACTGCCGGCGACAAGGTCAGCCGATCGCGGCGATCGCCGATCATCGATGCCATCGGCGTCAGCAGGCGCGGCTGCGCCGCCGGCATGCCGGGGCGATCCAGATCGAACCGTTCGACCCAGCGCACGTCGTTCTCCAGCAGCCAGACCTGGCGCACGATGTAGCCGATGCCCAGCAGAAGGACGGCCAGGATGACGCCGTTCAGCGCCATGTTGTGGATGAAGGCGCGCTGGATCAGCGGCATCAGCGGCACCAGCAGCACGCCAACAACGACCAGGAACAGGGCCATGCGTAGCAGGTAGCGACGCGGTTTCGTCATGCGCGCGATCATCCCCGCAATGTTGACGGAAATACGGCTGCTTCGAGAGCGGCCGGCGAAATCCGGTTACTGGCTGACCAGGACAAGGTCGACGCGGTCGGCGGGGCCGCTGTTGGCGCCTTCCGGCGCACCCATGGCGCGCACATCGATACGCGTGGAGCGGATTCCCTTGTCGATGAGATACGAGCGCACGGCCAAAGCTCGCGACAGCGACAGCCGGCGCGCGGCCGAACTGTTGTTGCCCTGGCCGGCGGCATAGGCAACGACCTGCAGCCGCTGCGCCTCGCTGCCGCCCATGGTGGCGGCCAGCCGGTCCAGGTCCTGACGCGAGCCGTCAGACAGCGCGGCCGAGCCGCCTTCGAAAGCCAGGCGGCCCGAGCTTGCGCCCGGCGCGCTTGCTGCCGGCGGTAACGACGCGACCTGGCCGGACGGCGCCGGCGCGGCGGCAGGCGCCGGTGTGGCTGCGGCCGGCGGCGCTGCCGCTGCAACGGGCGCGGGCGGCGGGGCAACTGAACGAGCGGCCGCGCTTGGCTGCGGTGCGGGCGCCGATGCGGGTGTCGCCGCGAGCATCGCCGGTGTCGCAGGCGCGCTGGCGAACTGCTGCGCTGTCGGTGCCGGTGCCGGTGCCGGTGTCGTTTGGGCAGGCGGCGCGCTCGCGACCGGCGGCGCAACAGGGGCCGGCGGAGGGGGGGGTGGCGTCACGGCCGTTGGCGGTGCAGCCTGGCGTTGCGGTGCGGGCGGCGGCGCTACCGGCGCTGGCGGCGGCGCAACGGGCGCGGTGGCCTGCCGTTGGGGCGGCGGCGCGGCCGGGACGGCTTCGCTTTGCGGGGCGGAGACTTTGGAGACGCCGCCACGATTGATCTGCGGCGTCGGCCGGCCGGGCATTGAGGGCACGGCAATCAGCCGGCTTTGCGGCGGTCGGGCGGTGCTGGCGGGAGGCGGCGCGGTCCGCACCATCACGCCCGGGCCAAAACGATTGACGGAGGACGGCTGGGACGCGGTGCCGATGTTGTTGGGCGGACCCAGTTGGTCGAGAACCGAGGTGTCGACCGTGACGGACGGGCCGGGCTGGCCGATCACCGTGTAATGCTGGGCGGCAGCCGGACCGGCGGCGAGCGCCAGAAGGCCGAAAACCGCGCCAGAACCTATTCTTAGGGCGCAACGCGCCAAGGAATCACGCCGAAAAACCATCATCATCCCGTCCGAGCCCCATGGCGAGCGAGTGGCTGAAAGCAAAGCGCACAATACAGGAGGGCGATTGCCGCCAGCAACCCTTGGCCAAACAAATACTTGCGGGAAAAAGCCGATTTTCCACTGCGGCTTGGGCAGCAAATCGGTTAGGGCCGTGCCGCCTCGCGCAGCAGCTTGTCCAGAGATGGCCCGATATTGCTGTTGGCTGCCAGGATGGTGGCGCTGTCCAGCCGGTGCGCGCGGCCGCCGATCTCCGTCACCATCCCGCCCGCTTCGCGCACCAGCAGCACGCCGGCTGCCATGTCCCAGGGCTTCAGCCCGGTTTCCCAGAACCCGTCCAGCCGCCCGGCGGCGACGAAGGCCAGATCGAGCGAGGCCACGCCCAGCCGCCTGATGCCGGCCGTTTCGGCCATCACCGCACCCATCTCCTTCAGGAAGGAGGCATGATCGCCGCGGCCGCGGAAGGGAATGCCGGTGCCGACCAGGCATTCACCCAGCTTGCGCCGGCCCGAGACGCGCAGGCGGCGCGACTTGGCGAAGGCGGTGTCGAGAAAAGCGCCGGCGCCTTTCTCGGCCCAGAACAATTCATCGCCGACCGGCTCGTAGATGACGCCGGCCACGATCTCGCCCTCGCGCTCCAGCGCGATCGAAATGGCGAAATGCGGGATGCCGTGCAGGAAATTGCTGGTGCCATCCAGGGGATCGACGATGAAGCGGTTCTTGCCGTCGCCTTCGATCGGCCGGCCTTCCTCACCGAGAAAGCCGTAACCAGGCCGCACCTTGATCAGCTCTTCGCGCAGGAATTCCTCGACCCGCATGTCGGCCTGCGAGACGAAATCCGACGGGCTTTTTTCGGATACCTGCAGGTTCTCGATCTCGCCGAAATCGCGGCGCAGGCCGCGCGCGGCCTTCATCGCCGCGTTGATCATCACCGTGATGGCGGGCGAGCGGCCCGACAGCGCCGAACGATGGCGCGGCGAGGCGTTCTCGCGTTCGCGGCCCGTGGTCGCCGGGGCGCGTCCTACGCGCGCGGTGCGGGGCGGAAACTTGCCGCCGCCCGAACCGCCGCCCGAACCGCCGCCCGAACCGCCGGCGGGACCTCGGCCACCGCGATCGGGGGGGCTCAATCTTTTGCCCGCTCGATGTAAGTCGCGTCGGCGACGTTGACGACGATGCGGGTGCCGGTGCCGACATGCGGCGGCACCATCACGCGCACGCCGTTCTCCAGGATCGCCGGCTTGTAGGAAGAGGAGGCGGTTTGGCCTTTGACCACCGCATCGGCTTCGGTGATGGCAAGGGTCACGGTCTGGGGCAGTTCGACGCCGACTGGCTTGCCTTCATAGAGCGAGACCAGCACTTCCATGCCGTCCTGCAGGAACTTGCCCTGGTCGCCCTCGAGGAAATCGTCCGAGACCACGATCTGCTCGAAGGTCTCCTTGTCCATGAAGGTGTAGCCGCCGGCATCATGGAACAGGAAGGTGCATTCGTGCTCGTCGATATGCACCTTCTCGATGGTCTCGGCGGTGCGGAAGCGCTCCTGCAGCTTGTTGCCGTCGAGCAGGGACTTGGCCTCAAGCTGCACGAAGGCGCCGCCCTTGCCCGGATTGATGTGCTGCACCTTGGACGCCACCCACAGCTTGTTCTTGTATTCGATGACGTTGCCGACGCGGATCGTATTGACGGGTACTTTCATAGGAGGCCTATGTCGCTTTGGGTTGGGCGTTCAAAGAGCGGGTTGCCGGCGCCGTATTGGGCCGGCCGGCAAAAGCGCGCGGAAGCTAGCAAAGCGGTCGGCCGGAAGCAACCAGCGCGCGGGGGCGGGGATTCTGGGCCAAGAACGGCCGGTATTGTCCTCGTCAGGCCACGTCCTCAAGCTCGATATGCAGCTTGAACCCCGCCGCAGCGGCGATGTTGACGAGTGCATCAAGGGAAAATTTCTCGAGCTTGCCGCGCATCAGGTCATTGAGGCGCGGGCGGGTGAGGCCAAGGCGCGCAGCGGCATCCTCCTGCGTGATCTTCCAGGCTCTCACACGCTCGCGGATCGCCAGCAGCATGTCGGCACGCGCGGTCATGTTCGCCGCTTCTGTCGGCGTGTCGGCCAATGCGTCGAAAACGCTTTTGAACGCCTTGCTTTTCATTGCCGTACCTTCCATTCCCGTAATCGCTTTGCCGCCAAGTCGATGTCCTTCTGCATCGTCTGCTGTGTCTTCTTCTGGAACGCATGGAGGACAAGAACCCGGTCCGCCAGCGTCGCCAGATAGATGATGCGAAACGCGCCCGCTTTGTCTCTGATCCTGATTTCGCGAACGCCGGGCGCGACCGTCTTCATCGGCTTCCAGTCGTCAGGCTCCAATCCACTTTGAACTGCGCGCAGCTCAACGCCGGCCCGGTAGCGGGGAGCGTCGGGAAAAGCCCGAATGGCTTCGCGACTGTCGCCTAGAAACGAAATCGGCTTCACTAACGCATATGTATCAAAATCGATACGTTATCGCAAGAGCGATAGTGAGAGGCTTTTCCGTTGCCGTTATAGTCCGCGCCATGCCGAAAAAGCCCGCCATCATTTCACCCTGGCATCCCGACAAGCTGGCCGAGCGGTTGCCCCATTTGCGGGCGCGCGGGCGCATCGAGGCGGCGGTGCGCGACTGGTTCGTCGAACGCGGCTTCGTCGAGGTGCAGACGCCGGCCTTGCAGGTGTCGCCCGGCATGGAGCCGCATCTGAAGGCGTTTGCCACGACCTTGGAAACGCCGTCAGCGGAAAAGCAAAAGCGCTATCTGCACACCTCTCCCGAATTCGCCATGAAGAAGCTGCTGGCCGGCGGCGTGCCGCGGCCGTTCCAGTTGGCGCGCGCCTATCGCAATGGCGAGCGCTCCGCGCTGCACCATCCCGAATTCACCATGCTGGAATGGTATCGCGCGCGCGAGACCTACGACGTCATCATGGCCGATTGCGCCAGCCTGCTGCATGTCGCGGCGACGGCGGCCGGCAACACGCTGCTGAGCTGGAACGGCGAGGCCTGCGATCCCGCCGCCGATGTCGAGATGCTGACGGTGGCGGAAGCGTTCGCGCGCTATGCCGGCATCGATCTGCTGGCCACGACGCGCGCCAATCCTGCCGATCCTGAACTGGCGCTGCTGGCCAAAGCCGCAGCGCCGCTCGGCATCGCGCCGCATGACGGCGATCGGTGGGAGGATCTGTTCTTCCGCATCATGTTCGAGCGCATCGAACCCAGGCTGGGTTTCGGCGCCCCGACCTTGCTCTACGAGTATCCGGTCTCGATGGCGGCGCTGGCGCGCGTGAAGCCAGGGGACGCACTGGTGGCGGAACGGTTTGAGCTCTACGTCTGCGGCGTCGAACTGGCCAACGGCTACGGCGAACTCACCGACGCAGCGATTCAGCGAAGGCGTTTCGAAGCCGACATGGCGCTGAAGCGGCGCCTCTATGGCGAGCGCTATCCGGTGGATGAGGATTTTCTCGCAGCGCTCGAACATGGTTTGCCCGAGTGCAGCGGCGTGGCTTTGGGCTTCGACCGCTTGGCGATGCTGGCCAGCGGCGCGGCGAAGATCGAGGACGTGCTGTGGCTGCCGGTCGCCGAGTAGCTAAAACCCCACGCTGAACGTCACCGCGCCGTAGCGGTCCATGCCCTTCTGGCCCTTGTACTCCTTGGTGCGAAGCACGTGGGTATAGGCAAGGCGCGTGCGGCCCATGAACACGGCGAACCCGGCCATCAAATCGCCGACGAAGACGTTCTTATCGACGCTGTGGCTGTCGCGGAAGGTATTGCCGTCGAGCGCGATGTTGCGCGCCACCGCCGAGCCTTCGAAGCCGGCGAAGATGTACCAGCCGAACCGATCCTCCAGATCGAAGGTCTCCGAGCCCGGCAGCGAGGGGCGGATGCGCGGCGGGCCGAAATCGTTGCCGAGGTCCTGGCCGAGACGCACGATGGCGCCGGCCGCGGCATAGGTGTTCACGTTGCCCAGCGACAGGCCGACCATCGGCACGATGTCGGAGCGCAGCTTGACCGGCTCGTCCAGCAGCACGGCGCGGCCGATGCGCCATTTGCGCTCGAAGGTCAGGTTGATGCCCGGCTCGTTGTGCAGCTGGTTGTCCCAGCCCCGGCTCTTGGGCGCATTGATCAGCTCGTGGAAATTGTTCTGCACCTGCCGGCCGAGCGCCATCGGGCCGATCACGCCGACATCGAGCTGCCAGGTATCCTGGCGGATCGCATCCTGCTTGTTGTCGGGCTTGGCGGCGTCGTAGCGAATGGTCTGCAAGGACAGGCCGAGATAGAGCCAGGCGGCGTAAGGGCGCTCGTCCTCGATCAGACTCTTGGTCTGCTTGTCTTCCGGCGTATAGAGCGACTGGCCGACCGAGATGCCGTAACGGCGCTTCACCTGGCCGGCGGTGCGGCCATCGAAAAACGACAGCAGGTATTCCGGCAGATCAGTGAAGTCGCGCACGAATTCAGGTGCATCGTAGAGGTTGGGCGACATCCAGTTGGCGCGCAGGCCGGTGGAATAGTGCCGGTCCTTGTTGCCGGGACCGGCGAACCAGTCGTTCTCGATCTGGATGGTCAGGACCCCGCCATCCCAGGCGCCGGCCAGTCCCTCTCGGTTCTGGGCGGCGGCGGGAAGGCCGGCCAGCATTACGGCGCCCATGGCAAAGAGCCCGGCGCGCAGGCGCGGGAGGAAGAAGCGCGGATCGGCTGGCATGTCTTATTTCCCCAGATGCAGCAGTTCCGTGAACCGGCCCACTGCAACGGCCGGCCCCTGTGGATAGTTCCATACGCCGCCGGAAATCGCCAGAAAATCGGCGCCCGCCTCGATCAGGGGGCGGCAGTTCTCGACCGTGATGCCGCCGATCGCCACGCAGGGCGTGGTCATCAGTTCAGCCCACCACGCAATGATGTCGATATCGGACTGCGTTTTGGCGTCTTTGGTCGCGGTCGGGAAGAAAGCGCCGAAGGCAACATAATCGGCGCCGCGTTCG
>JAQSWP010000044.1 GCA_029266575.1 Alphaproteobacteria bacterium | reverse complement strand
GTGGTGCGCACGCCCGGCCTGCCGCGCCCGGCCAACGACGTGCCAACCCAGCACGCGCCGCATATCGGCGAGCACGGCCGCGCCATTCTGGGCGAGCAGGGCTATAGCAGCGGCGATATCGACCGGCTGATCAAGGACGGCGCCGTCGGCGCGCCTTCACAAGCGGCGAAAGCGGCGGAGTAGCCGCTCAGTTCAGATCGATGCCGGCCTTTTCCAGCCGCTGCTTCAGCGCATCGCGATCCTTTTCCAGCGTCGGCAAAATCGTCTGCCGCGCCTTGGCGGTATCGGCCAGCAGCGCGTCGGCGGCGGGGCGCGCTTCGCGATCGGCCGTGCCCATGCGCTGCAGATTGGCTGAAGCGTCCCGATAGAAGCGGCGGATGCCGGTCAGGCCTTCGGCCGGCACCTGGAACGTCTCCTTGGAAAAGCGCATGGCGTCCCAGACGAAGGTCTGCAATTCGTAGCGCGCGCTCTTGGCGAAGAAAGCCTGCGCTTGGCCGCCGGTGAAGGCTTTGCCCCATTGGTCGGCCTGGTCGAGATTGTCGCGGAATTCCTCGATCAGCGCGCTGCGCAGGTGATAGCCGTCCTTGTCGCCCATCAGCTGCTCGAAGCGCACGGCTTGCGAGAAGCCGGTCTGGGCGGCGAGATAGACGCCCAGCACGGTGGCGATGATGATCACCGCCTGCGCCGCCCAAAATTCGAGATTGTCCTTCTCGCGCACCTTGAAGATGCGCGTCCACCGCGATGCCTCGGCCATCGTTCCCCCAACCGTTGCTTATCGCAAGTATTGGCAGGGACTGGACCTTCCGGCAATCGCCGCCGCTGCTATTCCCGCACCGGGCCCTTTTCTTCCAGCGCATCCGGCTGCAGCGGCGGGCGAGTGGCGAAGATACGCCCGTCGGCCGAGAGCAGCACCGCCACTGGCCGGGTGGCTTCGAAATTGGCCAGCACGATCATCACGATCACCATGATCGGCACGCACAGGAACATGCCGATCACGCCCCAGATCGTGCCCCACACCATCAGCGACAGGATGATGACGAAGGGGCTGAGGTTGAGCGAGCGGCCCATGATGGCGGGCTCGACGATATTGGCCATCGAGATCTGCGTGATGCCCATGGTCACCGCCACGATGAAAAACGGCGTCAGGCTGTCGAACTGCACCAGGGTCAGCAGCACCGGCGAGAGAATGGCCAAGAGCGAGCCGATGGTGGGAATGAAATAGAAGAAGAAGATTAGCACCGCCCAGAAGCCGGCGAAGTGCAGGCCGACGCCCCACATGATGACGTAGCCGATCAGCGCCACCACCAGCCCCAGCATGATCTTGATGCGCAGGTAGATCTGAATGTCCTGCGACACCTGCGCCATGATGGTCTTCAGCCGGCCCGACCGCACCGGATCGCGGAACAGCAGCTCGATCTTGCGGTTGGCGTTGATTTGCTCGACGAAGAGAAAGCCGACATAGACGATGACGATGCCGATGATGCCGGCTACCGAAGCCGCCGCACCGGCAATGTCGGACAGCACGGAGCCGAGATCGAAGCGGTTGAAGAGCTGCGACAGGGTCGGCGCGTCGGTGAAGCCCAGCCGGTCGGCGGCGGACAGGAAAACCTTTTCCAGCCGCTCCTGGTAGCCCGGCGCGGCGGCGATGACAGCGGTGACGTTGCGGCCGATGACGGTGCCCAGTAGCCAGACCAGCGTGCCGAAACTCAGGATGGCGCTGGTCAGCGCCACCGAGCGTGGCAGGTGGAAGCGGCCGATGCGGAAGCGCTTGTAGAACTCGGCCAGGGTGTCGATCAGGTACCAGAACACCACCGCCAGCACCAGCGGCTGGAGCAGGTTCTTGCCGACGATCATCAGATAGCCGGTCAGCGTAAGGATGAAGAGCCAGAGAGCGTAGCGGGTCAGGGACATTGAAAACCTTGGCGTTGGCCGCAGTATGCCCGCTTCCCCGCCGCTTCGCAGCCGCAAGGATTGACTCCGTCCTGCGCCGCTCGCATCATACTATCGCAATCCAAACAAATGTTCTTATAAAGAACATTGACAGGGAACAACTTCATACCGGGGAGGTTTGACCATGGCCCTGACCAGACGCACGCTGCTGCGCAATTCCGCCCTCGCTACTGCTGCTTTCGTCTCGCCGCTGGGCGCGCCGTTCGTGGCGCGGGCGTCGGATCCGTCCAAAGTGTCGCTGGGCGGCATGTCCAATGGCTGGTCGCTGATGGCGACCACCTTGATGAAGGAGCGCGGCTTCGACAAGAAACACAAGGTCGAGGTCGAGACCAAATTCTATCCGACCCTGTCGATCTACTACGCCGACTACGTCGCGGGCCGCATCGACGTCGCCATGGGCGCCTGGGATTTCTTCGCCACGCAATACATCAAAGGCGTGCCGATCAAGCTCTTGGGCGCGGTCTCGACCTATTCCATGGCCGGCTTCCTGGTCGGGCCCAAGGGACCCAAGACCGTCGAAGAGCTGAAGGGCAAGTCGATCGCCGCCTTGCAGGGCGGCGGGCTCTATTCGCTGACCAAGGCGACGTTGAAGAAATTCTCCAATATCGAGTTGGAGAAGGATTCGCCGGTGCAGAACATCCAGAACATCAATGCCGGCGTCACCTTGGTGGCGGCCGACCGCGCCGATGCGACCCTGGTTTGGGAGCCGGGCCTGGCCACCGGACTGCAAAAGATCGAAGGCTCGCGCGTTCTCATCACCATCGACGAGTACCTGAAGAAGCATGTCGGCCGCGAAGGACCGTATTTCGCTCTGTCGATCCAGAACGAGGCACTCAAGCGCGATCCCTCTGTCGCCCGCCGGCTGGAGGATGTCTATCACGAGCTGTTTGCCTATGTGGAGAAGCACCCGGATGAGTTCGCCGAGATGGGCAAGGTGCAGGATCTCGACCCGGCGATCATGAAGCTGGCGCTGACGTCCGGCCGGTTGAAACTGGCGCTGCGACCGGTGCGCGAGGCCAAGCACAAGGCCGACATGCAGTTCTTCGCCGACCTGCTGAGCGAGGCCGGTGGCCTGCCTGGCAAGCTGGACGGCAATTTCTACATCGGCTGACCGGCGCGCCATGACCGATGCGGTGCATCCCGAAACGCCGCAGATCGCCAGGGGCGTCAGCACGGCGACCCTGATCAAGCGCGATCTGTGGGCCAATGCCGTCGTCATCGTGCTGCTGATCGCCGGCATGCAGGCATGGAGTGGCTTCGTTCCCAACTACATCATGCCGGCGCCGCTGGAAACGGCGGCGGCGGTGGGCAAGGTGCTGACGCGCGATATCGGCGATATCCTGATCACCCTGCTGCGGCTGTTCTATGCCGTGGGCTTCGCGCTGGTGGCGGGCTGCCTGATCGGGGCGGCGATGGCGATGATCCGCCCGCTGCAGCCCTATCTGAAATCGATCATCGTCATCAACACCGGCATCCCCGCCCTGTCGTGGATGCTGTTCGCCATCTTCTGGTTCAAGAACGCGGAGATGCGGATCTTCTTCATCCTGGCGATGATCCTGATCCCGTTCTATGCGCTCAACATCTATGACGGCATCCGCGCGCTGTCGACCGATCTGGTCGAAATGGTCGAGACCTTCCGGCCCACGCGCCTGCATGTGCTGCGCTTCCTGATCCTGCCGCATATCGTGCCCTACGTGCTGATGACGACCAAATCGATCATCGGCTATGCCGCGCGCATGACGGTGTTCGCCGAGCTGCTCAGTTCGACCATCGGCATGGGCGCCAAGATGGGATTGGCGCAGAACAATTTCCACATGGACCAGGTCATCGCCTGGACCGTGCTGCTGGTAATCCTCAATCTCTCGCTGCAGGGCCTGGTGGCGGGCGCCGAACGGCTGCTGCTGCGCTGGCGGCCCGAAGTGGTGGTGCGATGAGCGCGCCCGAGATCAACAACCACGTTATCGCGCTCGAACGCGCCAGCAAGTTCTTCGCCGGCAATCCTGCCGTCGAGGAGCTGAGCTTCATCGTTGGCCGCGGCGAAATCGTGGCGCTGGTCGGCCGCACCGGCGCCGGCAAGAGTACGGCGCTGCACATGATCATGGGCGTGATGCCGCCCGATTCCGGCACGGTGACGGTGGAAGGCCTCGATCCCTACCGCCAGTTCCGCCAGCTGCGCGGCAAGCTTTCGGTCTCGTTCCAGACCGACCGGCTGCTGCCATGGCGCACGGCGGTCGAGAACGTCGAGCTGGGCCTGCAGATCGGCGGCGTCAGTGCGGTGGAGCGGCGCAAGCGGGCGCTGCAATGGCTGGAAAACGTCAAGATCTTCGGTGAAGAGAACGCGATCAAATATCCGCACCAGCTTTCCGGCGGCATGCGCCAGCGCGTGTCGCTGGCCCGGGCGCTGGCGGTCGATCCCGCTCTGGTGCTGCTGGACGAAAGCTTCAGCCAGCTCGATCACGTCACGTCGTCCACCTTGCGCGCCGATTTCGCCACCCTGGTGCGGCGGCTGGGCAAGACCTGCGTGCTGATCACCCATCGCATCGACGATGCGCTGGAGATGGCCGACCGCATCCTGGTGCTGGCCGCACCAGCGCGGCTGATGCTGGAGGTGACGGTGACTCCGGCCTTGCGCGCCGACGCCAAATGGCGCGAGCGCCAGCACCACGATATCGCCGCAGCCATGGCGGTGGGCATGACGCCCGAGCCCGTCACCAGCGCGGCGGCCAGTTAGAAGAAGGGAGGAAAAGATGAATTTCGAACCGCTCTCGCCCTCGATCGGCGCCGAAGTGCAAAATCTCGACCTGTCGCAGCCCGTCAACGACACGACGTTTTCCGCCGTGCGCGATGGCTTCCATCGCTACCAGATTCTGCTGTTCCGCGGCCAGACGCTGACGGAGGACCAGCACATCGCCTTCTCCCGCCGCTTCGGCGAGTTGGAGATCCATCCCGCCAAGCAATATCTGATGCCGGGCCATCCCGAGCTCCTGGTGCTGAGCAACGAATTGAAAGCCGATGGCAGCCGCGTCTCGATCGCCGATGGCGGCATCGACTGGCACTCCGATCTTTCCTTCGTGCGCGAACCCAGCCTGGGCTCGCTGCTCTACGCCGTTCGCGTGCCCGAAGACCCCAATGTGTTCCAGGACACCGAATGGGCCAGCATGTATCACGCCTACGAAACCTTGCCGGAGAGCATGAAGCGGCGGCTCGAGGGTTTGCGGGCGGTGCATGTGTTCGATCAGGACCAAAACCCGCGCCTGCCGCCGGTCGACGGCAAATATCGCGACAAGCACTCGGCCGACCTTAAGGCGCGCACGCCGCCGGTGTCGCATCCGCTGGTGCGCACCCATCCGGTGACCAGGCGCAAGGTGCTGTACGTCTCGATCCGCTTCACTATCGGTATCGAGAACCTGCCCAAGGCCGCAGGCGATGCGCTGCTCGACGAATTGTTCGAGCATCAGGCGCGGCTGGGCGGCTCCTATCGCCATCGCTGGCGCAAGGGCGATCTGATGATGTGGGACAATCGCTGCACCAATCACCGCGCCGTCGGCTCGGTGGTGCCGCAGCCCCATATCCGCCGCATGCAGCGCACCACCGTCAAAGGCGACGCGCCGTTCTAACCCGCCGCCCGTCGCGTAATCGCAATCCCTGCCAGCACCGCGGCAGCGCCGATCCAGCGCGCCGGCGTCATGTGCTCGCCCAGGAACAGCACGGCGATGGCGATGGCGAACAGCGGCACCATGTACATGTAGATCATGGTGCGGGTGACGCCGAGCCGCGCCAGCCCGACATTCCACAGCGCCAAGGCCAGTGCCGCGGTGAAGATCGCGGTGTAAAGGTAGTTCAGCCACAGCACCGGCCGCATCAATTCCCACGGCGTCTTCAGCCCGCCCCATATCGCCAGTGGCGTCATTGCAATCACGGCCAGCAGCATAACCCAGGCGAACATGCGCGTGGCGCCAAGCTGCGCCACCAGCGGCGGCGATTTGGCGACGAAGAAGGCCCACAGGAAGGCGGTAAACAGCCACAGCAGGCTCGAGGACACCGAGCCGAAATCGACGGTGACGGCATCAAGCGAATTGTTGATCACCAGCGCCACGCCGCAAAACGCCAGCACGATGCCGAACCAGCCGATCGGGCGCAGGCGGTGGCCGTCGATCGTGGCCAGGATAGTGCCCCACAACGGCGAAGTGGCGACGAAAATGGCGCCGACCGAGGCGTTGGTCAGACTCAGCGTGAAGGCCCACACGGTCTGGAACAGGCCAAAAATCAATGCACACACGATCAGCAACTTGCGATCGGCGGCGCCAAGGCCCAGCGGCTGTCGGCGAAGAGCTAGCCAGGCGAACAGCACCAGCCCGGCCAGCCCGTAGCGGCTGGCGGAGAAGAAGGCCGGGTCCATCACCGGCAACACCGATTTGGCGAACGGGAAGGAGGAGCCGAACAGAAAGGCGGTGAGCAGCATCACCGCATCGCCAACACCCAGTTTGGTACTCGCCTCGGGTGCCGTGCCTAGTTTTTCAGCCATTTCGGATTGTTGATCTGCAACGCTTCGTCCAGGGAGCGCAGAATATGATCGCGCAGTTGCGGATCGTCGAGCGAGACTTCGTCCTTGCTGATGCGCTCCACGAGCATGTCATTAAGTGCCGTGCGACTGCCTTCGGCACCCAGCAATTCGACCAGCCGCTGCCGTTCGTCCGCGTCCAGCGCCGCGCCCTTTTCGAAACTGCGCTGCAGGATGCCAAGGACGCTGATGGTCACCCGCACCTGATAGGCATGGTAGCCTGACAAGGTCGGCAGCAATTCCTCGCGCAGATAGGCGATCGCCGCCTGCAGCAGGATTTCCGGCTTGGGCAGGCCGCTCGGCATCAGCCGCGTCCTTCGATCAGGTTGAAGAAATCGTACAGCGGTTCTTCCACCCGCCGGCCGATGGCGCATTGTTCGATCTCGAGCCTGCGGCCGGGCTCGGTGTATTGCAGCCCCTTGCGCAGGCACATCACCGCCCATTTCACCGAGCCGAAAGCCTCCCAGAAACGCACCGCCTCGACATCGACCGTGCGGCCGCATTCCTTTTCGTAGGCGGCGAACAAGGCCTCGCGCGTACCGAAGCCGCCGGCCGGCCTGCTGCCGCCGAAGCGCCAGGTCTTGACGCAAAACCAGCCCAGATCCTGCATCGGATCGCCCAACTGGCCGATCTCCCAGTCGAGGATGGCGCGAATGCCGTGCTCCGGCGTGGCGATGAAATTGCCGTTGCGGAAATCGCCATGGATGACGCCGAGCTGGTTTCGCTGCGGCACGTTCTGCTCCGCCCAGCGCAAGCCGAACTCCAGCGCCGGCAGGCGATAGGAATGATGCTCCACCAGCCGGCGGTAAATGCGCACCTGATCCTGCGGTCCATGCTCCTTGAGGAAAGGGACCGTGGCGCGATCGATCGAATGAATGCGCGCCAGCATGATGCCGGCCTGTTCGGTCATTTTTTCATGCGCGGGCAGGAAAGCGGGATCGCGCGAAATCTTGGCGCCGAGCGTCTGGCCGTCGACGAACTCGGTGACGTAGCCGCTGCCCAGCCCGTCGTCCTTATGTAGAATACAGACGACCTTGGGCACGAGTACGCCTTTTGCCGCCGCCGCCATGGTCAGCCTGGCGTCGTATTCGCCGTTCAGCCGCGGCGTCATCTCGCTTTCGGAATTTACCTGCTCGCCGACGCTGGTGAGTTGCATGATCAGCCGGCGCGCGCTGCCGCCTTCTTGCGCCGTGAAGGCGTAGGTCTGCTTGGTGGCGCCGCCGGTCAGCCGCGCCAGATCGCGCACCACGACCGCGCCGTCGAGCTGGCGCGACAGCGCCGCCTGCAGCTTCTGCGCCAGCGCCTCGGCCATCTACGCGACCGAATTGCGCTTGGGCTTGCCGATGGCGCCGAACAGATGGCCCGCCACCTTGCGGATCTGGATCTCTTCCGAGCCTTCGGTGATGCGATAGCGGCGATGGTGGCGATAGATGTGCTCGAACGGCTTGTGGCGCGAATAGCCGATGCCGCCATGCACCTGGATGGCGCGGTCAGCCGCCTCGCACACCAGCCGGTTCGCCCGGTAATTGCACATCGACACCTTGTCGGAGAGATGGATCGCCACTTCGGGCTTGCTCATCTGGTCCATCTCCCACGCTGTCTGGCGGATCAGCGCCCGCAACATGGCGGCTTCGGTATGCAGCTCGGCCAGCGGAAACTGGATCGCCTGGTTGGTCGAGAGCGGCTTGCCGAACGGCTTGCGCTCCTTGGCATACTTAACGCTCTCAAGGATGCAGAACTGCGCTGCGCCCAGCGACGAGGCCGCCTGGCGGATGCGGTTCTCGTGCACGAAGTGTTGCGCCAGCGCCAAGCCATCTTCGGGGTCGCCGAGGATCGCCTCGTGCGGCACCCAGACATTGGTCAGCGAGATGCGCGGATGGTCGGTGGGCATATTGAAGGTCCACAGATATTCCTCGACCTTGAAGCCTTCCGACTTGGTGGGGACGATGAAGCAGGTGATGCCCTTGGCGTCGCCGTCTTTTCCTGAGGTGCGGGCGAACACGAAATCATGCGTCGCCTCGTGCAGGCCGGTGTTCCACATTTTGGCGCCATTGATGCGCCAGCCCTTGCCGTCCTTGACCCCGCGCGTCTCCATCCAGGTGGCGTCGGAGCCATGGTTGGGCTCGGTAAGCCCAAACGAGATGCGCAATTTGCCTTCGAGAATGCCGGGGATCAGCTTCTTCTGCTCTTCGGTACCGAAATCGCGCAGCATCAGCGCCGTCGGCAGATTGCCGACGATCGAGCTCTCGTTTTGCAGATCGTTGTGCAGGCCCAAGCCCTTGGCGGCGAGATGCTCGCGGATGATCGCCATGGCAAGGTTGGTGCCGTCCTTGCCGCCGAATTCCTTGGGCAGCGCGTAGCGATAATGCCCGGCCTTGTCGGCCAGCCGCTTCATCTGGCGCAACAGATCTTCCCATTCGTGGCGCGGCAGGCCCTGGTTCTCGAAATCGGTGCGGGCCCATTCGCGGCGATGGTCGAAGAAGCGCTCGTTGTCGTCTTTGGCTTGCAGCGGCTTGATCTCGCGCTCGATGAACTGGTCGAGCTCGACCAGGTAGGCGGCGATATCGGCCGGTATGCGGAAGTCCATTTTGCGCCTCCCTTATTATGAACAACCGTTTACCAGACGCCACGTGAAGGGGAAAGCAGGGGTTTGACCGCGCGAACTGGATGTTCTGCTATGCGGGTCATGTCCACGACGCTCACCACCGCCCGCCTGGCCCTGCGGCCTTTCACCGAAGCCGATGCGCCCGCCTACGGCGCCATCCGCCTGCATGAAAAAGTCGTGGACTGGCTGCCCTCTCCGCCGAAGGACGAAAACCGAGCGGAAACCGCCATCCGGACAATCAAGCATTTCCAGGATTGCTGGGCCACGCATGGCGTCGGCCCCTGGGCGGTATGCGACCGCGAAAGCGGCATTCTCGTCGGCCAGTGCGGCCTGCGCCATCTCGACGATTTCAAGGGCGTCGAGGTGCTGTGGACCATCGATCCATCCTGCTGGCGGCGCGGCTATGCCAGCGAGGCGGCCGCCGAATCGCTGCGCTTCGGCTTCGAGCAGGCGGGCTTGAGCGAAATTTTCGCCATCACCATGCCGACCAATCTGGCCTCGCGCAAAGTGATGGAGAAGATCGGCATGCGTTACCGCCGGGAAACGGCGTGGAAGGGATTCGACATCGTCTATTACGACATCGACCGCGCAACATGGCAGACTAGCCGGCAATGAAAACGGGAGGCCGACAATGCTGAAGACGACGATTGCGGGCAGCCTGCCCAAGCCCTTCTGGCTGGCGCAGCCGGAAATGCTGTGGGCGCCGTGGCAGCAGCCGGGCGAGAAACTGGCCGAGGCCAAGCGCGACGCCACCTTGCTGTGGATCAAGGAGCAGGAGCAGGCCGGGCTCGACATCGTCGGCGACGGCGAGCAGTCGCGGCAGCATTTCGTGCACGGCTTCCTCGAGCGCATCGAGGGCATCGATTTCCAGAACAAGGTCAAGATGGGCATCCGCAACAACCGCTACGAGGCGGACGTGCCCACAGTCGTCGGCAAACTGAAACGCAAGGGCAGCGTGCACGGCACGGAAGCGAAGATCCTGCGCGCCGCCACCGGCTTGCGCACCAAGTTCACCCTGCCCGGCCCGATGACCATCGTCGACACCATTGCCGACCAGCATTACGGCGATCGAGTGAAGATGGCCTTCGCCTTCGCTGAACTCCTGAATCAGGAAGCCAGGGAGCTGCAGGCGATTGGCATCGACGTGGTGCAGTTCGACGAGCCGGCCTTCAACGTCTATATGGACCAGGTGCGCGAATGGGGCATCGATGCGCTGCATAAATGCATCGAGGGCCTGACCTGCACCACCGCCGTCCATATCTGTTACGGCTACGGCATCAAGGCCAACAACGACTGGAAGCAGACGTTGGGCGGCGAGTGGCGGCAATACCAGGACACGTTCCCGCATCTGGCGCGCAGCCGCATCGACCAGATCTCGCTCGAATGCGCCAACTCCAAAGTGCCGATCGACCTGATCGGCCTGCTCAAGGGCAAGGACGTGCTGGTCGGCTGCATCGATGTCGCTTCCGATCAGGTCGAGAGCAAGGAGCAGGTGGCCGCCACCATCCGCAAGGCGATGGAGTTCGTCGATCCCGAGAAGCTCTACCCTTGCACCAATTGCGGCATGGCGCCGATGCGCCGCGACATCGCGCGGGCCAAGCTGCACGCCCTGGAGCAGGGCGCGCATCTGGTGCGGGAGGAGTTGAGGAAGTAACTTTTAAAAGTGCAAGAAAACCACGGAGACACAGAGGCACAGAGAAATCCACCTCTGTGCCTCTGTGGTTAGTCCTTTGTTTCGAATTTTCACACCACCTCGTGCCGGATCGTGAACCCGCCCAGAAGTTCGGCGATCTTCGCCTTGGCTGCGTTGCGATCTGACGCCTTAAGCAATTTCACCGTCGCCAGCGTCCCGTGCTCCTTATGCGGGCCGACGGCAATTTCGGTCTCGATGCCCTCCACCTTCAGCGGCTCCAGCAGGCGCGAGAAGGTGCGCTTGGCGGCGTCGAAGCGCAGCGCCGGCTTGAAGATCTTGCCGACGCCTGTGGTCGGCATGACATCGACCAGGATCACCTCGACTGGCGCCGACGCACGCTCGGTGACGCGCGCTCGGGCGAATTCCTGCAGCTCTTCGCCCGTCACCCTGGCGCCGGGGCGCAGCTGCACATAGGCCATTGGCAACTCGCCGGCATGGCGATCGGGCCGGCCGATGGCGGCGGCAGCCTCGACACCTTCGTGCTGGTGCAGCGTTTCCTCGATGGTCAGCGGATCGATGTTGTGGCCGCCGCGGATGATCAGGTCCTTGGCGCGCCCGGTGAGCCAGATGTAATGCTCGGGATCGATGCGGCCGAGATCGCCGGAATTCAGCCAGCGCCTCCTGTCGGCATCGCCCGCTTCCGCCTCGATCCAGGCATCGCGGTCGTGGACGGGCGAGACGTAGCCTTTGAAGATCTGCGGCCCGCGCATCAGAACGACGCCTTGCTCGTTGGGCGCGCAGCGGCGCTTGATCCGGTTGCCCTCGAGCTCGGCAACAATCAGTTGCACATAGGGCAGGCGATGGCCGATCGAACCGATGCGGCATTCGCCTGACGCGGGGTTCATGGTGGCAAAGCCGTGCGTCTCGGTCATGCCGAAGCCTTCGACCACCGGCACGTTCAATTTGCGCTGCACCGCCTTGGCCAGTTCCACCGGCATGGGCGAGCCGCCGCAATTGGCGACCTTGATCGAGGACAGGTCGGCGCCATCGCTGGGCACGTTCAAAAGCGCGCCCCAGATGGTCGGCACGCCGCCTACCATGCTCGGGCGGAAGCGTTCGACCAGCTTCCAGAAACTGCCGGCCACCAGCGGGTTGCGCATGCCCAGCGGCGACAGCAGCACGGTGGTGCAGCCATTGCCCATCGGGTTGAGCCCGGCGCAGATCGCGCCGCCGACATGGAACAGCGGCAGGCCGTTGAAGTAGATGTCCTCGCTGCCGTCGTTGCGCAGTCCCAGCCCGTTGGTCAGCGAGCCCATCACCAGCCCGCCCTGCGTATGCTGCGCCAGCTTCGGCGTGCCGGTGGTGCCGCCGGTATGGAACAGCGCCGCCACGTCCTCGAAGCCGGTGTGGCGCGGGTTGGGCGGCATCCTGCCGTCGTATTTGCCGATCTCGTCTTCATAGCGCAGCACGTCGGGCGCCGGCCTGCCGCCGACCACGACGATATGCTGCAGGGTCGGCACTTGCTTTTTTATGTCGGCCAGCTTGGGCCAGATATCGGCGACGATGGACGGATCGCACGTCACCAGGATCTTGGCTTTGGCTTCGGCCATGATGCCGATAATCTGCGTCGCTTCGAGATAATGGTTGATGGGGTTGGCGATCGCCGCGGTCTCCGCACCCCACATCGAGAAGAAGGTCTCGGGCAGGATCGGCATCACCAGCGACACGACGTCGTTCGGCCCCGCGCCCAGCGCGCGGAACATGTTGGCGGTCTGGGTGATGCGCTCGAGGAACTGGCGGTAGCTGTAGCTGACCGCCGGATCGTCCGCCGTGCCCTTGGGCAGATAGTGGATCGCTGGCCGGTCGGGGAAGCGCGCGGCCGTCTGCCGCAGCAGATCGTAGACATTGGTCGCCGAGATGCGCTTCTCGTAGGGCGTTTTCTCGAATTCCTCGACCTCGGCCAGGCTGGCGAACGGCATGGGCACCTCGGACATAAACGGCTGTTCATAGTGATAGAGTTGCGGCAGGCTTCGCGCAACCGCATTGGAGAACGCCATGGATCGCATTGCTCTGATCACCTGCGCCACGCGTTTTGCCGGCCGGCCGGCGGCCCGCGCCTTGCTGGCGCAGGGCGTGAAGGTCGTGGCGCATGACGAGGCTTTCGCCGACGCTGCCGAGCGTGCGGCCTTCGAGAAGGACGTGCCGGGCGTGAGCGCGATCGCGGCGGGCGACTATGCCGATATCGCCGCCAAGGCCATCGCCGTGCATGGCCGCATCGACATCTTCATCAGCAACGACGCCTATCCCGCGCAGCGCGTGCCGCTGGAGCAGGGCAGCGCCCATGACTATCGCGCCGCGCTCGAAGCCCTGACGGTGCGGCCTTTCTCCATTGCCAGCGCGCTGGTCGGCGAGATGAAAAAGCGCAACTGGGGCCGCATCGTGCTGGTGTCCTCAGCTGCTCCGTTGCAGGGCATCGCCAATTATTCGATGTACGTCTCGGCGCGCGCCGCCTGCAACGGGCTGGTCTCGTCCTGGGCGAAGGAGCTGGGCCGGCATGCCATCACGGTCAACGCCGTGGGCTCCAACTATGTCGAGAACCCGGATTATTTCCCGCCCTCATTGCTGGCGGACAAGGCGGCGATGGCCAAGATGACCGCGAACATTCCGTTGGGCCGGCTCGGCAAGCCGGAAGAGATCGCCGCCACCATCGCGTTCCTCGCCTCCGACGGCGCCGGCTTCATCACCGGGCATGTGCTGCCGCATGCCGGCGGCTGGGCGTAAGCCTCTATGCGTCATGCTGAGCGCAGCGAAGCATCTTGCCAATGTCGGCGGTGATGCTCGTCTGAAACAGTTGCGGCGGTGAAACAGGACCCTTCGCTTCGCGCAGGAGACCGAAAGAGATTCCCTACCGCACGCCGTCGTCGTCATAGCCGGCGCGGGTCCAGGCGCTGATGGCTTCGGTCAGCACCAGTTCCATCATCGCCGGATTGGCGTCGCGCTTGATGACGTATTCCTCGAACTCGAAACCGGTGGCAGCGCCGCGGCCGGCAAAGACGCCGCGGCAGGACGGCGTCGCTCCGTCCTTCTGAATCTGCAGCGACAGGATGCGCGCCTTGAGCGGCACCCGGCTGGCGAAGCTCGGCATCTTCTCGCAGCCGGCGATGATCACGTAGTTGACCATCGGATGATAGACGGCCTGCGCCACGTCGATCACGAACTTGACGTCTTCGCCCATGCCCAGCACGGCAATATTGGCGGGCTGCACGCCATTTTCGATCAGGCGCTTGATCGAGTTGGCCATGGTCAATGGCGTGGCGTTGCGTTCATGGGCGATGCGGAAACCGGCGCGCTCCAGCGCATCGTGGATGCGCTGCGCCTCGCTGGGGTCGGGCGCGTGCGAGATCGTGCCGGGCGCCACGATGAGATAGCGGCCGGCGGCATCGATGCGCACCGGCAGCGGACGCTCGGCCTGGGCCATGATTTTGATGCCGGAACTGGCGGCGGCTTGCCGGTCCTGGCAGATGGCGGGTGCGGCCAGTGCGGCCAAAGCAAAAACGGTTGCTCCTGCGGCGAGCAGGGAGCGGGCGCGGGCGAAAACCATGATGCGCGAATGCCTTTGTCGAAGACGCAGACCGTCCCCATTGGCGGCTGCGGCGGATGGGGCGCGGACCCTACTGAGGTTACGCGAGCGCGTCGAGCCCGATCATCGCCTGCTGATACGTAAGCGCGCCCGTGGAAAGATCAATGCCCAGCAGATCCTCGCCGATCACTATCGGACCGTCATAGTCGGCGCGCACATCGGCCAGCAGCGCGGCGCGGTCGAACTGGGTGGGCACGAAATGGTTCAGCACCAGGCACTTCACATTCGCTTGAGCGGCCACTTTGCCCACCTCGCTGCTGAGCGTGTGATAGGACGCCACCGCATCGGTGCCTTCCTGGGTGCGCACGCCGGGGATGATCTTCATCTCGCGATGGATGAAGCATTCATGCACCAGCACGTCGGCATTGCGCGAGGCTTCGATCAGCGCCGGGCAGAACGCGGTGTCCCCGGAGAAAGCGAGTTTCCGTCCCGCCGCCTCGAACACGAAGCCAAAGGCGTTCTTGATCGGCGAGTGCTCCACCCGCACCGCGCGCACGGTCATGTCGGCATGGGAGATGATCTCGCCGTCCTCGATCTCCTGCACCTCGACTTGCAGCGCCAAGGTCGAGGGCCGCTTCTCATGCGCGATGCGCTGCTCGAATTCGGGCCGCCAGAATTCCAGCAGCCCGTCGACGAAGCGTTTGGTGCCTTTGGGTCCGAGGATTTTCTGCGGCCTGTCGCGCCCCTGGTGCCAACTCGACATGATCAGCTGCAGCAGATCCACGGTGTGGTCCGAGTGCAAATGCGTCAGCAGCACCGCTTCAAGCGCCTTGCCCGGCGTGCCGGCCTGCACCAGGCGCTGGCTGACGCCCGAGCCGCAATCGACCAGGAAGGTATGCGCGCCATGACGCACCAGGTTGGACGGGCCCAGCCGCTGCGGGTCGCAATTGGGGCAGCCGGTGCCCAGCAGCACGAAATCCATTGACGTTTCCTTAAGGCGTTGCTCGTTAAGAGGATATAGCTGCGAAGCCCCGGCCTCGAAGCGCCATCGCCGCAACAGGCGTCGGCGCGCCCGAAATCGAATGCTCGTTGCATTTCAAGATGATAGCTAAGTCATTCCGGTTGTTGATCAATTGACAATCATTCGATGAATGTTCTTTCACTATGATTGCAAATTGATACGCGTAAAGAACCTTAGAAGAACATGTGGGCCGCAATGGAAAACGCAAACGAAGCGCCCCGCGATGAGCGCGGGGCGTCGAGGTGGGGAGGAACCTGGGCAGGTCGGCAGGGAGGGAAGCAGACCTGCCGCAGGGACTACTAACTACTCGAAGGCCTCCTCCCAGCTGCCGCGAGTCGCGGCTTTCGAATATTCGGTAGCGCGGTTTTCGAAGAAATTGGTGTGCTCGACCGCGTTCAGCATGGTGTCGAGCCAGGGCAGCGGGTTCTTCTCGATGCGATAGATGCCCTGCAGCCCGAGCTGGCTGAGGCGGCGATCGGCGATGAAGCGGATATAACGCTTCACGTCGTCGGGCGTCATGCCTTCGATGCCGCCCAGCTCGAACGCCAGGTCGATGAAGGCGTCCTCGTGATCGACGATGGTCGAACAGGCGACGTAGAGCTCGCGCTGCAGCCCTTCGGTCCAGATCTCCGGGTTCTCCGAGATGAAGGTGCGGAACAGCTTGATGATCGAGTTGGTGTGCAAGGTCTCGTCGCGCACCGACCATGACACGATCTGGCCCATGCCCTTCATCTTGTTGAAGCGCGGGAAATTCAGCAGCATCGCAAACGAGGCGAAGAGCTGCAGGCCCTCGGTGAAGGCTCCGAACACGGCCAGGGTCTTGGCGATGTCGTGCTTCGAATCGACGTTGAATTCCTGCATGTAGTCGTACTTGTCCTTCATCTCCTTGTAGCGGAGGAAGGCGGA
>JAQSWP010000001.1 GCA_029266575.1 Alphaproteobacteria bacterium | reverse complement strand
CGCGACGAGCAGATCGACCTCGACGCCATCCGGCCCGATCTGGCGGAAACGCTGGCGCGGCAGGCACAGCTGGAGGACGCGGCACGGCCCGATTCGGTGGCCAGGCGGCGCAAGACCGGCCAGCGCACCGCGCGCGAGAACATCGCGCAATTGTGCGACCCGGGCTCGTTCCACGAATTCGGCGGGCTGACCGTCGCGGCGCGCCGCACGCGCCACTCGCTGGAGGAATTGATCGACCGCACGCCGGCCGACGGCATGGTCATGGGCATCGGCCGCATCAACGGCGACAAATTCGGCGACGAGGCTGCCCGCGCCGTCGCCGTGTCCTACGACTACACCGTGCTGGCCGGCACGCAGGGCCAAAAGAACCACCACAAGAAAGACCGCATGTTCGAGATCGCCGAGCAGTATCGGCTGCCGCTGGTGTTCTTCACCGAAGGCGGCGGCGGGCGACCGGGCGATACCGACGCCATCATCGCGGGCGACCTGCATATCCGCACCTTCCAGGATTTTGGCCGCCTGAGCGCGCTGGTGCCGCTGATCGGCGTCACCTCCGGCCGCTGCTTCGCGGGCAACGCCGTGCTGCTGGGCTGCTGCGACGTCATCATCGCCACGGAAAACTCCAATATCGGCATGGGCGGCCCGGCGATGATCGAAGGCGGCGGGCTGGGCGTGTTCCGCCCCGAAGAAGTCGGGCCGATGAGCGTGCAGGTGCCCAATGGCGTCGTCGATATTGCGGTCAAGGACGAGATCGAAGCCGTCACCGCGGCCAAGAAATATCTGTCCTACTTCCAGGGTGCGCTGAAGGAATGGGACTGCGCCGACCAGCGCCTGCTGCGACGTGCCGTGCCGGAGAACCGGCTGCGCGTCTACGACGTGCGCGGTGTGATCGAGACCATGTGCGACTCCGGCTCGGTGCTGGAGCTGCGCCGCGGCTTCGGTCCCGGCATGATCACCTCTTTCGCTAGGATCGGGGGAAGACCGATCGGCATCATCGCCAACAATCCCAAGCATCTGGGCGGCGCTATCGATAGCGACGGCGCCGACAAGGCCACGCGTTTCATGCAGTTGTGCGATGCCTTCGACATCCCGCTGCTGTTCCTGTGCGACACGCCCGGCAACATGGTCGGGCCGGAAGCGGAGAAGACCGGGCTGGTGCGCCATTGCTGCCGCGTCTTCGTCACCGCCGCCAACATCACCGTGCCCTTCTTCACCGTGGTGCTGCGCAAGGCCTACGGGCTGGGCGCACAGGGCATGGCCGGCGGCAGCTTCCACGCGCCGTTCTTCTCGGTATCTTGGCCGACCGGCGAATTCGGCGGCATGGGTCTGGAGGGCGCGGTCAAACTCGGCTTCCGCAACGAACTGGCCGCCATCGACGATCCTGCCCGGCGCAAATCGGAGTTCGATCGCATGGTCGCCGGCATGTACGAGCGCGGCAAGGCGCTGAGCGCCGCCAGCCTGTTCGAGATCGACAACGTCATCGACCCCGCCACCACGCGCGACTGGGTGCTGTCGGGCTTGCGCTCGGTGCCCGCGCCGCCGCCGCGCACCCACAAGAAGCGGCCGAACATCGATACGTGGTGAACCTCATATCCGTCATCCTGAGCGGAGCGAAGGATCTTGTTTCAACCCGACGGTTTTTCCAGTGAGGCAAGATGCTTCGCTGCGCTCAGCATGACGGAAAGAAGTTAGCGACGGCGGAAGATAACGCTGAGATTGTTGGCGGGCATCGGCACGATCTCGCCAAGGACGAGACCATGCCGCTTCGCCAATGGCGCGATCTCGCTGTCGAGGCAGCGCACACCCCAACTCGGATCGCGCGATCTTAGCGATGCGTCAAAGGCTTCATTGGATGGCGCCGTATGCGCGCCATCGCGCTTGAACGGTCCATACAGGACAAGCGGCGCGCCTGAGGTCAGCACGCGGCCGGCTCCGGCGAACAGGCCTTCGCTCGCCTGCCACGGCGCGATATGAATCATATTGGCGCAGAACATCGCCGCGGCCCGATCGATCGGCCACTTCCTCGCCGTGACGTCGACAAGCAGGGCAGGGAGGATGCGCGGATTGCCGGCGGCATGTGCATCGATGCTGCTCAAAGCATCGGCATCGCCGTCGCTCGGCTGCCAGCGCAGCGGGCCGGGCAGGTTCGAAGCCATGTAGGCTGCATGCTCGCCGGTGCCGCTGGCGATTTCCAGCAGCACCCCGTCCTGTGGCGCAATCCGCTGCAGGACGGCGAGGATGGCGTCGCGATTGCGTAAGGTCGCCGGTGCGTGTCGCTTGCTCACTTCGCCGGCGCGATGCGGATGGGCGAATCGGTGTGGAAGATGCCGGCATTGTCGAAGCGCCGGTTGAACTCCTCCTTGATCTGCGACAGCTTCTCCTGCGAATCGCCGACATTGGGATGCACCAGCACCAGAATCTTGGTGGGATTGCCGCCCCTGGCGGCGTTGGCGCTGCGGCCGGTGGCGTCGATCACCGTCATCCCGCCGGGAAAGCGTGGCGCCACCGCCTCGGACAGGAACTTGCCCCAGTCCTCCTCGCTGATCACCTTGCCGCTGGCCTGTCGCAGGCCGAAATAGATTTCGGTCTTCAGCGTATCGGCGCTGCGCCACGGCGCCTGCGCCTGCACGGTGGCGATGCTGGCAAAGGCCAGCGCCAGCGCGCCAAGCGCTAAAACGGCAAAATAGCGAATTTTCCGCACGGCAATCTCCCTCCAAGGCCAGGGCGAATTTCGGCGCAAGCTTCGTACGGTGTCAACTGTTCTGGCGCAGCAAGTCAGGTCCATCGGCGCCCAAATCTGGCGGATCGAAATTCGGCCGCGCCGGTTCGTTGGCGAAACGGATCGGCACGCCCAGATGGTCGTTGCCTGCACCATCCTTCAGCCGCATGCCGCGCGCCCACACATGCGGATGATTGAGCCCTTCGCGCAAATCGAGCACCGGTCCCCAGCACACATCCTTGCCCTTGAACCATTCGATCCAGTGGGCGAGCGGCTGGCTGGCGAAAGTCTCCTCGAGAAAACGCCGTACCGGCAGCTGCGCTGGTCCGGCCGGCTGGCGTGCCGCGCCAATCAGATCCGGCCGCTGCAGGGCGGTCAGCAAATTCTCGGCGAATTTGATCTCCGACCCGCCAAGCGTGAGAAAGCGGCCATCCTGCGTGCGATAGATGCCGTAAAGCGCCGCACCGCCCAGCAGCCGTTCGTTCCGCGGCACCGGCAACTCGTCATGCGCGAACAGCGAGCCGGTGAGATGCGCCATCCACGACACCAGCGCATCGTGCATGGAGAGATCGATGTAGTCGCCTTGCCCGGTCTGCCTGGCGCGCAGCAATGCCATCAGAATGCCTGACAGCGCCATCAGCGACGACGCCATGTCGGCGGCGGGGATCGACGGCAGCAGCGGCCCGCGCTCGGCATCGCCGGTCAGGCTCAGCGCCCCCGACAGCGCCAGCACGGACAGATCATGCGCCGGCTGATCGCGCAGCGGCCCGTCCTGGCCGAAGGCCGAGATCGAGCAATAGACGATCTGCGGCGCCACCTTCCGCACGGCTTCGTAATCGATGCCCAGCCGTCTCGCCACGCCGGGCCGGAAAGTTTCCAGCAGCACGTCGGCATCCTCGACCAACCGTAGCAATGCTTCGCGCCCCGCGGGCGCTTTGAGATCGAGTGCCACGCTCTTCTTGCCGCGATTTGCATTGCGGAAATAGACCGTGTGGCCGTTCTGCGACTGGCCGATCGAGCGCGTGGCATCACCCGCGCCCGGTTGCTCGATCTTGATCACTTCCGCGCCGTGATCGGCCATCATCATGGTCAGATGCGGGCCGGGCAGGAAGCTCGACAGGTCGATGACCTTCACGCCTTGCAGTTTCACGGGGACTGTTCCTCCGGCGTTGTTCTTGGCTGTGGCGGGATATAGCCTGAGAAAGCCCGACTGAGGCAAGCGGGGGGCAAGCGGAGGAAACATGCAGGAGCGCAAGGTTCGCATCGCCACGCGCGATGGCAGCATGGGCTGCACCGTGTTCCATCCCGATGGCCAAGGGCCTTTTCCGCCAGTGATCTTCTACATGGATGCGCCCGGCCTGCGCGAGGAATTGCGCGACATGGCCCGCCGCATTGCCACGGTCGGCTATTGCGTGCTGTTGCCCGACCTCTATTACCGCAGCGGCGAGGAGCTCAATGTCGGGGCTGAGAATTTCCACGGCGACGAGGCGGTGCGCAAGAAGATGTGGAACTGGCTGCGCAGCATCGACAACGCCAAGATCGTCTCCGATACCGAAGCGCTGCTGGCCTTCATCGACGAAGACCGCAAGGCGCGCACCGGCTCGGTGGGCTGCGTCGGCTATTGCATGAGTGGCCAGTTCGTCTTTGCCATCGGTGCGGCCTATCCGCAGCGCTTCTCGGCCATCGCCTCGATCTATGGCGCCGGCCTGATGACCGATCAGCCCAACAGCCCGCATCTGACGGCGGCCAATATCCGTGGCGAGATCTATTTCGCCTGCGCCGAGATCGACCACTATTTCCCGCCCGAGAAAGGAGTGGCGCTGGAGAAATATCTCGCCGGCACCGGCATCGACTATAGAGTGGAATTCTACCCCGGCGCCGAGCACGGCTTCGCGTTCCCCGGGCGGCATTGCTACGACAAGCAGGCGGCTGAGCGGCATTGGGAGCGGCTGTTCGATCTGTTCCGCCGCAATCTTTAGGAGTACGCCGTGCCTGACGCGCCAAACAATGCCATTGCCGGCCGCAGCGCCTTCCTCGCCGTGATGCGCGAGGAAGGGGTGCGGCGCATGTTCGGCAATCCTGGCACCACCGAATTGCCGATCATGCATGCGCTGACCGAGCAGACGGAGATCTCCTACGTGCTGGGCCTGCAGGAATCGGTGGTCATCGCCATGGCTGACGGCTATGCCCGCGCCTCGGGCGAGCTGGTCGCCTGCAACGTCCATGTCGCGCCCGGCCTCGGCAACGCCATCGGCACGCTCTACACCGCCCACGTCTCGGGCACGCCGATCATCGTCACCGCCGGCCAGCAGGAGCAGGGCCATGGCCTGACCGAGCCTTTGCTCTACGCGCCCTTGGTTCCCATCGCGCAACCGGTGGTGAAATGGGCGGTTGAGGTCAACCGCATCGAGGATCTGCCCCGCATCATGCGCCGCGCCGCCAAGGTGGCGCAGACCGCGCCGACCGGGCCGGTGTTCATCTCGCTGCCGGGCGACATCCTCAATTCAAGTGCGGCCATCGATCTGGGCGACACCACCAAGGTCGACACCGCCGGGCGTCCCAGCGATGCCGCCATAGAAGCCTTCGCCAAACGCATCCTGGCCGCCAAGTCGCCGGCGATTCTGGCGGGCAGCGAAATCTATTCCTCCAACGCCTGGGACGAGGCGGTGGCGCTGGCCGATGCGCTGGGCGCGCCGGTGTGGCAGCAATCGGTGCAGACCGGCGCCCATTTCCCGTCCGAGCATCCGCTCTATATGGGCGCACTCAACCGCAATCAGGCGCAGGTGCGCGACAATCTTGCGCCGCACGATTTGCTGATCTGCCTCGGCGCCGAGGTGCTGACCATGTCGGTGTATTCGCCGGTCGATCCATTGCCGCCGAATACCAAGCTGGTGCAGATCGGCCTGCGCGACTGGGAGATGGGCAAGAATTGGCCGGCCGAGATCGCTCTGCGCGCCAACGTCAAGGAAACCTTGCAGGCGCTGGTGCCGGTGCTGAAAAAACTCGGCGGCGTAAAGCTTGCCGACCACGCTGCGGCTTCACTCAAACAATTGGGTGCGCGCAACTGGTCGGCACAGCGGACGAAAAAGGCGCAGGCCGCTGCCACCCTGTCCGGTAAATCGCCGCTGTCGCCAGACTGGCTGATGCTGCGCCTGTCCGACTCGCTGCCCAGGGATGCGGTGGTGGTCGACGAAGGCCTGACCACGGCTTTTTCGCTGCTTTCCTTCTACCCCTATCGCGACCGGCACTCCTATTTCGGCAATGTCACCGGCGGCATCGGCTGGGGCATTGCTGCCGCTGTCGGCATCCAGTTGGCTCTGCCGCAGCGCAAGGTAGTGGCGGTGATCGGCGATGGCAGCGCCATGTATTCCATTCAGGCGCTGTGGAGTGCGGCACATTACAAGGCGCCGCTGGTGTTCCTGATCGCCAACAATGGCGGCTATCGCATCATCAAGCAGCGGCTAAAATCCTTTCACGGCAACGAAAAATTCATCGGCATGGATTTCCAGGATCCCGCGATCGACATGGGTGCGCTGGCCCGCTCGATGGGGGTGCCGGCGACCCGTGTCGCCACGGCGGCTGAATTCGATGCAGCACTTGCCGAAGCATTGCAGAAAACCGACGGGCCGTGCGTCATCGAGGCCATGGTGGAGAAGAGCGTATGAGCACCCCGCTGCTCTTCACGCCTATGCAGTTGCGCGACATCACCTTGAAGAACCGCGTCGCGGTGGCGCCGATGCACCAGTACTCAGCGGTGAAAGGTTTCGCCACCGACTGGCACCTGATGAATGTCGGCCGCTACGCCGCCGGAGGCGCCGGGCTGGTGTTCATGGAATCGACCAAGGTCGAACGCCGCGGCTGCGGCACGGTGGGCGATCTCGGCCTGTGGCGCGACGAATTCGTGCCCGGCCTGAAACGCTGCGTTGATTTCATCAAGAGCCATGGCGCGGTCGCCGGCATCCAGCTCGGTCACTCGGGCCGCAAAGCCCGCCGCGCCCGGCCGTGGGAGGGCGGCGGCCCGCTGCAAGCGGCGCCCGAGATCGACGACTGGAACGACTGGGAATTAGTGGCGCCGTCTGCGCTGACAGCCCCTGCCAGCGATCCGGTGCCGCGCGCGCTGGAGCGCAGTGAGATTCCCCAACTGATCGACCATTGGAAACAGGCGGCGCGTCGCGCCAACGAAGCCGGCTTCGACGTGCTGGAGATCCACGGCGCGCATGGCTACCTGCTGCACGAATTCCTCTCGCCCTTCTCCAATCAGCGCACGGATGAGTATGGCGGCACTGAATTGAATCGCGCGCGCCTGGTGATCGAGATCGCCGAAGCCATCCGCATCGTCTGGCCACAGCACAAGCCGGTCTTCCTGCGCCTGTCCTGCGAAGACAATGTCGGCTTCGGACCCGAGCAGAGCGTCAATGTCGCCAAATGGGTCAAGCCCAAGGGCGTCGATGTGATCGACTGCTCTTCCGGCGGCATGACCAGCAACCCGGTGGGTGAAATCGGCTATGGCTACCAGGTCCCCTATGCCGAGAAGATCCGCGCCGAAGCCGAAATCGCCACCATGGCGGTGGGGCTGATCGTGCACGCCGACCAGGCGGAAGAGATCTTGCAGCGCGGCCAGGCCGATCTGATCGCGCTGGCGCGGGAAATACTCTACAACCCCAACTGGCCGATGGATGCGGCCCAGAAGCTTGGCCTGGATCGCGATTTCGCCCTGGTGCCGCCGCCACAAGCCTATTGGCTGGCCAAGCGGGCGGCCGGCAAAAGCATCGTGCCCTCGACCTATGGCAGGCTGAAAACCGACTGACTCGATCCGCTCTGGCGGAACCCTCCGTTCCTCCCCACATTTCCAAAGCACGTCGTTCCAGGGAGGAATCATGCGCGTTCTGGCTTTGGGCTTTGTCGCTCTTTTCGTCGCTGCGCCCGCTCTGGCGCAAAACCGCACCATCGCCACCCAGGCGACGCGGCTTGAAATCCGCCCCGTCGCGCAGGGGTTGGATCATCCCTGGGGCATCGCTGAACTGCCCGACGGCAGCCTGCTGGTCACCGAACGCGCCGGCCGCCTGCGCCTGATATCGCCGCAAGGCCAAATATCGGCGGCGATCTCGGGTGTGCTGCAAGTCGTGGCCAGCGGCCAGGGCGGCCTACTCGACGTCACCCTGGCGCCGGATTTCACGGAAAGCCGCATGGTCTATCTGTCCTATTCCGAAGCGGGCGAGGGCGGGGCGGGAACCTCCGTAGCGCGCGGCAAGCTCGAGGGCAATGCGCTGACCAATGTGCAGGTGATCTTCCGCCAGCAACCCAAAGTCAGCGGCCCCAACCATTTCGGCTCGCGCGTCGTCTTCGCGCCCGACGGCAAGCTGTTCATCACCACCGGCGAGCGCTTCAAGTTCGATCCGGCGCAGGATCTGAACTCCCATCTCGGCAAGCTGATCCGCATCAATCCCGATGGCACCGTGCCGCCAGACAATCCTTTCGTCGGCCGCGCCGGCGCCAAGCCTGAAATCTGGTCCTACGGCCATCGCAACATGCAGGGCGCAGCGATCAACCCGCGCAGCGGCGCGATCTGGATCAACGATCATGGGCCAAAAGGCGGCGACGAGATCAACATCCCCGAGAAGGGCAAGAACTACGGCTGGCCGTTGGTTTCCTGGGGCGATCATTATAACGGCCAGCCCATCGCCAAGCCGCCGACGCGACCCGATCTGGTCGACGCGCTCTACCAATGGACGCCGGTGATCGCCGTTTCGGGCATGACGTTCTACGATTCCAGCGTCGTGCCGCAATGGCGCGGCCATGCCTTCGTCGGCGGGCTGGTCTATCCCGGCATCGTGCGGCTGATCCTCGACGGCGACCGCGTCGCCAGCGAAGAGCGTATCGATCTGGGAACGCGCATACGCCAGGTGAAGCAGGCTGCCGACGGCTCGCTGCTGGTGCTGACCGATGCCAGCGACGGCGCGGTATGGCGGCTCGTCCCGGCGAAATGACTCTTCCGGCGCTGATCCCACCCAGCCGCGAGGAGCTCGATGCGCTGGTGCGCGAGGCGGCGCGGCGCTATTTCGCCGACCGTCACGCCCGGGTCGAGGATTTCGTGGCGTGCAACTTTGGTGTCAAGGGTTCGGCTTCGATCCACAAGCGCGCTTTGGGCTGGGACATTCTCAAGGCGCCGGTCAATCTTGCGATGGCGGTGCCTAGTGTCGGGCTGAAGCTGGCCGCCGCCGGCGCCAAGCGTGTGGGCGCGCATCGCACCAGTAGCTGGCTGGGCTCACGCAAGCTGCTGATGGATACCGCCGTCGGCCAGGAAATCCAGTGGCGCATCATCACAGACCTGCTGCAACTGCCCTGCCAGATCGGCGAGCTGCGTAGCGACAAGGATGCGCTGCAGGAAACCATTCTCGCCATGCCCAAGATCGAGAACGCCTTGCGGCTTACCCTTTCCGAACTGGCGCGGCACGGCAACGAGCCAGGCTTCCGCGGCAAGCTGGAAGAGGCTTTGCTGACCTATGCCGGCACGCGCGCCGCCGCCTCGGAGATCACCACCTCGCTGCTGGCCTTGAGCACTGGCGCTGCCGTGCTGCATCAGGCTACGCCGGGTGTGATGTCCCTGGGGCCGGCGCTGGCGGCGGCTGTGGCGCATCACGCCGCCGTCGCCTCGTTTCCGCTTGGCGCCAGCGCGGGTAGCCTGTGGTTCGGCATTTTTCCCGCCGCCATCTCGCCGGTCCTGCTGGTCGGCGTCACCGGCGGGCTGCTGGCGGTGGGCGCCGTCGCTGCCGCTTTCGCCGGCATGATCGCCGACCCGCTGCAACGAAAACTCGGCATCCATCAGCGCCGCCTGCACCGGCTGATCGATACGCTGGAGCAGCAATTCTGCGACGGCCGCGATGCCGCCTTCACCGCCCGCGATCCCTATGTCGCGCGTCTGGTCGAGGTGTTCGACCTGCTGGCGGCTGCGGCGCGGCTGGCAAGAGCCTGATTTCCCCTACAAATCCTCCGTTTGCGGCCGTCGCCGGCAATATACTAAGCTAGCTTACGAACGGCCGGCACAGGCCGTATTGGGAAACGCCGGAAACAATGGACAGCGAACGGCTTGGTTTTCTGCTGCATGACGGGGCGCGGCTGATGCGGCGCGACTTCGAGCAGCGCGCCCGCGATCTCGGACTGACGCGCGCGCAATGGTCGGTGCTGGCGCATCTCTCGCGCTGCGAAGGCATCAACCAGGCCGGCCTGGCCGAAATCCTCGACGTGGCGCCGATCACTCTGGGCCGGACGCTCGATCGCATGCAGAAGGCAGGCTGGGTCGAACGCCGCGCCGTCGATGGCGACAAGCGGGCGCGCTCGCTGCATCTCACTGCGAAAGCCCGGCCGGCCCTGAAGCGCGTCTTCGCGCTGGGCCTGCAATCGCGCAAGCGCGCCATGACCGGCCTGAGCGAGAGCGAGCAGAGCAAGCTGATCGAAATGCTGGTGCGCGTGCGCACCAATCTCTCCAACGGCAATGGCCGCAGCCATGGAGCGCGGCCATGACGAACCGCTTCGTGTTGCTGGGGCTGGTCCTGCTGGTCGGCATCGCCGTTGGCGCCTGGCTGTTGTTCAGCGGCGGCCGTTACATCGAGACCGACAACGCCTACGTCAAGGCCGTGCGTATCCAGATCAGCCCGGAAATCTCCGGCAGGGTCGCCACCGTGCTGGTGGAGGAAAACCAGCTGGTCGAAAAAGGCGCCGAGTTGTTTCGCATCGACGACGAGCCGCTGCGCATCGGGCTGGCCAAGGCCGATGCCGAGCTGGCGCTGATCCGCGACCAGATCGATGCCATGCGCGCCACGTTGCGGCAGAACCTGGAGCTGCAGAAGCAGGAAGCGGCCAATGTCGAGTTCGCCGAACGCGAATTCAAGCGCCAGTCCTCGCTGGTCGCCAGCCGGGTCGCGGCCGAAGCGCGGCTGGACGAGGCGCGCACCAGGCTCGATGTCGCCAACCAGCGCGTAGCTGTGCTCAAGCAGGAGGCGGGCAAGCTGCTGGCCGATCTCTCCGGCGATCCCGACATCAAGGCCGAGGAGCATCCGCGCTTTCGCATGGCGTTGCAGACCCGCAACCAGATGGCGCTCGATCTGCGCCGCTCGGTGGTGCACGCGCCGACCCGCGCCATCGTCGGCCGGCTCGACCAGATCAGAAGCGGCGGCTATGTGCGCGCCGGCATGCCGGCGCTCAATCTGGTGGCGGTCGAGGAAATCTGGATCGAGGCTAATCTCAAGGAATCGCAGCTCACCAAGGTGCGCGAAGGCCAGCTCGTAACTTTTACCGTCGACGCCTATCCCGGCGTCGAATGGAAGGGCAAGGTCGAAAGCCTGAGCCCCGCCACTGGCGCTGAGTTCTCAATCCTGCCGCCGCAGAACGCCACCGGGAACTGGGTCAAGGTGGTGCAGCGCCTGCCGGTGCGGCTGGCGATCGAGGCCGACCCCGCCAAGCCGCCGCTGCGCATGGGCATGAGCGCCATCGTCACCATCGATACCGGCGAGCAGGGCGCGGCGGCGCAAACGCCGGCACCCGCGCGGCGCTAACTCATGGTGGGGGCAGAGGCGCCGGCCAGGCACCCGCTGATCGTCACGGCGGCGGTGATGGTGCCGGCGATCATGTATGCGCTCGACACCACCATCGCCAATGTCGCTCTGCCGCACATGCAGGGATCGCTGTCGGCGACGCACGACCAGATCGCCTGGGTGCTGACCTCCTATATCGTGGCGTCCGCCATCATGACCGCGCCCACCGCCTGGCTGGCCGCCCGCTTTGGGCGGCGCAACTATTTCGCCATTGCCGTGGCCGGGTTCACCATTACTTCGGGCCTGTGCGGCGCTGCGCAAGATCTGGGACAGATCGTGCTGTTCCGCATTTTGCAAGGCGTGTTCGGCGCCTCGCTCATTCCGCTGTCGCAATCGGTGCTGCTCGACACCTATCCGCCGGAAAAGCACGGCAGCGCCATGGCGCTGTGGGGTATCGGCGTCATGATCGGCCCCATTCTGGGTCCGACCTTGGGCGGCTATCTGACCGAGCTGTATGGCTGGCGCTACGTGTTCTACATCAACGTGCCGATCGGCGTGCTGAGCGTTGCCGTCATTATGCTGGTCATTCCCGACAATGCCGAGCATCGCCGCTTTCGCTTCGATCTGCTGGGCTTTGCCCTGCTGAGCCTCGCGGTTGGCTCGTTCCAGCTCATGCTCGATCGCGGCCAGGGCGAGGACTGGTTCCAGTCGCTGGAGATCAAGCTCGAAGCTCTGGTCGCGGCAACCGCGCTCGCCATGTTCATCGTCCATTCGCTGACGGCCAGGCAGCCTTTCGTCTCCCTCGCTTTGTTCCGCGACCACAATTTCGTGCTAGGCGTCACCTTGATGTTCCTGGTCGGGTTGCTGCTCTATTCGCTGCTGGCGCTGTTGCCGCCATTCCTGCAGCAACTGAAGGACTATCCGGTGATGGCGGTGGGCGAAGTGATCGCCCCACGCGGCGTCGGCACCATGCTCGCCATGCTGATCGTCGGCCGCTTGCTCAACCGTTTCGATCTGCGCATCTTCATCATCAGCGGCCTGCTGGTCGCAGCCTATGCGACCTGGGACATGACGACCTTCACTCTCGATGTCAGCCTGCGGCGTCTGCTGGTCAACGGCTTCATCCAGGGTTTTGGCCTGGGTCTGCTGTTCGTGCCCCTGACCACCGTGACGTTCTCCACCTTGCAGGCGGCGCTGCGGCCGGAGGGCACGGGCATCTATGCCTTGCTGCGCAATCTCGGCAGCTCGATCGGCATTTCCATGGTGGTGGCGGTGCTGACGCACCAGACCGATGCCGGCGTGATCGAATTGTCGTGGCGGGCCAATTTCGACGCCGAACAAGTGGCTGAAGCGCTGGCCGCCGGGGGCGCCACGGTCGATCGCCTGCAGGCCGTCAGCCTCATTCATGCAGAGCTGGTGCGGCAGGCCGGCATGATCGCCTATCTCGACGATTTCACCCTGCTGTTCTGGCTCACCCTGCTGCCGATCCCGCTGGTGCTGCTGATCCGCCGCCGCCGTTTCGACGCGACCTAGCTCGATCGCGATACGCGCCCGGTTATGGGATAGGCCGGGTCGGTGTAGTAGTGCGTCGACGCGTGACCGGTCTTCACCATGCCGTCGATCAGTGCTTCGTCCTCCTTGGTGAACTTGTAATCAAGCGCTTTCACGTACTCCTGCCACTGCTCCATGGTGCGCGGTCCGGCCAGCACCGATGTAATGAGCTTGTTGTTCAGCACCCAGTTGAGCGCGAACTGTCCGGCGGTAATGCCGCACGCTTCGGCATGCTTCTTGATCTGCTGCGCCAGCACCAGCGACTCCTGACGGAATTCGGTTTCCATCATGCGCCGGTCGGCGCGGCCGGCGCGGGTGCCCTGTTCGGGTTTGCCGTCGGGTGCATATTTGCCGGTCAGCACTCCGCGCGACAGCGGCGAATAGGAAACCACGCCCAGCCCGAGATAGTTGGCGGCCGGCAGCACCTCGACCTCACCAGTGCGGTCCATGGCGTTGTAGTAGGGCTGCAGCGCCACAGGCTGCGGCACGCCCATCTGCCGGCATAGCAGGGTGAAGGCGGTCAGCCGATAGGCGCGGAAATTGGACAGGCCGATATAGCGGATCTTGCCGGCGCGAATCAGATCGCCCAGGGCGGCGATGGTCTCCTCCAGCGGCGTATCGAGATCGTCGCGATGGATGTAATATAGATCGATCGTGTCGACACCCAACCGCCGCAGACTGTCCTCGCAGGCGCGCATGATCCAGCGCCGGCCACCGCCTTTTTGATTGGGGTCCTTGCCCATCTGGTTGGCGAATTTGGTGGCGATGATCCAGTGATTGCGCTCCGCTTTCAGCAGCTTGCCGGTCATCTCCTCCGACTTGCCCTGGACATAGACGTCGGCGGTGTCGATGAAATTGATGCCGGCGTCTTTGGCGGAACCCACGATGCGCCTGGCCTCGCCCTCGTCGGTGCGATCGGAAAACATCATCGCGCCCAGGCAGATCGGCGATACCAGGGTTCCCGATTTTCCCAGCCTGCGCAGTTCCATCGCTTCTCTCCCTCGTTTCGCGGTGCGGCCCATCTGGCCGCGCCGGTTTGCCGTCGACCGGCGGCTGCGCCAGTGTAAAGTCGCCACCGGAAAGCGCGAGAGGAAACCATGCAGGAACTTCTGCCCATCGCCGCCCGCATCGGGGCGCGGCTGAAAGAACACAAGCAAACCGTGGCGGTCAGCGAATCCTCGGCCGGCGGGCTGATCTCGGCGGCGCTGCTGGCGGTGCCCGGCGCCTCAGTCTATTTCCAGGGCGGTGGCGTCATCTATACCCGCATTGCCGGCAAGGAATTGTTCGGCATCACGCGCGAGCAGATGACCGGCATGCGCTCCTCCAGCGAGCCCTATGCGCGCTTCATGGCCGGCCTGGTCCGCACCAAGCTGGGCGCTACGTGGGGCCTGTGCGAGACCGGCGCCGCCGGGCCCACCGGCAATGGTTATGGCGATGCCGCGGGCCATAGCTGCTTTGCCGTGATGGGTCCGGTCGAGCAGAGCGTCACGCTGGAAACCGGTAGCCCCGATCGCGTCGCCAACATGCGTGCCTTCGCCAAGGGCGCGCTGGAACTGCTGGAACGCCATCTGAAATGAGTTCGGCCATGCGCGACTTCGCCCGCGCGCATGTGGCGGGCCGCGACCTGCACAGCGATGCTTTCCCACACGATCTGTGGCGGGCGATGGGTGCGGCGGGCCTGTTCCGCATCGGCTTGCGCGAGGAATTCGGTGGCACCGGCGGCGGCTATCGTGCCATTGCGGAAGCGGAAAAAGCTCTGGTGGAAGAGGGCGGCTCGCTCGGCTTCGGCCTGTCATGGACCGGGCATCAGCTCACGGCATTGTGGTTCATCGACGGTTTCGCCAACAACGCGCAGCGGCAGCAATATCTGCCGCGTCTGGCCAGCGGCGAGCTGACGGCCTCTGTCGCCATCTCCGAGCCTGGCATCGGCGCGCATCCCAAACATCTGAACGCGACTGCCCGTCGCGACAGTTCCGACTTCGTCCTCGATGGCGAAAAGGCCTTCGTCACCAACGGGCCGATTGCCGATCTCTTCATCGTCATGGCAATCACCTCCAACGAGGAGGGACGCAATCGCTTCTCCGCCTTCCTGGTGCCGAAGGACACGCCGGGCTTCAGCATCGTGCCGACCAAGCCGCTCGATTTTCTCAAGCCCTCGCCGCATTGCCAGTTGAAACTGGAGAACTGCCGTGTGCCGTCGTCCTCAATGCTGGGCAGCGAAGGCACCGCATTCGATCGCATGTCGTTGCGTTTCCGCGATGTCGAGGATGGCGTCGGCGCCGGTGGCATGATCGGCATCGTCAACCATCTGCTGCGCCGCATTGCCCGCGGTCTCGATAGCGAACAGCCGCCAGAGACTCTGGCGATCTTGGGCGAGCTGGCGGCGTTGCAGGCGCTGATCGTGCCGGTGCTGGCGGCGGTGGTCGATCCGCTGGATGATGGCAGGGTAAACAAGGATGCGGCCGCGCAATTGGTCGGCCTGCGTGTGACTGTGCAGCGCATGATGGCGCTGATCGAAACCTTGCCTGCCGACGCGAGCCTCGCCTCTATCCTCAACGACCTGCGCGGTAGTCTGAACATCGCCCGCGGCCCGCGTGCCATTCGCCAGGCGCGGCTGGGCAGCGATCTCATCGCCCGTGCGCGGGCTCAAGCATAGAGGGAGTACGTCATGGCCGGTCTTTACTACGAACAATTCAGCGAAGGTCAGGTGTTCAACCATGATCTCACGCGCACCGTTACCGAGATGGACAACGTGCTGTTCAGCGCATTGACGCACAATCCGCAGCCGCTGCACCTGGACGAGGAATTCGCCAAGAAGACCGAGTTCGGCCAGCGCCTGGTGAATTCTCTTTTTACGCTTGGCGTCATGATCGGCATTTCCGTCGGCGACACGACGTTGGGCACCACAATCGCCAATCTCGGCATGACCAAGGTCGAGTTTCCCAAGCCGGTATTCCATGGCGACACGTTGCGGGTGAAGACGACGGTGCTGTCCAAGCGCATGAGCAAGTCGCGCAGCGATGCCGGCATCGTGGTGTTCGAGCACACCGCCACCAACCAGCGCGGCGAAATGGTGGCGCTGTGCCATCGCTCCGCCTTCATGCGCTGCAAGCCGAAAGCATAAGGAGAGACTCATGCGTTCGATGCTGTTCATTCCCGCCGACAGCGAGAAAAAATTCGCCCGCGGCCAGATCTCCGGCGCCGACGGCCTCATCATCGACCTTGAGGATTCGGTCGCCGCTTCCAAGAGAGTCGAGGCGCGCAAGATCGCGGCGCAAATGCTGTCGACGCCGCATCCCGACCAGAAATTCTACGTTCGCATCAACCCGCTCTCCAGCGGCGAGACCTTGAAGGATCTGGCGGCGATCATGCCGGCCCGACCCAACGGCATCGTGTTTCCCAAAAGCACGCCCGAAGGCACGGTCGAACTCGATCACTATCTTTCGGCCTTCGAAGCTGCCGCAGGCAGCGAGGTAGGCTCGACCCGCATCTTCTGCATCGCCACCGAAACCGCCGGCGCCATGTTCAAGCTGGGCGGCTACGAGGGCTGCTCCGAGCGCCTAATAGGCCTGTCCTGGGGTGCGGAGGATCTCTCCGCCGCCATCGGCGCCGCGCATAATCGCCGGCCGGACGGCATTTACGACGACAGCTTCCGCCTCGCCCGCGCGCTCTGCCTACTAGGCGCTTCGGCGGCCGACGTGCAGCCGATCGACACCGTCTATACCGATTTCAGGAACGGCGAGGGATTGCGCGGCGAATGCATTGCCGCCCGTCGCGAAGGCTATACCGGCAAGATCGCCATCCATCCCGACCAGGTGCCGATCATCAACGAGGCCTTCACGCCCTCGGCCCAGGAGATCGAGTGGGCGCGTAAAGTGGTGGCGGTGTTCGCCGCCAATCCCGATTCCGGCACCATTGGCCTCGAAGGCAAGATGCTGGACAAGCCGCATCTGGTGCTGGCGCAGCGCGTGCTGGCGCGCGCCGGCAATTGAATTCAAGGAGTATCAAATGAACATCGCCACCAAGCCGCCCGCAAATGCCCCCGACGTGGTCGAAAATTTGCTGAAAGCGCGCTGGTCGTGCCGCAGCTTCAAGCCCGACCCGCTGCCGCAGGACATCGTCGAGCGCATCCTCACCATGTCGCAGCACACCGCATCGTGGTGCAACTCGCAGCCGTGGAAGCTGGTCGTCACGTCGGGCAAGGCGACGGAAGAACTGCGCCAGAAAATGCATGGACGCGGCATGACCAACGAGCCGGACGATTCCGATTTTCCCTATCCGCGCGAATATCGCGGCGTCTATCAGGAACGGCGGCGCGAAAGCGGTTTCCAGCTCTACGATGCGGTCGGCATCGGCCACAAGGACATGCCGGCCCGCACCATGCAGGCGCTGGAGAACTTCAATTTCTTCGGCGCGCCGCACGTCGCCATCATCCACACCGAGGAGGCGCTGGGCGTCTATGGCGCGGTCGATTGCGGGCTTTACGTCAGCTCGTTCCTAATCGCCGCCCAAAGCTTTGGCGTCGCCACCATCGCGCAGGCCGCCGTAGCGCGGCAATCGCAGTTCCTGCACAAGCATTTCGATATCGGCGACGACCGCCGCATCGTCTGCGGCATCTCCTTCGGCTGGCCCGACGAAAGCCATCCCATCAACAAATATCGCACCAGCCGCGCCAAGCTGGCCGACGTCGTCGACTTCCGGCGCTGACCAGTGCAAAGCCGCGTCCTGCCGCTGCTGGTCATCGGTCTGGGCGCGGCGCTGCAGCCGCTCGATACCTCCGTCAACGTCGCTTTTCCGGCCATCACTGCAGCTTTCGATCTGAAGCTGCAATCGATCCAGTGGATCGCCATCGCCTACGTGCTGACTTACGCCACCATGGTGCTGGTGTGCGGCCGACTGGGCGATCTCTTCGGCTATCGCCTGATCTTCCGCCTCGGCCTGCTGATCTCCACTGTCGCGCTGATCCTGTGCGCGCTGGCTGAGACCTATCCCATGCTGCTGGCGTTCCGCGTGCTGCAAGGCATCGGCACGGCGCTGGTGATGAGCTGCGCGCCGGCGCTGACCGTGGCGCTCTATCCCGAATCGGAACGCACCAGAGCGCTCAGCTTCTACGGCATGCTCTATGCCGCAGGCATTGCCGGCGGCCCGCTGATTGGCGGCTTCGCCATCGAGGCGCTGGGCTGGCAGGGCGTCTACTGGTTCCGCGTTCCCATCGCGCTTGCCGCGCTTTGCGCCAGTTTCGTGCTTGCTCCGGGAACACGCGCGGCGCTCGACCGCTTCGATTTTTCCAGTGCCCTGCTGCTGGGCTTCTGGATGAGCACTATCTTGCTCGGCCTCGCCCTGCTGCAAGCGCCGGGCATTCCGGCAGGAATTGCGCTTGGCCTGCTGGGCGCCGGAACGCTGGTGCTGGCGCTGTTCATCCGCCGCGAACGCCACTCGCCCAATCCGACTATCCGCCTGTCGCTGTTCGCCAGTGCGCGCTTCAGCGCCATCAACCTGCTGAACATCGCCATCTTCCTGGTCGGCTTCGCCGCACTTCTGCTGGTGCCGTACTATCTGACGCGCATCCTGGCGCTGGAAGTGCGCGCCGTCGGCCTGGTCATGACCTTATGGGCTGCCGGCTCCATGCTGGGCGCGTGGGCAGCGGGCAAGCTGGCGGTGAAAAGCGTTTCGCAGCATCTATTGGCGTTCTGCTACGGCTGGATTCTCTGTCTTGGCCTGGCGCTGGCGGCCTTGTGCGGCCTCGATACCGGGCTGATGCTGATCGGCGCGGCGCTGCTGCTGCAAGGCATCGCGCTGGGCGGGTTCCAAGTCGCTTACACCGATATGGTGGTCGCCGCCTTGCGGGTCGAGGAGCGCGGCGTTGCGGGAAGCCTGGCCATGCTGACCCGCACTTTGGGAACGGTCGGTGGCGCTACGGTACTGGCAGCCGCCTACGCCATTCTCGAAGCTGGTGCGCTTGGCGCGGGCTATGGGCCGCAGCCCGCCTTCGTGATCGCCTTTGTCTATGTCTTTGCCGGCAGCGCGGCCGTGCTGGCGATGCTGCTGCTGGCGACGATGCTGGTGTTCAGAACGGCTCGATGATGCGCTTGCGGCTCGTACGCGGTTCGGGTTGGGGCAGGCTGGCCAGCGTCTTGAGCAGGATGTCGCGCGTCTCGGCGGGGTCGATCACGTCGTCGACCAGATAGCGGGACGCTACTTCCAGCGCCGTGTTGTGCGCCTTCAGCTTCTCCGCCAGTTTGGCTTGCAGGGCGGTGCGCGCCTGCGCGTCGGGCGCGGCATCCAGCTCCGGCCCGTGCAGGATGTTGACCGCACCTTCCAGCCCCATGCCGCCGAACTCCGCTGTCGGCCACGCCACCAGCACCGCCGGATCGAGCGGTGGCGAGCCCATGATGTAATAGCCAAGCCCATAGGCCTTGCGCAGCACCACGGTCATGATCGGCACCGTGGCATTGGCCAGCGCCGTGAGAATGCGCGCCGAGCGGCGCACCAGCCCGGTCTTCTCCACCTCCGGCCCCACCATCAGGCCCGGTGTGTCGCATAGGATAACCACGGGAATGTCGAAGGCATCGCAGATCTGGATGAAATGCGCTGCCTTGTCCGAGGCCGGCCCGTCGATGGCGCCGGCCAGGAACATCGGCTGGCTGGCTACCACGCCCACCGGCCGGCCGTCGAGCCGGATCAGCGAGGTGACGATGGCGCGGCCGTAGGCGGGTTTCAGTTCGAGAATGCTATCCCTGTCGGCCAGAATCTCGATCACCTTGCGCACGTTGTAGGCGCGCTTGGGGTTCTCCGGCACCACCTCGCGCATGGCGTTCTGGTCCGGCGCTTCCGCCTTGGCATGCGGCCCCTTGAAATAAGCCAGGTACTTCTTTGCCAGTGCAATGGCCTGCGCCTCGTCATCGACCAGAATGTCGATGACGCCGGAAGCGACATGCACCGACGCCGGCCCCAGCTCCTCCGGCGTCAGCTTGATGCCCAGCGCCGCCTCGACCAGCGGCGGGCCGGCCATGCCCATGGACGAATCCTTGGTGGCGATCAGCACATCGCACATGCCGGCGAGGTTGGCGTGGCCGGCAAAGGCGCGGCCGGGCAGGATGCCGATGGTCGGCACCAGACCGGCAAGCCTTGCGAAGATGACGAAAGTCGAGGTCGAGGCGCGGTTGTTGACCAGCATGTCGTGCGGGCGCGCGCCGCCGCCATCGAGCCAGCAGATCACCGGCAGGCGATGCTGCTCGGCATGGGCGAACATGCGGCTGATCTTGGGATGGTTCACGGCGCTCTGGGTGCCGGCATAGACGGTGTAGTCGTAGACCACCAGATCGACCGGCACGCCATTGATCTGGGCGGTGCCCATCACCAGCCCGTCGGCCGCGCCCTCCATGCCCTCGACCGCCGGCCGCGCCAGCCCACCGTACTCGACCAGGCTGCCGGGATCGACCAGACCGGCAATGCCTTCGCGCGCCGTCCAGCGCTTGCGCTTGCGCTGTTTCTCCACGGCTTTCGGCCGCGCCACATCGAGAATGGCGGCGCGCGCCTGGAGTACGCGCTCCAGATCGGGGCGTTTCGGCTTGAAGCTCTTCTCGTCCGACATGGCTTTCCTGGGGTCAAATCCGGCGGCAGACTACGCGCTTGTTCACCCGCGCGCACCTTGTCCGCGGCGGCAATTCCGCAAACGGGCGATGCGCCATCGCAGACCGGAATTTTCCGGGTTTTGCCGTGGGCGCAGGCACCTCAACCGGTGGAGAATGGCGGCAGCATGATAACAGACCCTCGCATTCCCGCCCCCGACATCTGCGTGCTGCGCCCGCTGCTCGACCGGCGCGCTGCAGAGCATCCCGATCGCCTCTACGCCATCTTCCCCGACGGCTCGCAATGGAGCTATGGCGAACTGCACAAGCGCGTTCGCCAAACCGCGTGCGCTTTGCAGGATCTCGGCGTCAATCAGGGCGACAACGTGCTGGTGTGGCTGCCCAACGGGCCCGACATCCTGCGCATCTGGTTCGCCATCAACTATATCGGCGCCGTTTATGTGCCGATCAACACCGCCTATCGCGGCCGCCTGCTCGAGCATGTGGTGGAGAATTCCGATGCCAAGCTCGCCATCGTCCATGCCGGCCTGGCGGAGCGGCTGAACGAGGTCAAAACGGCGAAGCTGGAGCAGATTGCGGTTCTCAGCGGCACCGTCAGACCGATCGGAAGCCTCAAGATGCTGGACGGCGCGATCTTGAGCCAGGGCGATGGCGATGTGCTGCCGCTGGCGCGCGACATCCAGCCCTGGGATTTGCAATGCATCGTCTATACGTCCGGCACCACCGGCCCGTCCAAGGGCGTGATGAATTCCTACCTGCAGCTCTATTCGACCGGCGAGCCGATCGACTGCCTCGACGAGACCGATCGCTACATGGTCAACCTGCCGCTGTTCCATGTCGGCGGCACTCTGCCGTGCTACGCCATGCTGGCGCGCGGCGGTTCGATTGCGCTGATCGAAGCCTTCGACACCGAATCATTCTGGAGCACGGTCAAACGCACCGGCACCACCTATGTGATCCTGCTGGGCGTCATGGCCGGGTTTCTGATGAAGCGCCCCGACAAGGGCGACGAGAAGGACACGACCTTGCGCCATGTCCACTGCGTGCCGTTCGACGAGGACAGCATCGCCTTCGGCAAGCGCTTCGGCATCGATGTCTACACGCTCTTCAACATGACGGAAGTTTCCTGCCCGCTGGTCTCAGAGCTCAATCCCAGCGTGCCGGGCACCTGCGGCAAGCCGCGGCCCGGCATCGAAGCGCGCGTGGTCGATGAGAACGATTGCGAAGTCGGGCCGAACCAGGTCGGCGAGCTGATCGTCCGCGCCGACCGTCCATGGTCGATGAACAGCGGCTACAACAAAAACCCCGAAGCCACCGCCAAGGCCTGGCGCAATGGCTGGTTCCATACCGGCGATGCCTTCAGGGTCGATGAGGAAGGCTATTTCTTCTTTGTCGATCGCATGAAGGACGCCATCCGCCGCCGCGGCGAGAACATCTCCTCATTCGAAGTCGAAGCCGAGATCATCGCCCATCCGTCGGTGCGCGAAGCGGCGGCTGTCGCGGTGAAGAGCGAGATTGCCGAGGACGAGTTGCTGGTCGCCGTGTCGCTGGCCGAGGGCGCGACGCTCGATCCCGTGGAGTTGATCGAGTTCCTGCGCCCGCGCATGGCGCATTTCATGATCCCGCGCTACGTGCGCGTGCTGGCGGACCTGCCCAAGACGCCAACGCAGAAAGTGCAGAAGCACGTCATCCGCACCGAAGGCGTCACAACGGACACCTGGGACCGCGACAAGGCCGGCATCAAGGTGCGGCGCGAGAAACTGGCTGGTTAGGACAGCACGAAAGTGTTGTGCCCGTCCTTGTTGACCACAGCACCCGTTCGTCCAAGCCCTTCGCGCTCCTGTAAATTCATCAGCACCGCCGGATCCGGCGGTGGATTGGCGATGAAGCGCCTGCCGCTTGAGTTCTCCCGGCCAACTACGATGCCGTAATCGGGTCCATTGCGGCCGTGCATCACTGTATAGGTCTCGATGGTGGCCGTCCCTGAGGGCGTTTCGGTGAACGGCGCCTTGGGCAACGCATCCAGCTCCGCTTGCAGCTTCGCCGGCGCTTCTCTTTTCCACGCACCTTTGGTCGGGATGGTCGAGTAGATGCCGAAGGAATGCTTGGTGACGTAATTGCCATTGGCCGTCACCAGCCCGTAGGTGCCGGGCTTCGCCCGCATCGCCCGCACCATGTGCGAAATCGAATGGGTGACGTAGTTGTTTCCCGGGCCGCCGAAATAGGGCAGGCCGCCCGTGATGCTGAGCCCGCGCGGATCGTCCTCCGCCAGTCCGAGTTCCTGACAGCCGATCTCCACCGCGGAGGGAAAGCAGCTGTAGAGATCGAAGGTGCCGATATCCTTCAACGCAAGCCCGGCCATATCCAGCGCCAGGCGCGAGCCCCGCCTGATGGTCGGCGAGGAATGGAAATCGATCCGCTCGGAGACGTACCAGTGGTCGTGGCCATCGGCGCAGCCATGCAGATAGACCCATTTCGACCGCGGGATGCCCTGCCTTTTCGCCTCGGCGACAGAGGTGATGATCACCGCCGCTGCCTGGTCGATATAGGCGTTGGAGTTCATCAGCTTCGGATAGGGGAAGCCGATCCAGCGATTGCTGTCGTTGACCGTGGCGATCTCTTCGGCGCTGTATCCATCGCGCCGGCTGGCCAGCGGGTTCTTCGCCGCGACATCGGCAAAGCGCGCGAACAGCTTGCCGATCGCCTTCATGTGTTCGGCCATGCCGCGCTTGCGATCGCCGCGGATGGCATTCTCGAACAGCGGATACATGGCGATGGCGGCGCGCATGTTGTGCCGGTCTTCGTGATCGTTCCAGCCGCGGCGCGGATCGCCGATCAATTCCGGCTCGCCGCCGGGATTTTCAGTCCACGAGATATTGAGACCGGTGCGCTCGACCGCGTGCTGCGTGCGCAGCGCCTCGCCACCCACGATCATCGCCGCCTTCATCTCGCCGTTGGCGATGGCTTCGGAGAATTTGTTGACCAGGTATTGGGGCATGTTGCCGCCATTCCAGGAATAGATATGGCGGGCGGCCTTGATCCCCAAGCGATCGGCGACGCTTTTGGGCGGATTGCTCGAGGTGCCGAGCCTGGTGGCGAAACGGTGCGAGGTATCGGAGAACAGCCGGATCATCGCCACCGTGTCGATGCTGGCGGCAAAGTTTTTCGCCCCTGTATCGGCCAAGGCCAGTCGTCCGGCTTCGGCCGCAATGTCGAATGGCGAGCGGCCTTTTTCGATCGGCGTCGTCATGTCGGTGACGTCGCCGCAACCGACCAGGATCGGCGTCCGCTCTTCGCTCATCGTTTTCCTCCGGGTTTATCGGTCGATATTGCGCCGCTCCGGCCGGCGCTTCAAATCGGGCGTGCGGCATAGCTGGAATGCGAAACGCAGCCTCGGCGTTTTTGCCCCTTTGCCGATGGCGTCCTGCCGCATAGGCTTCCGGCAAGCCCGCGACAAAACCGGCGCGAGAGGAAATCATCGTGCAACGTCCATGGGCGGCAATTGCCGCTGCTACGCTGCTTAATGCGCCATTCGGCTCACTCTACGCCTTCAGCATTTTCCTGCGGCCGCTGGAACAGGCGCTCGGTGTAACGCGCTCGGATCTTTCCATCATCTTCGGGGTGGCGACTGCAGTATTCAGCCTGGCGATGCTGCTTGCGCCACGGCTCTTTAATCTTTTGAGCGCACCAGTCCTCGTGACGCTGTGCACGCTTTCCGGCGTCAGCGGCATCGTCCTTGCCGCTTTTGCCGACAGTCTTGTCATGCTGGGGATTGGCTACAGCCTGCTGTTCGTGCTTGGCGCCGGCGTCGCCTATATCGGCATGCAGCAGGGCGTGAACTTCATGCTTAAGGGCAATCACGGGCTAGTGAACGGCTACATCGTCAGCCTCTACCCGGCCGGCGCCATGCTGCTGCTGCCGATTTTCGGCTGGTCGCTTCACACCTTCGGATTGCGCGCGACCTTGCAGGGACTTGCCGCGGGGATGCTGGTAACTGGTGCGCTGGCGTTGGCTTTTTGCCTCGTGGCCAACATGCGTCTGGTTCAGCCTCAAACGCTCACTGCCGTTGCCGGCAAGCGGCCGCCCCGGCGTGTGTTTTGGCAGATGTCTGTTGTGTTCTTCCTAGCGGCGTCTGCCGGTCTCATGGTGTTGAGCCAGCAGGTCGGCATCATCGTTGCTTATGGCGGCACGACGGATTTGGCCGTCTTGGCGAGCACGGCGATCCTTGCCTGCGCCGCAGGCGGGCGGCTGGGTGGTGGCTGGCTGCTCGACAAGTTCTCCGTGCCGGCGGTAATGGCTTTCGCTCACGTCTGGTCGCTGATCGGCGCGCTGGGTCTGACTATGTTTCCAGCACCGTGGATGGCAGCAACCGGACTAGGCATGATCGCGATGGGCTACGGCTTCGTCTCGGGTGCGCTCGCGGGCGGTATAGCCTATTACTGGCCCAGCGCCGATTACGGTCGCGTGGCCGGCCGGCTCTAAATTTTCTGGGGCATTGCAGCCCTGAGCCTGCCATGGCTGGCGGCCCATCTGTTCGATCTCACCGGGGGCTACACCACGGCGGTAATCGTTGCCGGCGGCGGCAACGTGCTGGGTGTCATCATTGCACTTGGACTGCCGCGTCAGACGCGAAAGCTGCAGCCGCTGGCGGCGGAATGAAAAAGAGGCCGGTTGGCGCCGGCCTCTTCTTTTACGCGTACCACTCAACTCTAGCGGCGATAGTCCCAGCCGCGGCGGTCGCGGTCACGATCGCCATCGCGATCGTACCGGTCGTTCCAGCCATGGCGGTCGCCACGCCCATGCTGGTTACAGGCAGCAAGCCCGACACCAGTAATGGAAAGGGCGAGAACGGTCAGCACAGTGCGGACAAGCCTGCTGTTCACTTTTTTCTCCTCGTCGACGTGGCCTCCCAGATGAAGCCGTCAGCAAGCAATACGAGATCGTGAAGCCAAGCTTCCCCGTCGCTGCTCAGCACGCCTGACGATTTCATCGTTTCGCCATGATTGGCCGCGCGAATTCATGCCGCTTGCATCCCTTGCGGCACCCGGCTACGAGTCGATTAATTAACAGAATAATAGTTCTGCTATACAGAACTGCGGAGAAAATGCCGAAATGGCCGCAAAATCGGTCGATATGGTGGTTGTTGGCGCGGGCAATGCCGCCCTGTGCGCCGCCTTCGCCGCGCGCGAAGCTGGAGCGCAAGTGCTGGTGCTAGAGCGAGCCCCGGCGGACGAGCGCGGCGGCAATTCCGCCTTCACCGCCGGTGCGGTGCGCGTGGCCTACAATACCGTGGACGATCTCTTCGCGCTGATGCCCGATCTCTCCGACGAGGAAAAGCGCACCACCGATTTCGGCACCTATAGCGAGGACCAGTTCTTCGACGACATGGCGCGGGTGACACAGCACCGCGCCAATCCCGATCTGGTTGAGCTACTGGTGCGCCGCAGCCACGGCACGGTGCGCTGGCTGAACGGCAAGGGCGTGCGCTTCGTGCCGATGTATGCGCGCCAGGCTTTCAAGATCGACGGCACGTTCAAGTTCTGGGGCGGGCTGACAATCGAGGCCTGGGGCGGCGGCCCGGGCCTGGTTGAGGCCGAACACACGATCGCCGGCAAGCAGGGCATCGAGATTCTCTACGGCGCTAGAGTCACCGAATTGCTGGCCGATGAGGCGGGCGTGCACGGCGTGCGCTTGCGCAGGAATGGCAAGACGGAGGAAATCCGCGCCCGCGCCGTGGTGCTGGCCTCGGGCGGCTTCGAGGCCAACAGCGAATGGCGCACGCGCTATCTCGGGCCGGGCTGGGATCTCGCCAAGGTGCGCGGCAGCCGCTTCAACACCGGCGACGGCATCCGCATGGCGATGGAGATCGGCGCGCAGCCTTACGGCAACTGGTCGGGCTGCCACGCCGTCGGCTGGGACCGCAACGCGCCCGAATTCGGCGATCTGGCGGTGGGCGACGGCTTCCAGAAGCACTCCTATCCCTTCGGCATCATGCTCAACGCCAGGGGCAAGCGCTTCGTCGACGAAGGCGCCGATTTCCGCAACTACACTTACGCCAAATACGGCCGCGTGATCCTGGAGCAGCCGGGCCAGTTCGCCTGGCAGGTGTTCGACCAGAAGGTCGTGCATCTGCTGCGCGATGAATATCGCATCCGCCAGGTCACCAAAGTGCAGGCTGACAGCTTGGAAGAGCTGGTGCAGAAGCTGGACGACGTCGATCCGCAGGCCGCGCTGCAGGAGATTGCCTCCTATAACGCGGCTATCGAGCAGGCGACGCCGTTCAACCCCACGGTCAAGGACGGGCGCGCCACCAAAGGCCTTTCAGTGCCCAAATCCAACTGGGCCAACACGCTCGACAAGCCACCTTACCTGGCCTTCGCCATCACCTGCGGCATCACCTTCACCTTCGGCGGCCTGCGCATCACCAACGATGGGCAAGTCATCGATACCGATGGCGAGCCGATCCCCGGCCTGTTCGCCGCCGGCGAGCTGGTCGGCGGGCTGTTCTATTTCAACTATCCCGGTGGCACCGGCCTGCTGTCGGGCATGGTGTTCGGCCGCATTGCCGGCGCCTCGGCCGCGCGCCTGTCGAACCGGTGAGCGCCATGGATGGATTGCTGATCGGCGACAAGGTGACAGGCGGCAGCGGCGCCGTGTTGCGCAGCATCAATCCCGCCGACGGCTTGACCAATTACGAAATCGCCGGCGCCAATGCAGCCGACATCGACCGCGCCGCCACCCTGGCGCAGCAAGCGGTGCGCGATGCCGGCTGGCGCAAGCAGAAGCCGCATGAGCGTGCGCGCCTGCTGTCGCGCATCGCCGACGCCATCGCCGCCAATGGCGAGGCTTTGGCGCGCCAGCAGATGATCGAGAACGGCAAGGTGTTGGCCGAATGCCGCGCCCAGGCAGCCAGTGCCGCCGCCACCTTCCGTTATTACGCCGCCGCCTGCGAGACTATGGAAGCCGAAACGCCACCGGCGCGCGGCAATTATTTCGGCCAGACGGTTTATGAGCCCTATGGCGTGATCGTCGCTATCACGCCGTGGAACTCGCCACTGACGATGGAGGCGCAGAAGATCGCGCCGGCGCTTGCCGCGGGCAACGCGGTGCTGCTGAAACCGTCGGAGATCACCTCCGGCGTCGGCCTGATCGTGGCGCGCCTGGCGCTGGAAGCGGGACTGCCGCCCGGATTGCTGCAAGTACTGCCGGGCAATGGCCGCGAGACCGGCACGGCGCTGGTCAACCACGATGCCGTGCGCATGATCTCCTTCACCGGCGGCACCGGCACCGGCCGAGCCATCGCCGCGGTCGCCGCCTTGCGCCTGATCCCCGCGGCGCTGGAGCTGGGCGGCAAATCGCCCAACATCGTCTTCGCCGATGCCGATCTCGATGCCGCCATCGAAGGCGTGATCGGCGGCATTTTCGAAGCTACCGGCCAGTCCTGCGTCGCTGGCTCGCGGCTGTTCGTGCAACGCGCCATATACAGCTCTTTCGTCGAGCGCATCGCTGCCGCCGCGCGCGGCTTGCGTCCGGGCCTGCCGGAATCATCCGGCGCACAGATCGGTCCGCTGGCGAGCTTCGCCCAGCGCGAGCGCGTCGAAAGCTTCGTCGCCAGCGCGCGCGAGGAGGGCGGCCAGGTGCTGGCGGGCGGCCAGCGCCCGGCGGATCAGGCGCTGCAAGCCGGCGCCTTCTATCTGCCGACCGTGATCGACGGCCTGTCGGGCGCGGCCACCGTCTGCCGCGAAGAGATTTTCGGCCCGGTGCTGGCGGTGCTGCCCTTCGATGGCGAGGACGATCTGATCGCGCAGGTCAACGAATCGGTATATGGGCTGGCTTGCGGGCTGTGGACCGCTGACTACAAGCGCGCGTGGCGCGTGGCACGCGCCATCGAGGCCGGAACGGTGTGGATCAACACCTACAAGCAGCTTTCCATCGCCGCACCCTTCGGCGGTTTCAAGCAAAGCGGCATCGGCCGCGAGAAGGGCCTCTCAGGCCTGCGCCTCTATCAGCAGGCTAAGAGCCTGTATTGGGGGCTCGATGGCTGACATCGGCACCATCGGCTTCATTGGCCTGGGCGTTATGGGCGAGCCCATGTGCCGCAATATGGCGGTCAGGAGCGGCCTGCGCCTGCTGGCCAGCGACCTCGATGCAGCACCGCTCGAACGCCTCGCCTCCCACGGCGTGGTGCGGGCCGATCTGCCCTGCATTGCCGAGCAGGCCGAGATCGTTTTCCTCTCGCTGCCCAGTGGCAAGGAAGTGGAAAGCGTCGCGCGCCAATTGCTGCCATTGATGCGCAAGGGCCAGACCTTGGTCGATCTCAGCACCTCGCCGGTCGCCCTGACGCAAGCCCTGGCCAACGACTTCGCCCAACGCGGCATCGACTATGCCGACGCACCGGTGGCGCGCACGCGGCAGGCGGCGGAGCAGGGCACGCTTGCCATCATGGTCGGCGCGGCCAAGCCGGTGTTCGATCGCATCGAGCCGCTGCTGGTGCATTGCGCCAGCGATATCAGCCATTGCGGTGGCGTTGGCGCCGGGCAGATGGCCAAGATCCTGAACAACATGGTGCTGTTCCAGACCGTCGCCGCTTTGGGCGAGGCGCTGGCGCTGGCGCAAAGCGCAGGCATCGACGGCAAGGCGATGTTCGAGACTCTGACCACAGGCTCGGCCGACAGCTTCGCCCTGCGCAGCCACGGCATCAAGGCGGTGCTGCCCGGCATTTTTCCCGAGCGCGCCTTCTCCGCTCGCTATGCGCTCAAGGATCTGTCCTACGCGCTCGATCTGGCGCGCGAGAACGGCCTGCGTTTGCCGGGCGCGGAAACGGCCGAACGTTATCTGCAAGCGGCGATTGCAGCGGGTGATGGCGATGCCTATTGGCCCGTGATTTCTCGGCACATTGAAAAAGCAAAAACGTAAATGGACAGGGAGGCTGACCATGCCGGCACGACAGGCTGACAAGGAGAGAGATGGATCGGGTGGCGTCGCCGCGGTCGAGCGCGCGCTGACCATTGCCGCCACCTTGGCGGAAGCGGGCGAGCCATTGACCTTGGCGGCGCTGGCCAAGCGCACCGGCTACTACAAAAGCACCTTGCTGCGCCTGCTGGTGTCGCTCGATCGCTTCGGCTATTCGGTGCGCCTGCGCGATGGGCGCTACAGCCTGGGCGGCACCGCCTTCAGGATGGGCGTGGCCTATGAGCGCTCGCAGCCGTTGCGCAATCACGTCGAGCCTATGCTGCACGAGCTGGTGGCGCAGGGCACGGAGAGCCCGTCTTTCCATGTCTGGCACGATGCCAGCCAGCGGCTTTGCCTGTTCCGCCGCGACTCGGCGCATTCGACGCTCGACCGCATCCATCCCGGCGACCTGCTGCCCTTGCGCCGCGGCGCCGCCGGCCGCGTGCTGCTGGCTTTCGCCGGCGAGGAGGGTGAGAGCTACGACACGATCCGCCGCGATCTGCTGGCGATTTCCCATGGCGAGCGCGATCCGGTCTGCGCCGGCCTCTCCTGTCCGGTGTTCGGGCCGGGCGACGTGGCGGTGGGCGCGCTGTCGCTCTCCGGCCCGCGCGAGCGCTTCACAGACGATAACGTGCGGCGCATGACCAGCCTGCTGTTCCAGTCGGCGATCGGCATCACCGAGTCGCTGGGCGGCAGCGCGCAAGGCTTGCGCGGCAAGCTGGCAGCGCACGAAGCCAGTGCCAAGCCGCGCCTGCGCCGCGCCTGAAGGAGAGATTTGCCATGGCCGACACCTTGCAGCCCTACGAGGTCTATGCCATCCGCTACGCCCGCCATGAGGAGCGTCGCACCAGCGAGAATTTCATCGGCGGCCATGACCCGCACGACGATCCACCGATGCCGCTGGATTTCTTCGTCTGGGTGGTGCGCGGGCCGAACGGCACCTTCGTGGTCGATAGCGGCTTCGACGAGGCCATGGCAGCTCGGCGGCAGCGCAAGATTCTCTGCCCGGTGGGCGAGGGCTTGCGCAAGCTCGATATCGATCCGGCGTCGATCGACAATGTCATCATCACCCATCTGCACTACGATCACGCCGGCAACAACGATCTCTTCCCCAGGGCGCGCTATCATCTGCAGGACAAGGAGATGCAATACGGCACCGGCCGCTGCATGTGCCATGCCTCGCTGCGCCATGCCTATGCGGTGGAAGACGTTACCTCCATGGTGCGCAAGGTGTTCGAGGGCCGCGTGCAATTCCATGACGGCGTGTCGCAGATCGCGCCCGGCCTGAGCGTGCACCACGTCGGCGGCCACACCATGGGCCTGCAGGTGGTGCGGATATGGACGCGGCGCGGCTGGATGGTGCTGGCATCCGATGCCAGCCACTACTACGCCAACATGGAGCAGAGCCGCCCGTTCCCCATCGTGTTCAACGTCGCCGACATGCTGGAAGGCCATCGCTTCGTCCATCGCCTGGCGAGCGAGAAGAACAACGTCATTCCCGGCCACGATCCGCTGGTGCTGGAGCGTTACGATGCCCCGCGCGCGGAACTGAAGGGCATCGTGGCGCGGCTGGACGCGCAACCGCGGTTCTAGACTCGCGGCGCTTTTTTATATAAACGCTCGTTTACCTGCTGGTGCATAGGTTCGCCGTGGCCTCGTCTACCGTAGGATCGCGGAGCGTAATAAACATGTTTGATTTCAAAGAGATAGTTTCCGACGAAGCCACGCTGCGGGCAGCTTTGGCGGTCGCCGACACCGTGCCGTTGGCGCTGTCGCAGGCGCAGCTTGCCGGCGACGGCGAGTTTCTCGAACGCCTGCGCCCCCACGTCAACGGTCCGTGGGACTACTCGGAAAACATTCCGCCCGAGTTGAAAGCCGAAACGCGCGAGCGGCTGATCGCGACCTTGAAAGATTATGCCGCTGCCGGCCGCGCGCTGCCGCCGCCGCCCAAACCTGAACTGCTGCAGACCATGATGGCCCTGGCCGCCGGTCAGGCGATCCCGGACGAATACGCGCCGATGCTGCTGGAGCAATCTTCCGTCGATGGCGGCGAGAAGGAGCGGCAATGGCGCAAGCCGGCGGACCGCGATTTCTCCGTCGCCATCGTCGGGGCCGGCATGTCGGGCATCGGCATGGCGATCAAGCTCCAGCAAGCGGGCATCCCCTTCACCATCTTCGAGAAGAACGCCACCGTCGGCGGCACCTGGTACGAGAACTTCTATCCTGGCTGCGGCGTCGATACGCCCAATCATTTCTATTCGTTCTCGTTCGAACTGTTCCACGACTGGACGCATTTCTTCTCCAAGCGCGATGCGCTGTGGCAGTACTTCGAGCGCCTGGCCGACAAGCACGATCTGCGCCGCCACATCCGCTTCAATACCGAAGTCACCTCTGCGCAGTACGATGAGGCGCGCCAGACGTGGAAACTGCGTGCCAAACGCCAGGACGGCACGGAAGAAAACATCGAGGCCAACGCGCTGATCTCCGCCGTCGGTCAGTTGAATCGGCCGTCGGTGCCGAAGATCGCCGGGCTGGAAACGTTCAAAGGCCCGGCCTTCCATACCGGCAAGTGGGATCACTCGGCCGACATCGCCGGCAAGAACGTCGCCATGATCGGCACTGGCGCTTCGGGCATGCAGGTCGGCCCCACCATCGCGCCGCTGGTCGAGAAGCTGTCGATCTTCCAGCGCTCGCCGCACTGGGTGGTCCCCAATCCCAACTACCATCGCTCGGTGAAGGACGAGAAGAAATGGGTGCTGCGCCACATCCCCTTTTACGTGCAGTGGTATCGCTTCCAGCTCTTCTGGGGTTTCGCCGACGGGCTGTGGCCGGCGCTGCAGAAAGACCCGAGCTGGGACAGGCCGGCGCAATCGCTCAACGCCACCAACGAGCGCTATCGCATCAACATGGTGCGCCATATCGAGCGCGAAGTCGGCGAGCGCAAGGACCTACTGCCCAAGGTGGTGCCCAACTATCCGCCCTATGGCAAGCGCATCCTGATCGACAATCACTGGTACAAGATGCTGACACGCGACAATGTCGAGTTGGTCACCGACCATATCGATCACGTTGAAGCCGATGGCGTCGTCACCAAGGACGGCAACAAGCATCCAGCCGACGTGATCGTGCTGGCCACTGGTTTCCAGGCCGGGCGCATGCTGTGGCCGATGGAGATCAAAGGAAAGAGCGGCCGTTCCCTGCGCGATGTCTGGGGCGAGGACGATCCGCGCGCCTATCTCGGCGTCACGGTGCCCGACTTCCCCAATCTCTTCATCATGTACGGGCCCAACACCAATCTGGGGCATGGCGGCAGCGCCATCTTCCACGCCGAATGCCAGATCCGCTACATCATGGATCTGTTGCACCACATGATGGCGGACAACCTGGCCGCGGTCGAAGTCCGCGCTGACGTGCACGACGACTACAACGCCAGGGTCGATGCCGCGCATGAGCGCATGGTGTGGACCCATGGCGGCATGAGCAACTGGTACAAGAATGCGAAGGGCCGGGTGATCGCCAATTCGCCGTGGCGGCTGGTCGATTACTGGAAGATGACTTCCAGGGCCGATTTGCGCGACTATGTCGTGCAGCGCAAGGATGGCGGACCGCGAATCGCCGCCTGAACGGGAGGGTGCCATGAAGGAGCTCGATTTCAGCGGCAAGAGCGTGCTGGTGGTGGGCGGCTCGAGCGGCATCGGCAATGGTATCGCCCAGGCCTTCCGCGCTCGCGGCGCCAAGGTCGCGGTCTGGGGCACGCGCACGCAAGCGTCGGACTACAAGAAGGACGACGGCAGCGACATGGCGGGCTTGTCCTACGCCCAGGTCGATGTCGGCGATTTCGACGCCATCAAGCGCCAACCCGATCTCGACAGGCTTGACGTGCTGGTGCTGTCGCAGGGCCAGGTGCTCTACAAGCGCGCCGAGTTCGAGATCGAAGGCTTCCAGCAAGTCATCGACGTCAATCTCAACAGCCTGATGGCCTGCGCCGCCAAGTTCTACAAGGCGCTGTGCGCTGCCAAGGGCAAGCTGATCATCATCTCCTCGACCGCCGCCTACCATTCCACCAAGGGCAATCCGGCCTACAACGCGTCCAAGACCGGAGCGCTCGGCCTGACCCGCACGTTGGGCGAGGCCTGGGCGGTGGACGGCATTCGCGTCAACGGGATCGCGCCGGGCCTGGTCGACACCAAGATGACCAAGGTCACCACCAGCAATCCGCAGCGCCTGCAAGGTACGCTCGAACGCATCCCGCTGCACCGGCTGGGCACGCCACAGGATATGGCCGGTGTGGCGCTGTTCCTGGCGTCGGATCTTTCCGCCTATGTCGTGGGCCAGACCATCCCGGTCGATGGCGGGCTGATCCTCTAGAACACGCCTGCTTCAAGCCCCGCCGCCATTGCCAGTCCCAGCTCGCGGCACTGTTCGACGAACTCTTCGCGCCATTCGCCTTTCATGATCAGCGGCTCCTGCACGGCACGCCAGCGCAAGCCGGTGGTGATGGTCTCGATGCCCCGGCTGGTGCCGGTGCCGTCGCTGCCGGCCCGGATCCAGGCGGCGAAGGGCAGGCCTTGGGTCTGCTCAAGGCAGGGATAGTAGATGCGGTCGAAGAAATCCTTCAGCCCGCCGCTCATGTAGCCGAGGTTTTCCGTGGTGCCGACAATGATGGCCGAGGCGCGCAGCACATCCTGCGGCCTGGCCTGCAAGGCGGCGACAAACGCCACGTCGATACCGGAAGTCTCCGCCGAGGATGCGCCTTCGATCACGGCGTCGCGCAGCCGCTCGGTGTTGGGCGAGGGCGTGTGGGCCACGATCAGCAATTGTTTACGGGCGGACATCGGGCCCATACTAACGGCATCTTCGCAGGAGGAAACCATGGACCATATCGAAACCGGCGAACCGGTCAGCCTCGAGACAATCCGCAGGATCGGCGCGGCTTTCGCCAATCGCGACGTGGACGGCATCGTCGATTCCTTCGCCGAGGATGGCGAGTTTCGCAACGCCAAAGGCCCCGATATCTGGGGCAAGAGCTACAAGGGCAAGGGCGAGATCAGAAAATTCTTCACCGGCCTGTTCGCCGGCAGCGCCGACATCAAATGGCGCCACACCGCCGAATACGTCATCGGCAATCGCGGCATCACCGAATGGCACCGCACCGCCACGCTGAGCAACGGCGAGAAGCAGGAATGGCTCGGCGTCGACATCTACACCTTCCGCGGCCAGAAAATCCTGCGCAAGGACACCTATATCAAAGTGGTGGGGTAGAGGCGCTTGCGGCCGCTCCTCCACGATGCAAAAATCTAACACTCGTTAGATAACCGCGTCGTTGAGGAGTAGCCATGCCCAGCCCGTCCGATTTCGGCTTCACCGACGAGAAGCTGCTGAGCCATCCGACCGTCTATGCCCCGAATCTTTTCAAGGGCAAGACCGTGCTGGTCTCGGGCGCCGGTTCCGGCCTTGGCAAGGCGACGGCAGCTCTGTTCGGCCGGCTGGGCGCCGATCTTATCGTTTGTGGGCGTAAGCCCGAGAAACTCGCCGAGGCCGTCGAGTTTCTCAAGCGCACCGGTGCCAAGGTTCATGGCGATACGCTTAACATCCGCGAGGCGGAAAACGTCGGCAAGTTTATCGACCGCTGCTTCGACGACTGGGGCGGCATCGACGTGATGATCAACAATGCCGGCGGCCAGTTCGCGCAAGCGGCCATCGATTTCAGCGTCAAGGGCTGGAACGCGGTGGTCGACACCAACCTCAACGGCACCTGGTACATGATGCAGAACGCCGCCCGCCATTGGCGCGATGCCAAGCGCGAAGGCAACATCGTCAACATCACCGCCACCATCGCCCGCGGCCTGCCCGGCATGGCGCATTCGACCGGCGCGCGGGCGGGCGTGATCTACGCTTCCAAAACCGTGGCGGTCGAATGGGCGCCCCTGAACATTCGCGTTAATTGCCTGGGTGTCGGCGCGGTGGAGAGCAGCGGCTTCGCGCAATACACCGAAGAAGGCCGCCGCACTTTCTCGGAAAGCAATCCCATGCGCCGGCCGGGCGATGTCTGGGACGTGGCCGAGGCGTGCGTCTATTTGGCGGCGCCGTCGGGCAAATTCATCACTGGCGAGATGCTGACCATCGATGGCGGGCAGCAGATGTGGGGCGATTTCTGGTCGTCCGGCCGGCCCGACTATTTCAAGATCGCCTGAACTATTTTTTGCGCAGCTTGCCCTCTGCGGCAATGCCGTTCAGCACCAGCAGGCAGGCTTGACGGGCGATCTCGCGCACCGGGCCCTTCTTGGGATCGGCCCATTCGGTGCACCAGTTCAGCGCGCCAAAGATCAGCATGCGCATGATGCCAAGATCGATCTCGGGGCGGATCTCGCCGCTGCGTTGCGCCGTCTCTAGCAGCTCGCGCCAGAATTCGGCATAGTCCTGGCGCAGCGGCAATTGCTTGCGCTGCACCGATTTCGGCACCTGACCGAAGATGCGGATATTGGCCGAGGTGTAGTCGCCCTGCTGCAGCAGCATCTCCAGATGCGCCTCGATCGCGACCTCGATGCGCTGGGCGAGCGTGGCGTTCGCCGGCAGAGCGGCCGAGCGTTGCCGCACGGCATCGACCACGCGCTGCATGCCGATGCCGAACACCGCCTCGAGCAAATCTTCCTTGGAGCGGAAATAGTAATAGAGGCTGGCGGCGCGGATTTCGGCCGCATCGGCGATGTCGTTCAAGGTGGTGGCGGCATAGCCCTTGTCGCGGAAGGTGCGGGCGGCGGCATCGAGAATCTTCCGCCTGGTGGCGGTTGATTTCGCCGGCTGGCGGACCGATTCGGTGGCCAAAACGGCGCTGGTCTTGGGCATTGCGTCCCCGTAATTTGTCTAACTACTATTCGATAGAAAAGCTTCTGCCAACCGGTTTGACAAAGGAGCGCCTCGCGGGCGGGAACGAGCATGACATACGAAGACATCCTGTACGACGTGAAGAACGCCGTCGCCACCGTCACCATCAACCGCCCCAAGGTCTACAACGCCTTCCGTCCGCGCACCTGCGTCGAGATGCTCGACGCCTTCATGAAAGCCGGCTGGGACACCAGCATCGGCGCCATCGTGCTGACCGGCGCTGGCGGCAAGGCTTTCTGCACCGGCGGCGACCAGTCCGATCACAGCGGCCAGTATGGCGATGGCAGCACGCGCGGCACCATCGGCATGCCGATCGAGGAATTCCAGAGCATGATCCGCGACGTGCCCAAGCCGGTGATCGCCAAGGTGCGCGGTTACGCCATCGGCGGCGGCAACGTGCTGGCGACTTTGTGCGACATGACCATCGCCGCGGAGAGCGCGATCTTCGGCCAGGTCGGTCCCAAAATGGGCTCCGTCGATCCCGGTTTCGGCACCGCCTATCTGGCCAGAGTCGTGGGCGAGAAGAAGGCGCGCGAGATCTGGTACATGTGCAAGCGCTACTCGGCCAAGGAAGCCAAGGAGATGGGGCTGATCAATCACTACGTGCCCGATGACCAGCTTGACGCCGAAGTCGATGCCTGGTGCGCCGAGCTGGTGCTGCGCAGCCCGACAGCCATCGCCATCGCCAAGAAATCCTTCAACGCCGACAGCGACAATATCCGCGGCATCGGGGGCTTGGGCATGCAGGCGCTGCGGCTCTACTACATGACCGAGGAATCCAAGGAAGGCGTCAACGCGCTGAACGAAAAGCGCACGCCGCGCTTCCGCGAATTCTATAAATAGAGGTTGAGGGGATGGATTTCGCCTTCACCGAAGATCAGGAACAGATTGGCGCCACCGCAAGGCGTTTTGCCGATGAAAAACTCGCACCGTTCTACCAGGCGCGCGAAAAGGAAACTTCGATCTCGCGCGATCTGATGCGCGAGATGGGTTCGCTGGGCTTGATCGGCGTCGACCTGCCGGAAGCGTTCGGTGGGCTGTCGTCCGACAGCATCACCGCCGGGCTGGTGATGGAGAACATCGCCAGCGGCGACATGAACGTCGCCTATGTGCAGCTTTTGGGCTCGTTGATGGGCTCTATCCTGTGCCGCTACGCGCCGCGCGAATTGGCAAAAGAGGTGGTAGGAGACATTTGCGCCGGCAAATCCCTCGTGGCGCTGGGATTGACCGAGCCGCGCGGCGGCTCCGATGCCGGCAATTTGATCCTCAAGGCCGAGCGCGATAACAAGGGCTACGTGCTGAACGGCGAGAAGACCTCGATCTCGCTGGTGGCGCAGGCCGATTCCATCATCCTGCTGGCCCGCACCGGCAATGCCGGCGCTTCGGGCGTCACCGGCTTCTTCGTGCCGTTCGACCTGCCGGGCATCAGCCGCACCACCTTCACCGATCTCGGATCGAAGATCATCGGCCGCGGCTCGGTGTTCTTCGACAACGTGCGCATCCCGGCCGAGTACAAGATCGGCGACGAAGGCGCGGGCTTCCGCCAGGTCATGCAGGGCTTCGATTATTCCCGTGCATTGATAGGTTTGCAGGTGCTGGCGCCGGCCTGGGAGTCGCTGCAGGAGACGTGGAAATACGCCACCGAGCGCAAGGCGTTCGGCCATCCCATTGCCAAATTCCAAGGCGTCACCGAGCCGCTGGCCGAGGCCGAAACCCTGCTCACCGCCTGCCGCCTGCTGTGCTATCGCACTTTATGGCTGCGCGATCAGCAGAAGCCGCACACGTCCGAAGCTGCCATGTGCAAATGGTGGGTGCCCAAGACCTCGTTCGAGACCATCCATCGCTGCCTGCTGACCCATGGCCATGGCGGCTGGAGCATGGACCTGCCGCACCAGCAGCGCCTGCGCGACGTGATGGGCCTGCAGATCGGCGATGGCACCGAGCAGATCCAGAAGATGATCATCGCCCGCGAGCGCGTCGGCCGCGTCGCGGTGCCCTATTGAGGAGAGCCAGATGAGCGACAGCGAAGCGCCGGTTCTGGTTTCCAAGCAAGGCGCGGTCGGCATTGCCACCCTGAACCGGCCAGCCAAGTTCAACTGCATCTCGCGCGAACTGGCAGCCGGTCTGCTCGACGCGGTGCGCCAGCTCGAGGCCGACAAGTCGGTGCGGGTGATGCTGCTGAAGGCCAACGGCAAGCATTTCTGCACCGGCGCCGATCTCGACCAGGTCAAGGCGGCGCGCGCCAAGCGCGAAACCCTGAAGGACTGGCTGGGACGCGGACATGAAGCGCTCTACGCCATGGAAGCCTCGCGCCTGCCGGTGATCGGCGTGGTGCATGGGCTGGCGCTGGCTGGCGGGCTGGAATTAGCCATGGCTTGCGACGTGGTGTTTGCCGGCAAGGCCGCTCGTTTCGGCGACCAGCATGCGCAATACGGTCTGATCCCCGGCTGGGGCGGCACCCAGCGCCTGCCGCGGCTGGTCGGCCTGCGGCGGGCGCTGGATCTGATGTATTCCGGCGCCTGGCTCTTGCCCGAACAGGCGATGGATTGGGGCCTGGCCAATGCCGTGTTCGAAGATGCCGAGCTGCAGGAAAAGGCGATGGCCTATGCAGTCCAGCTCGGCAAACGCAATCCGCAAGGCATCGCCTTGATGAAATCCCTGAGCCGCCAGGGGCTCGACGGCACCTTGCGCGCCGGCATCGACGCCGAGTTGGAGGCCGTGACCGACGGGCTGCGCTCGGCCAATGTCGAGGAAGGCCTGGCCGCCTTCGCCGAACGGCGCGAACCGGTCTTTAAATGACCCGGTCCTGACGTGTACCCTGTCGCCCATCAGCGACAGGGAGACCCGTTTCATGGCTGCAGCAAAAATCGCAATCGTCACAGGCGCCGGCACGGGCATCGGCCGCGCCGTGGCGCTGGCTCTGCTCAAGGCGGGCTACAGCGTCACCCTGACGGGGCGTCGCCGCGAGCCGCTGGAAGCCACCGCCAAATTGGTACAGGGCAAGACGCTGATCGTGCCGGGCGATGTCGGCAAGCCCGACGACGTGAAGAAGATCTTCGCCGAAACCAAGAAGAGCTTTGGCCGGCTCGACCTGCTGTTCAACAACGCCGGCATGGGCGCGCCGCCGGTCAACCTGGAAGACCTGACCTACGAGCAATGGAAAGCGGTGGTCGATGCCAATCTCACCGGCGTCTTCTTGTGCATCCAGGAAGCCTTCCGCCTGATGAAGGACCAGAGCCCGCGCGGCGGGCGCATCATCAATAACGGCTCGATCTCCGCCCACGCGCCCCGGCCCAACTCCGCGCCCTACACATCGACCAAGCACGCTGTCACCGGCCTGACCAAGTCGGCTTCGCTCGACGGGCGCAAATACGATATCGCCTGCGGCCAGATCGATATCGGCAATGCCGGCACCGAAATGACCGAGCGCATGAAGGCCGGCGTGCCGCAGGCCGACGGGCGTATCGCCGTCGAGCCGCTGATGGACGTCAACGACGTAGCCTCGGCGGTGGTCTACATGGACAGCCTGTCGCTGGATTCCAATGTGCAGTTCATGACCATCATGGCGACCAAGATGCCCTTCATCGGCCGCGGCTAGGCCGCGAGAATCCTGGCGGCCGCCAGGCGCCGCCGGGTAGGTGGGAACCGTGTTGCGGCAGGAGCGTTGCAGGCTCTGACCGCAACAAGAGGAAACACCCCATGCTGGGCACCATTCTGCTGATCATCCTGGTCTTGATTCTGCTGGGCGCGCTGCCGGCCTGGCCCTATAGCCGGAGTTGGGGCTATGGCCCGTCGGGCATCGCACTCGTGGTCGTGATCATCCTGGTCATCCTGCTGGTGACTGGCAGGGTGTAGCAAGGGCAGCCATGGCACGAGGCAGCAAGGCGTCCTACACCGGCAAGCAAAAGCGCAAGGCCGAGCATATCGAGGAGGGTTACGAGAAGAGCGGCGTCTCCAAGAAGGAAGCCGAGCGCCGCGCCTGGGCCACCGTCAACAAGGAAAGCGGCGGCGGCAAGAAAAGCGGCTCCGGCCGTGGCAAGAAAGAGAACAAGAGCGCTTCCAAGAAGGGCGGGAAGCTTGGCGGCAAGGCCAGCGCCGCCCGATCCAAGGCGGCGAAATCCAAGTCAGCTAAAAAGGCCGCCGCCACCCGTAAGCGCCGCGGCCATTGATCTTCTCGGAACCGGCGACCGCTAAGCGGAAGCGGGCGGCCTTGTCGCTTGCTCGCGGTTGATCCGGTCTGATTGAGTGGGGACCGGCCAGCTTGGCCGTTCCCGGAGGATCATGGCAGCTTCATCCGCGCCGCAAAAACGCGTCGATCTCACCCGCCTGCAGCATCTCTCGCGCGCCTATTGGCAAAGCGGCGCGCTGTTCGCCGCCATCGAGCTCGACATCTTCACTGCCATCTCGCAGGGCGCCGACACTATCGCCGCCATCGCTAAAACCCGCGGTCTGGCCGAACGCCAGGTCAGCCGGCTGGCGACGGTGCTGACGGCGATGGAGCTGCTGCACAAGGACGGCGAGCGCTATCGCAACGCCGACGACGTCGAGCGCTTCCTGGTCAGCACCGAAGAACGTTTCGCCGGCCCGTGGATGCTGTTCACCAAGCCGGTGTGGAACCAGTGGGGCGAGTTGGCCACGCATCTGAAGCGGCACGCGGAGGCGCGGCTGGGCGTGTACGAGAATTTCACCGTCGAGGATGCGCGCAAATATCACGACGCGACTTATTCCATCGGCACCGGCTCGGCCCGCCATTTCGCCCGTACCGTCAACCTGACGGGCCGCAAGCATCTGCTCGATCTCGGCGGCGGCTCGGGCGCCTACAGTATCATGGCGACGCAAGCGTTTCCTGGCCTGAGGGCAACAGTGTTCGACTTGCCGCCGGTCGCCATCGTGGCGCGCGAGTTCATCGCCAAGGCCGGCGCTTCGGGGAGAGTCGAGGCGATGGGCGGCGATTTCACACGCGATGACTTTCCGCACGGCGTCGATGTGGTGCTGATGGCCTCCAACCTGCCGCAATATTCCGCCGAGCTGATCCAACTTGTGGTGCGCAAAGCCTTCGATGCGTTGGCGCCGGGCGGCGAGATGCATCTGGTCGGCGAGGCCCTGAACGACGAACGCACCGGGCCACTCGATCCCGCGCTGTGGGGGTTGAACGAAGCCATTTGGGGCAGCACCGGGGCAGCGCATTCCGAAGCCGATTGCCGTGAATTCTTCTCCAAGGCAGGCTTCATCGACGTCAAATCCGAACCCTTCATTCCCGGCGTGCTGAGCCGCATCTTTGGCCGCAAGCCTGTCTGAGAAAGAGCCGCTCCATGGTCGATTATCGCTCCGTCTTCCGTCCCGGCCTGTTCCACGGCCAGACCATCATCGTCACCGGCGGCGGTTCCGGCATCGGCCGCTGCATCGCCCATGAACTGAAATCGTTGGGTGCCCGCATCGCGCTGATCGGGCGCAATGTCGAAAAGCTGCAGACGGTGCGCGACGAGCTGGGCGGCGGCGACGGCGTTTTCATCCATAGCTGCGATCTGCGCCAGGAGCAGCCGGTCAAGGACATGGTGGCCGCCGTGCTCGGCTGGGGCGGGCGCATCGACGGTCTGGTCAACAATGCCGGCGGCCAGTTCCCCTCGCGCCTGCGCGATCTCAGCCTCAATGGCTGGAACGCGGTGGTGGCCAACAACATGACCGCGACATTCCTGGTGTCGAAGGAAGTTTTCCTGCAGTGGATGGAAGCGCACGGCGGCAACATCGTCAGCATCGGCGCCGACTGGCCGCTGGGCATGCCGGGCATGGGCCATAACGGCGCCGCCCGCGCCGGCCAGGAGAATTTCACCCTGACCGCCTCGATCGAATGGGCCGCCTCGGGCGTGCGTCTCAATCAGGTGATCCCGGGCTTCATCGCCTCCTCCGGCTTCGACAAATATCCCGAAAGCGCGCACGAGACCCTGCGCAGCGTCGTCAAGCGCGTGCCGCTCAAGCGCCACGGCACCGAATCGGAGATCGCCGCTGCGGTCGCTTTCCTGCTGTCGGAAGCGGCCGCCTACATCACCGGCGCCTTCATTCGCGTCGATGGCGGCGTGCACAACAACAACCGCTCGACCTTCTTCGAAGTGCCCGACCACGATCGCAGCAAGCCCTATATCGGTTTGGCCAACTACAGGAAGCCGAAGGTATTGGGCGGCTGACAGCGTTTCGCTGTCGTTCCCGATTCTGGCATCGCCCGATCGCGGCGCTAGAATGCGCCCGGCATGAGCCAGGAAACCACCATCATCACCCGCGGCGTGCTGCGCCTGTTCCGCCACATGGGAATCATGTCGACCGTCGAGGTCGAATTGCCCAGCGGGCGGCGCGCCGACGTCTTTGGCGTCGATGCCTCGGGCTGCATCAGCATTGTCGAGATCAAGACTTCGCTGATCGACCTGCAGCGCGACGGCAAATGGCCGGAATACGCGCCGCATTGCGATCTGTTCTATTTCGCCGTGCCCAACGGTTTCCCGATGGAGCATCTGCCGCCCGAAACCGGCATCATCGTCGCCGACCGCTATGGCGGCGAGGTGCTGGTCGAACCGGCCAGGCGCAGCATGGCCGCCGCCACCCGCAAGAGCCTGACCATCCATTTCGGCCGGCTCTGTGCGTTGCGCCTGGCGCGCGCCTATGATGCGGAATTCGATCTTTGATGCCTTGCTTTCGCCGCCAGCACTTGCGATAGCAGAGCCATGATTGGCTGGCTGAAGTCGTTTCTCGCCGCGGAAAGCGGCCCCACCTCGCATGCGGCCGTGCATGCCGGCGATCGCGTCATGGCCGCAGCGGCGCTGATGGTCGAAGTCGCCGCCCGCGACGGCGAATTCTCCGCCGGCGAGCGCCGCATGATCGAGGGACTGCTGCAGGCGCAGTTCCGGCTCGACGAAGCCGCCGCAAAAAACATGGTGGACGCGGTCGTCTCCCTGCATGACAACGCCTCCGACGTCTTCCGCTTCACCAGCGCCTTGAACAAGCGCTTCTCACCCGAGGAACGGCTGCAGATCGTCGAATTGCTGTGGGAAGTGGTCTATGCCGACGGCGAGGCGCATCATTACGAGACCAGCCTGATGCGCCGGCTGGCCGGGCTGCTCTATCTCGAGGATGCCGATGTCGGCGCCGCGCGCAAGCGGGTTCTGGCCCGCTCCACTCTTTAATGTTTAGAGCAAATTCACAGGGTCTGACGGGATCGCAAGCGATTCCGTCAGACCCTGATTTGCTCTAGTAAAACGCGTCCTGCAGGCTCAGCGCCCGCCACAGTTTGCTGCGCAAGCGCTGTTCGCTCCAGGCGCGGGCATCGGCTTCGACCTTCTGCAAAGCCTGATCGAGCTTCGTCCGCTCTGGCAGATCCGCACGCCGGAAAACCACCAGCCAGTAGCTGTCGTTCCACGGCAGGCCGACCGTCGGCTGCCATTGCGGATGGCGTTGCAGGAATTCGCCCGCTGCGTCGTGCCCCAGACCGTGCGTGCGAATATCCGCCGCCCGCGCGCTCGTGCTGTACAGCACGATGATGTCGGGTCTGGCCTGCTCCATATAGGCAAGACTGTTGCCGCGGCGCGCCACTTCGCTGTCCGCCAACCCCACCAGGTCGATCGCCCGCCAGCCGGCGTGATAGGCGATCAGGCCGGAATCGGCCATGGCGATGGTGTAACCCTGCGGCGCGAACGGCGCCAGCGCCAGGCCCAAAGCGCGATGGGTCTGCGTGGCGGCCGAGGTGTAGCCGATCAGCCAGGCGACATGGCTTTGCGACAGATTGCCGAACCCCGCCATCAGCGCCATCGCAGCCATGGCCATCAGATGCCAGCGCCTGTTGTTGCTCGCCGTGCCTTGATGCGCGATCGCCAGCGGCGCCACCAGGACCAGCGGCAGCAGCGCCTGCAACGGAAAGCGGTCGGCAAAATTCATTTGCAGATGGGCCGGCGCATAGAGCGCCACGACGACGCCGAGTTGCACGGCCAGCAGCAGGCGGAAGGCCCCGTTGCGCACTAGGACCAGCAGCGCCAGCGCAATCACGAGATAGAGCCGGAACGACAGCAGATTGGCGACGAGGTCGGCCGGATTGAAACCGGTCTTGGCATAGAATGGCGTCGGCAGCGGCAGACCGAAATAGATCCAGCGTCCGATGAAATAGACCACGCCGCACAGCGCCGCGAGCGCCAGCCAGCGCCAGTGCAGGTTGCGCCAGCCGATCTGCTTCGCCAGCAGCAGCGCCGCCACAGCCGAAAGCACCGCGCCTTCCGGCCGCACGAACGGCAGCAGCGCCAAGAGCGCAAAGAACAACCCTTGGCGTTGCGCCGCCCTGCCGGTGAGCAGGCGCGCAGCGATTTCCACCATTAGCAGGATGAAGACCGGCGTCTCCAGGCCCGACGCGACATGCACGAACAGATAGGGCGTGAAGGCCGCAACCGTGGCGCCATAGACCAGTCCCGTAATGCCGCCGTAGCGCCACAGCCGCTGCAGGATCAGCACGAAGGCAACCATGCCCAGCAGCTTGAAGATCGGCGCTGGCGCCAGGCCAAGCGCGGCAGGGACGATCGACAGCAGCGCATAAAGGCCGCTGGTGTAGGCCTCGGCAAGCGCGCCGGACGCATTCCAGTTCCACACGCCGTGCTCGACCAGGGTGCGGCCATAGCGGAAGGTGATGAAGGAATCGTCGGCGGTGAAGGTGAAGAACAGCCACAGCCAGGCAAGGCAGAGCGCCCCCGCGGCGAGGAGCGCCGCGCGGAGAAGCCCGTCCCTGTCGCCTGTTGCCGCCACCATTTCCCCAACTGTTTCCGGCTTAGGTAAAACCGCCGATCACCGCCATCGTAATCGCCAGCCACAGCAGAGCGAAGATCGCGATCCACGCATCGCCGATCAGTTCGCGCGCCGGATTCTCTCCCTTGCCGTTGCGAAACGCCAGCCATGTATAGCGCGCCAGCACCGCCAGTGCCGGCGGCGCCGTCATCCACAGATTTGGCGCCGCATGCCATTGGATGGAGCGGGCATCGAAGGTGAATCCGACATAAAGCGCGCCGGCGGCGAGCGCGGTTGCCACGGTCAGGCCATTGAGCAGGCGCTGGTTATAGGCCGCGAGGCTGGCGCGCGCCGGCTCGCCATTGGCGGCGACGAACTCGGCCCGCCGCTTGGCGAAACCCAGGAACAGGGTGAGCGCCAGCGCCGTCGCCAGCAGCCAGCCCGAAGGCGGAATGCCGACGCCGACCGTGCCGGCCAGCACGCGCAGCATGAAGCCCGCGGCAATGGTCAGCACGTCGACGAAGGGAATGCGCCGCAGCAGGCGCGAATAGAACAGGTTGAGCACCAGATAGGCGCCGACCAGGCCCAACGCTTCGGCGCGCACCCAGGCGGCGATCGCCAGCGCCAGGAAAGCCAGCGAGATGGAGAAGACCAGCGCCTGGCGCACGGAAATGGCGCCGCTGGCCACCGGCCGCTGCCGCTTGCGCGGATGCTTGCGGTCGGCATCGGCGTCGGAAACGTCGTTGAAGGCGTAAACGGCGGAAGCGGCCAGGCAGAAGGCGACCGTTACCAGCGCCACGTCGATCACCAGCGGCGCATGATGCCAGGCCTCGGCGAACAGCAGGCCCAGCGGCACGAAGCCGTTCTTCAGCCAGTCGAGCGGGCGGGCCAGACGCAAATAGGCGGACAAATTCATCGCCGGCACATTAATCGCCAGCTTCAGTTGCGTCACGCTACTTTTCGGTTCACCTCAGCTCCCCGCCACCCGCCGCGTATGGCCCTGCCAGTGCGGCTCGCGCAATTCCTTGCGCTTTATCTTGCCGACCGGCGTCTTGGGCAGCGGCTCGCTGCGGAACTCGACCGCATGCGGCTTCTTGTACGAGCCGAGCTTCTCGACGCAGAGCTGGATGATCTCCTGCTCGCTGACCGTGAGTTTGGGATCGACGGTGCAGACGGCCAGCGGCGCCTCGCCCCATTTCTCGTGCGGTACGCCGAACACCGCGCACTCGATCACCGCCGGATGGTCGGCGATGGCGTTCTCCAGTTCCGCCGGATAGATGTTGAAGCCGCCCGATACGATCATGTCGTTGGCGCGGTCCATCATGTAGAGATAGCCGTTGGCGTCGAGCATGCCGACATCGCCGGTCAGCACCCAGCCGCCGATCATGCGCTCGGCGGTGGCTTTTGGGTCCTGCCAGAAGCCGCTCATCTGCCCGTCGGTGCGAGCCACGATCTGCCCTGCCTCGCCCGGCTTCACCGGCCTGTTGTCCTCGTCCCAGATCTGCAGCTCGGCGAAGGGCAGGGGCATGCCGCAGGCGCGCAACGGATTGGAGCCGGGCACGTCCCTGGCGAACCATTGCGCCGGCCCCATGATGGCAATGGGCAGCACTTCGGTCTGGCCATAGCCCTGATACATGGCGTTCCCGAACACCTCATAGGCCTTCAGCGCCGTGTCGTCGGCGATTGGCGCGGCGGTGGCGAGCAGGCATTTCAGGTGCGAGTAATCGCGCTTGTGCATGCCCGGCACGCGCAGCACCGCGTTCAGCATGGTCGGCACCATGAACATGTAGCCGATCTTCTCCTTCTCCATCAGATCGACGACGGCGGCGGGATCGAACTTGTCGATCATCACGTTGCTGCCGCCACCCATCCAGATCGGGGTGAAGAGATAGCCCGAGCCATGGCTGATCGGTCCCAGGTGCAGGCAGGAATCGCCCGGCACCACCGGCGGGTAGAGATAGAACCAGTCGCGTGCCGCCGCCAGCCACGAGCGGTGCGTGTAGGCCACGCCCTTGGAGCGGCCAGTGGTGCCGCCGGTGTGGCGGATGATATAGATGTCGTCTTCCTTCACCGCCACGTTGGGATCGGCGTCGGACTGTTGCGCCAGCCAGGCCTCGTAGTTGCCGTCTCGGATCATGACGTGCGTGAGATCCGGCAGCTCGGCCTTGAAACCCTCGATCTCATGGGCGTAATTGGCGCCGACCACCAGCAGCTTGCATTGGGTATGGCCCAGCATGTGCAGATGCGCCTCACGGCTGTTGCGCGGATAGAGCGGCACGCGCACCACGTTGGCGATCGCCGCGCCGACGAAGATGTCGGAGGCCTCAAGCGAATTGTCCTCCAGCACGCCGACCCGGTCGCCCGGCTGCAGCCCAAGCGCGATCAGCCCGTTGGCCATGCGGATGGCGCGCTCCCAGGCTTGCGCGAAGGTCAGGCGCCGGGCGCCATGCACGATGGCTTCCTTGTTGGCGTAGAACTGCGCTGCACGGCGCATCACGCTTTGCACGTCCATATTTCCTCCGCGACGATCGAACCGTTTTGCCCTTGAGTTTCAGGCTCGCGCCAGCCGTGTCAAGCATCGCCGTTCGCCAACCGGAATACGGCGATAAAGGCTTTGACGCTGCTGTCTGCCTGCCGCAGGCTGCGCGGCAATGAAAAGCGAGGAACGCTAATGGCTGGCGCGCTCAAGGGTTTGCGCATTCTCGACATGACGGCGGTGGTGCTGGGTCCTTATGCCATGCAGCTGCTGGGCGACCAGGGCGCCGACGTTATCAAGGTCGAACCGCCCGAAGGCGAAATGCTGCGCCATATCGGCCCTTCGCGCGTCAATCCCGGCATGGGCCCGCTGCATCTGGGCGTCAACCGCTCCAAGCGCTCGCTGGCGCTGGACCTGAAGCAGCCCGAGGCGTTGGCGGCCTTGCGCAAGGTCATCGCCAAGGCCGATGCGCTGGTGCATGCCATGCGGCCGCAGGCGATGAAAAAGCTGGGGCTGGATTACGATAGCGTGAAGAAGGTCAATCCCGGCATCGTCTATGTCGGCGCCTACGGCTACCGCGCCGACGGCCCCTATGGCGACCGGCCGGCCTACGACGACGTGATCCAGGCCGTCTCCGGCGTCGCCTGGCTCAACGGCATGCATGACGGCATCCCGAAATACGCTCCCACCATCATCGCCGACAAGACGGTGGGCCTGACCTTGGCCTATGCCGTGTTGGCGGCGCTGGTGCACAAGTTGCGCAGCGGCGAGGGCCAGTCGGTCGAAGTGCCGATGTTCGAGACCATGGCGCAGTATCTGCTGATCGAGCACATGTTTATGCGCAGCTTCGCGCCGGAAGAGAACAAGCCGGGCTACAACCGCATGATGGCTCCGGGGCGCAAGCCTTATCGCAGCGCCGATGGCTGGGTCTCGATCCTGCCTTACACCCAGCGCCACTTCGCCAATTTCTTCCGCATCGCCGGACGCAACGATCTGGCAAACGATGCGCGATACGCCACGGTCGCCGGCCGCAGCCACAACATCGTCGAGCTCTACGAGCGGATCACCGAAATCGCCGCCACCAAGACTACGGCGGAGTGGCTCGAGAAGCTGATGCAGGCGGAAATCCCCTGCGGCCCGATCAATTCGCTGGAAGACATCCTGGCCGATCCGCACCTCAACGCCGGCGATCTCTTCGTCACCATGGAGCATCCCACCGAGGGCGCCATCCGCATGGTCAATCCGCCGGTGCGCTTCTCGGCCAGCCCCAGCGAAATCACCCGCCCGGCGCCGCTGGTCGGCGAGCACAGCCGCGAGGTGTTGCGGGAGGCGGGCGTGGCCGAGGCGGAAATTGCCGCGCTGGTCGCGCGCGGCATCGTGATCGAACCGAAAGGAAATGCGCAATGAAGACGGTGGGACTGGGCTTCTACTGGCAGGACATCAAGATCGGCGACCGCTTCCGCACCGTCGGCCGCACCATTTTCGAGGCCGATCTCGCCGCCTTCATCGCCGTCACCGGCATGGGCGAGGTGCTGTTCAACAACGTCGAGTTCCTGAAGACCGAATCGGCCATCAAGGGCGGCCGTCCGGTGCCGGGCGCGCTGGTCTATTCCTTCGCCGAGGGCTTGCTGATCCAGTCCACCATGCAGGGCACCGGCCTGGCCTTTCTCGGCTGCACGCTGGACGTCAAGGGCCCGACCTTCGTCGGCGACACCATCCATGTCGAGTTCGAGGTCACCGAACTGCGCCAGACCTCGATCGGCAACCGCGCCATCGTCCGCACAAGCAACGAGGTCAAGAACCAGCGCGGCGAAACGGTGCTGCTTTACGATCCTAAGCGGATGATGAAGGGGCGGGGGTGAGCGGCCGCTGCCTGTGAACCCTCATGCTTCGACGGGCTCAGCATGAGGAATTCTTTGTGCTCCGGCTAAGCGGACGCTAAAGCCCCTCACCCTGAGCTCGTCGAAGGGCGAGGGCGTCAAGAAGGCGTCTACGCCCCTTCGCGCCCGGTATCCTTGGGCCGGGCCTTCTCGTTGCCATAGCGCGCGCCTTCGTGGCCGGGCGCCGTCTTCTTCTTGTCTTCCGGCTTCCGGGGCCGGCGCTTGGTGTCTTCCTTGACGCCCGGCTTGGCCGGTGCGGCGGGTTTCTTGTCCAATGTCATCGGCTGTCCTCCATTTCGGGCGGCTTGCCGGCGCGCCGTTCGAACCAGGCTTCGATAAATCCCAGCACGGTGACGACCACCAACATCGCCACGGTCAGGGCGATGGCGATGGCGAACAGCCCGCCGCCGCAGGCGAGCCCGATGGCGCCGGCCATCCACATGCCCGCGCCGGTGGTGACGCCGCTGACCTTGTGGCGGGACTGGATGATGGTGCCGGCGCCGAGAAAGGCGACGCCCGCCACCACCGCTTCCAGCGCGCGGATCGGGTCGCTGCTGGCGGCATTGCCTTGCGCGACCAATCGAAAATGGAAATCGAAACTGATCAAGGTGAAGCTCGCTGCCGCCAGGCTGACCAGCATATGGGTGCGCATGCCGGCTGGCTTGTTGCGCACCTCGCGGTCGATACCCACCACCAGCCCGCACAGTAGCGCCAGGCCCAGCCGCAAGGCGGCATCGGCGAAGTCCATTCCGGCCAGCCGGTCGTCGAACCAGATCGTTTCCATTGTCCCGCTGAATTTTTGGTATCGCGGTAAAAACGCGTGTGGCTTTGGCCGGTTCCGAACGGCACCATGGCGGGAAAACAAGGACGGGAAATGACCGGGACGCATCGCGACAGCCAGCCCAACGCAACAGTGATCGTCGGCGCGAACGTGCGCGATTGCCGCGGCGATCTTGCAACGCATGAAGCTCTGGCCTTCGCCGATGGCCGCATCCTGGGGCTGGGCAGTCCGGCCGAGATGCGCGCTCTTGCCGGCAAGGGCGCGCAGGAGACCGATTTGCACGGCGCCACCTTGATGCCCGGACTGATCGACACCCATCCGCACATGCTGCATTTCGCCGCCCGTTCCGGCCTGCTGGTCGATCTGTCGGATGCCAGGGATCACGACGACATCGTCGCCCGCATCGCCGAACGCGCCGCCGTCACGCCCAAGGGCCAGTGGATCATGACCACGCCGGTTGGCGAGCCGTTCTATTTCATCCGCCGCTCCTGGCGCGATCTGCCCGAGGGCAAACTGCCCGACCGAAGCGTGCTCGACCGCGCCACGCCCGACCACCCGGTCGTCCTTTCCGCCTATGGTCCGGTGACGCCAAATGTCTGCGCCTTCAACTCGGCTGGCCTGCGCGCCGTCGGCATCACCAGCGAGCTTCCCGACAAAGTGCATAGAGTCGAGATCGAGAAGGACGCTGACGGCCAGCCGACCGGCATCCTGCGCGGGCCGGTCAACAACTATTACACCTTCGATCCGTTCTGGACCCAGATCCTGGCCAAGCTGCCGACCGCGGCCGGCGTCGATCTGGAAGCGACCACCATCAAAGCGATGGCGATGTACAATCGCCTGGGCGTCACCACGGCCTACGAGGGCCACAACATGGTGCTGCCCCATATCGACGCCTACCGCCGCCTGCGCGCCAGGAACGCAATGACGGTGCGCGTTGCCGCAGCGCTGGAGATAGAGCCGACCGCCTTTCCGCCGTTTCAGCCGCTGTCGATGGAACAGTTCCGCGCCAATCTCGATCTGGCGCGCTCATTGACCGTCACCGACGACGATTTCCTGCGCATCGAGGGCGCTACGCTGGGAGCCGGCGGCCCGTGCTGGCCGGGCTTCATCCGCATGCACGAGCCGTACCGCGATCCCTGGGGCGAGCCGACGCGTGGCATGGATTTCATCTCACTCGACAAGCAGGACGAGTTCATCCGCTACTGCGCCGATCACGGCCTGCGCGCCAACTATCTCGCCGGCGGCTATCGCGACCACGACGATTTCCTCGATTCCTGCGAGCGGATGAAGGGGGCACATGCGATCGCCGGCCAGGACTGGCTGATCCAGCATTCCATCCTGACCACCGAATTGCACGCGCGCCGCTACAAGGCGCTGGGTTGCGACATCACCACCTCGATGAGCTTCTCCTGGGGCAAGGGCGATCTCTATCGGGAGCGCATCGGCGAGCATGTGCTCAAAGATCTGGTGCCGTTGAAGCGCCTGCTGAATGCCGGACTGAAAGTGGGCTGTGGCACCGATTGGGGTCCGAAGAATCTGTTCGAACACATCCGCTATGCCGAGACCCACGAATTCTGCGGCAGCGGTCACCGCAACGACACGCCGGACCACAAAGTCAGCCGGCTGGAAGCGATCATGATGTGGACGCGCGATGCGGCCAAGGTGATGCGCTGGGACGGCATCGGCACCTTGGCGCGCGGCCATCACGCCGACCTGATCGCGCTCGATCGCGATCCTTTCACCTGCTCGCTGGACGATCTGCCTTCAACGCAAGTGCTGCGCACCTGGTTCTCAGGCACGGTGGTGCATGATGCGGGACGTTTATAAATGTATGAAATTGAGTTCGACCAACCAGAAATTAACGAATGTCAGTGCTGTGGAGCCGAACAGGAAATATTGACCCGCTTCGTTGCCCGCGACGGCGCACCTTTCGCGATCTACAAAGCCGTTCTTACCAAAGGCGGACATGAACCTCGCGCCGATGTCGTGATCGGCATCGGCGATTGGACGAGGCGGGCAGGGTCAGGAAGTCGATCGGCATTCTTCTGCCATATCTGGGCAGATGAAGATCGGTACAACGTCAATATTGTTGATGCGGCCCAATCAGCTTGGGCGTCGTCCGATTTATTTGGCGTCAGACTTGACCGCAATCAAGCACTAAAACATCCGGCGCTCCCGGCACTGTTTGAACTTAGCGACCATATCGTGCAGGCAGATGCCGCACTGGCCAACTACCTTGACAGAAAAGACGGAATTTCGACTTCTTCGTAGCGTAAGGCTAGCGCAACTCGTCGAGGAACGTCGTCACGGCTTCGGTGAAGACGTCGTTGGCATCGCCCGCCACCATGTGGCCGGCGCGGGCGATATCGACGAAGCGGGCTGTCGGCTGCAGCTCGAGGAACTTGCGCACGGAGTTTTCGCTGATCACGTCGCTCATGCGGCCGCGCACCAGCAGCATGGGGCAGGTGATGTTCTTGACCGCGGCCGCCAGCCGGTCCGGCTTGCGCGCGCCATCGACCTTGCGGTCGCCGCTGACGAATTTCGGATCCCAGTGCCAGCGCCAGCGTCCGTCGTCGCGCCGGCGCAAATTCTTTTCCAGGCCTTTCAGGTCAGTCGGGCGCGGCCGCTCCGGTAGATAGGCGGCGACCGCATCGGCCGCCTCTTCGAGCGTGGCGAACCCTTCGTCGAGCTTGTCGCGCATGAAATCGAGCACGCGCTCGGAGCCCTTGATCTCGATATGCGGCGCGATATCGACCAGCACCACGGCGGCGAAATCTGCTTTTGGCTCCTCGCCGCCGGCGACCATGGCCGACAATCCACCGAGCGAGGCGCCGACCATCACCGGCCGGCCAAGCTCGGCCGCCACTTGGCGCACGTCATCGGCGAAATAATCGATCTGGTAGTCGCCGGCCGGCGACCAGTCGCTGTCGCCATGACCGCGCAGGTCGAGCGAGACGGCGTAACAGCCGTGCTCGGCCAAAGTCCTGGCGGTGCCGCCCCAGGCATGCCGCGTCTGCCCGCCGCCATGGGCCAGCAGCACCGGCCGGTTGGCTGGGTCGCCATAGGCATCGGCGGTCAGGACCAGGCCTTCCTTGATCTGGAAGGTCAGGCGCTCAGGGCCGGATTTGCTGGAGGAACCGGCGGCGCGGACGAGGGAGCTGGTCATGGATACCACTGACTGAACGGTTGTTCAGTAGGGGTACCAGACGCGCCAGTCCATGCCAAGGCGGCGCTTGCGCAACGCTCGTCTGCGCCGATCCGCCGACTGTTCGGATTTAGGCGACCTTCTGCCCGATCCGGCGGCGACCCTTGTTGATTTCGCGCAGCATCTCGATGCCTTCGGCAGCCACCGCATCGCCGATCATGAAGTCGCCGTCGGTGGCAAAGCCCTCGATATTGACCCAGGCGGCGTACACATGCTTGGTGCGGTCGGTAATGATGCCGGCCTTCCACAAGGTGCGCGCCAGCACGTTGAAGATGTTGCCCTGGTCGCGCGTGTCGTTGCGCCTATTGTCGTCGGAATAGACCTCGCGCACGGCATCGCGCACCCATTCCCAGTCCAGCCCGAACTGCTCGTAGATCACCCGGCGCTGGCGGATATTGGTAAGGTTGAACAGCAGGGTCTCGAAACAGCTTGCCGCCCAGTCCTCGACGATCTCGTGTTCCTGCGGCGTCAGCTTCGGCACCGTGCGGTCGGCCCAGATCTTGCCGAACTTGTGGTGGAAGGCCTCGTCGGTCATCACCAGCTGCACCAGCCGCTTCAAGAGCGGATCGCGTGTGTGGGCGTGGGTGTGCGCAAACGCGCCCATCGCCAGGCCCTCGATCAGCATCTGCATGCCGACCAGTTTCTTGTAGACGATCGGCGTCAGCACCAGCTCGTTGATCAGATCGCCCAAGGCTTCGCCCACCGGATAGGGCTTGCCCCAGCGCAGCTTCACATAGCGGCCGAAGCCCGCGACGTGACGGGCTTCCTCGCGCGCCTGGTTGGCGGCATATTCCTGCGCGCCGGGATCGAACAGGATGTCGCACAGGCTGGCCGACAGCGACAGCGCGCCCTGTTCGCCATGCAGGATCTGCGACATCGACCAGCGCACGTTCTCGTTCACCAGCCGGATCTTCTGCTTCTCATCGAGCTTGTCGGCCACCGCCGACTTCAGCTCGATCTGCCGTTCCGGCGGCAGCAGGTATTCGTTCTCGACGTCGAATTTCTGCGTGAAATCGAGATAGGCCGGGTCGTACGGATCCCAGAAATGATCGTGCGTCGCCGAGATAATGCCGTCGAAGGCGTCCGAGCGCGTCTCGTAGCGATCGACGTCGATCATGGCGCGGAAATCGTCCGGCGCTACGGTGTTGTAGGCCTTGTCGTGCGTGATATGACGATCGTCGCGCTTGGCCATGGCGTTTCCTCGCTACCTTGCAGACGCATGCTCACATGGGAATGCAGGCCTGTCCAGCAAGCCTCCGGACCAGCAAAACAGCCTTATTTCGCCGCCAGCTCTTTGTCCTTGATATCCTTGATAGGGACACTGTCACACCACGCGCTTCAAGGCGCGCGGTGTAACAGCGTCCCTAAGAATCTTGATTGCCTTGATAGATTTGATGTCCTTGATGTCCTTGATGTCCTTGATGTCCTTGATATCCTTGATAGGGACAGAGGGTTTAAAGATGCCCTTTCGCCTCTGCCCTGCCGCGCAGTTCGGCGCCGTGCTTGAGCTTGATCTTGGCGACACGCTCGGGCGGGAAATTCAGGCCCAATAGCGCCGGGGCGGTATCGGCCACTTCGCGATACTCCTCGATCAGCCCGTCCTGGTTCAGCTTCATGATGCTGACGCCTTCGAACATCACCCGCGCGCCCTTGGCCTCGGGCAGGATCGAATTGTAGGAGAAGACGTAGCGCACATAGAGCGTGCGGCCGTCGAACACCGGTTCGATCATGTCCCATTTGAAATCCTTGGCCGTCTTGTAGAACCAGACGTCGATCAGTTCGGCCACCTTGGTCCGGCCATGGAACGCGCCATAGAACGCATCGTGGTAAACGCCGTCCTCGGCAAAAAGTCTGCCCAGCGCTGCGCCATCGTGTTTTTCGACGGCATCGGTGAATTTCTTCAGCATTTGCTCGATCTGCATGGTTCCTCCCGCGAAACCGCCCTGCTGTTTGCCTGCATCGGCAGCGGCGGCTATAAGCCCTTGATCATCAGGGAGGATAGGGCATGAACGCAGCGGCGCAAAAGCTTGCGGTGCCGGCCGGGGTCGAGATCAGGGGCGAGATCAGGCCGGGCTACGAGCGGGTATTGAGCGAGGAGGCGCTGGCCTTCGTCGCCGATCTGGAACGCAATTTCGGCCCGCGCCGCCGCGATCTGCTGGCCGCCAGAGTCGAGCGCCAGAAGCGGCTCGATGCCGGCGAGAAGCCCGATTTCCTGCCTCATACCAAGTCGATCCGCGACGGCGACTGGACCGTGGCGCCGATCCCGAAGGATCTGCTCGACCGCAGGGTCGAGATCACCGGACCGGTCGATCGCAAGATGGTGATCAACGCGCTCAATTCCGGCGCCTCGGTGTTCATGGCCGATTTCGAGGATGCCTCGACGCCGACCTGGCACAACATGATCGACGGCCAGAACAACATGATGGACGCCGCTCGCGGCACCATCGCTTTCGACGATCCGGCCTCGGGCAAGAGCTACAAGCTCAACGAGAAAATCGCCGTGCTGAAGGTGCGGCCGCGCGGCTGGCACCTGGAAGAAAAGCACGTGCTGGTCGATGGCAAGCCGATGTCGGGCTCGCTGTTCGATTTCGGCCTGTTCTTCTTCCATAACGCCAGAGTCCAGCTCTCGCGCGGCACCGGGCCGTATTTCTATCTGCCCAAGATGGAGAGCCACCTCGAGGCCCGGCTGTGGAACGACGTGTTCGTGCATGCCCAGGACCGGCTGGGCGTCAAGCGCGGCTCGATCAAGGGCACGGTGCTGATTGAGACCATTCTCGCCGCTTTCGAGGTCGACGAGATCCTCTACGAATTGCGCGAGCATTCCGCCGGCCTCAACTGCGGCCGCTGGGATTACATTTTCAGCTTCATCAAGAAATTCTCGCGCCATCCCTGGGCAGTGCTGCCCAATCGCGGCGAAGTGACCATGACGACGCATTTCCTGCGCTCGTATTCGCTGCTGGTGATCAAGACCTGCCACAAGCGCAACGTGCACGCCATGGGCGGCATGGCGGCGCAGATTCCGATCAAGGACGATCCAAAGGCCAATGACGAAGCCCTGGGCAAGGTGCGCGCCGACAAGAAGCGCGAGGCGACCGACGGGCATGACGGCACCTGGGTGGCGCATCCCGGCCTGGTGCCGATCGCGCGCGAGGAATTCGATGCGGTGATGAAGGAAGCCAACCAGATCGCGCGCAAGCGGCAGGACGTCAACATCACCGCCGCCGACCTGCTGCAGATCCCGCAAGGCTCCAAGACCGAAGCCGGCCTGCGCCAGAACATCAATGTCGGCATCGGCTATCTCGAAGCCTGGCTGCGCGGGGTGGGCTGCGTGCCGCTGTACAACCTGATGGAAGATGCCGCCACGGCCGAGATCAGCCGCGCCCAGGTCTGGCAGTGGCTGCATCACCGCCAGAAGCTCGACGACGGCCGCCTGGTCGATCTCGACCTCTGCCGCAAGATCATCGAGGAGGAGCTGGAGAAGACCAAAGCCCAGGTCGGCGCCCGTTTCGACAGCGGCCGCTACGCCGAAGCGGCCAAGCTGTTCGACACGCTGATCGCGCAGGACAGTTTCACCGAGTTCCTGACGCTACCGGCCTACGATCAGTTAGTCAGCGAAGGGGCGTAATTTTAATCACCTCTCCCCGCTAAAGCGGGGCGAGGTGTAAAGGCGCGGGGCGAACTAGAATTCCAGCACGATCTTGCCGATCGCCTCGCGCTGCTCGACCATGCGCATGGCGGCACGAAAATCTTCGACAGGAAAGCGCGTTACCGGCATTTTCGGCAGCCTTCCTTCAGCGGCCCATTGCATCAACATGCTCATGGTGTCGCGAAGGCGAACGAAATTCTCCGGCGGCGGCATCTGCCGTCCCCAGCCGATGTAATAGCCCCAGTAGTAGCCGATGGCGGTGATGTTCTTGACCAGCAGGATGTTGGCCGGGATCTGCGGGATGCGGCCGGAGGCGAAGCCGTAGCAGACCCGGCGCGCTTCCGGTGCCACGCAGCGCAGCGATTGGTCGAACAGATCCCCGCCCACCGGATCGAACACCACGTTGACGCCGCGCTCCTGCGTCAGTTCGAGTACGCGGCCGCGTACATCCTCGTTGCGCGAATCGATCATCGCATCAGCGCCGGCCTCGGTCGCGGCGGCGCGCTTGTCGGCGCTGGAAGCGGTGCCGATCACCCGTGCCCCCATCGCATGGCCCAGCATGACCGCGCTCAATCCGCTGCCGCCGCCCGCGCCATGCACCAGCAGCGTTTCGCCCTCTTGCAGCCGCGCCGCCCAGTCGAGCGACAGGAACACGCTGCCATGCGTGCCGGCCACGATCATGGCGCTGGCATCGTCGAGACCGTCGGGAATCTTCCACACCGTATGCGCTGGTGCGGCGAAACGTTCGGCGATGCCGCCGCCACCTTGCGACAAGGCCGCGACCCGATCGCCCGGCTTCACATGCGTGACGTCGGGCGCGACGTCGATCACCGTG
>JAQSWP010000043.1 GCA_029266575.1 Alphaproteobacteria bacterium | reverse complement strand
TAATCGAGCAGTTCCGCCGGTCCCATGTTGCGGGCCACCACCACCATGTCGTCGGGCAGGATCTGGCCGTTGGTATGGTTGTCCTGATCACCGGTCAGTCGCAGCAGCAGGCGGTTGCTGAGATCCGCCATATCGTGCAGCCGCTCCTTCAGATAGGGATCGGTGACGTCGCGGAAACGGGCGCGCTGCTCGTCGAACACACGTTGCACCGCGGCCTCGGCGGTAAGACCGTTCTCTATCGCTTCGGAAATGCGGCCGACCCAGCCGCGGTCCTCGGCGAACATACGGAAGGTTTCGAGGATCTCGCGGTGCTCGCTGCCATGCGTCAGATCGGACGCCTCCAGCATCGAATCGATCGATTCCTGGACTTCCCTCAACCCGTCGCGGAAGCGCTTCTGTTCAGTGGTGACGTCCTCGGCCACCACGCGCTTGATGACGATGCGCGGCTCGTGCAGCACGGCCAGCCCCATGCCCAGCCCGCCATTGAGCTTGACGCCCTCGATGCGCAGCGGCAGCAGCCCAATGCCGTCGACCTGCCGCACCTCGTTGGGGCTGACCAGCTCGCCATTAGCCACCAGCTCGGCCAGAACCATGGCGATGGTCTGCAGCGTCTCTGTTTCTTCCTCGTCGTATTGCCGGCGGGTGCGGTTCTGCACCACCAGCACGCCGACGACGCGCCCCGAATGCAGGATCGGCACGCCCATCAGCGAGTGATAGACCTCTTCGCCAGTTTCCGGGCGATAGGCGAAATTGGGATGGCTTTGCGCATCGGCCAGGCTCAAGGGCCGTGCGTGGGCTGCAATGTCGCCGACCAGACCTTCGCCCACCCGCAGCCGCGTGCGATGCACGGCGGTGGGATTCAAGCCCTGCGTGGCGAAGAGTTCCAGCACCTCGCCCGCGCGCAGCACGTAGACCGAACACACTTCGGCCACCATGTCGCCGGCAATGATGCGAACGACTTCGTTGAGGCGCTGCTGCGCCGTCCCCGGACGCGCCATGACATCGCGCAGACGTTTCAGCACCAACCGCGAGCCGGTGAGCTGCGGGGCGCGTTCCATCTCAGGCCGCTCCGGCCCGGGCGCGCGAGGTCAGCGCGCCAAACGCCTGATCGATCAGTTCGGCGATGATGTCGGCCGTGCTCTGCTCGGAATTGACCATGCCGACGCTCTGGCCAGCCATGATCGAGCCGCTCTCGACGTCGCCGTCGATCACTGCGCGCCGCAACGCACCGGCCCAGAAATGCTCGATCTCGAGTTGCGCCGGTTTCAGTTCGATCTCGCCGCGCTCGACTCTGCCGATCATCTCGCGCTGCTTGTCGAGGAAGCGCTCGGTGCCCTTGTTGACCAGCGCCCGCACCGGGATCACCGGGAAGCGCGGGTCGAGTTGCACCGTCGGCACCGCATCGCGCGCGGCGGCGCGGATGAAGGCCTTCTTGAAATTGGGATGAGCGATGGACTCCGTGGCGCAAACGAAGCGCGTACCGAGCTGCACGCCGGCCGCGCCCATTTCGAGATAGGACAGGATCGCCTCGCCGCGCCCGATGCCGCCTGCCACGAACACAGGCACGTCGCGGATCGCCGGCAGGATTTCTTGCGCTAGCACACTGGTTGAGACCGGCCCGATATGGCCACCCGCTTCCATGCCCTCGATCACCAGCGCATCGGCGCCCATGCGCACCAGCCGCTTGCCCAGCGACAGAGCCGGCGTGAAGCACACCAGCTTGATGCCGGCATCCTTGACCTTCTTCACCGCATCGCCCGGCGGGATGCCGCCGGCCAGCACGACATGGCCGACCTTCTCCGCGATGCAGACATCGACCAGCGCCAGCAGATCGGGATGCATGGTGATGAGATTGACGCCGAAGGGCTGTTTGGTCAGCGCCTGCGTGCCCTTGATCTCCTGGCGCAGCAGGTCGGGCGACATCGAACCGGTGGCAATGACGCCAAAGCCGCCGGCATTGGAGATCGCCGCCACCAGATGGCGCTCGGACACCCAGGACATCGCCCCGCCCATGATGGCGTAGCGGCAACCGAGGAACGCGCGGCCCGCGCTCCACAACTGGTCCAGGGTGCGTTCGGCCGCGGCGCGGTCCATTTCAATTTCCGTCCTGTTACGACCGGACAATATGCCCGGCCTGTGAAGCGCTGCGTTACGCCGCGTCGAGACCGTAGGCCGTGTGCAGGGCGCGCACGGCCAGTTCGGTGTATTCGGCGGCGATCAGCACGCTGATCTTGATTTCCGAGGTGGTGATGACCTCGATGTTGATGCCCTTTTCCGCCAGGGTGCGGAACATGCTTTGCGCCACGCCGGCGTGGGAGCGCATGCCGACGCCGATGACGGAAATCTTGGCGACATTCTTGTCGGCCTGGAGGCCGGAGAAGCCCAGCGAGGCACGCGCCTTTTCCAGCACCGCAACGGCGCGCTCGAGATCGACCGCCGGCACGGTGAAAGTCATGTCGGTGGTCTTGCCGTCGCGCGAGACGTTCTGGACGATCATGTCGACGTTGACCTGGGCATCGGCCAGCGGTCCGAAGATCGCCGCCGCCACGCCCGGCTTGTCCGGCACCTGGGCCAGGGTCACTTTCGCCTCGTCGCGCGCATAGGCTATGCCGGAAACGATTGCCTGTTCCACGATCTCATCCTCATCAACAACCAGAGTGCCGGGCACATCGGTGAAGGAGGAACGCACCTGCACCCGCACCCTGTGATTCATCGCCAGTTCGACCGAGCGCGTCTGCAGCACCTTGGCGCCCAGCGATGCCATCTCCAGCATCTCTTCGTAAGTGATCTTATCGAGCTTGCGCGCCTTGGCAACGATGCGCGGGTCGGTGGTGTAGACGCCGTCGACGTCGGTGTAGATATCGCAGCGATCGGCCTTCAACGCCGCTGCCAGCGCCACCGCCGAGGTATCCGAACCGCCGCGGCCCAAAGTGGTGATGCGATTGTCCGGCGCCAGCCCCTGGAAGCCCGGCACCACGGCAACCTCGCCGCGCTTGAAACCTTCCTCGATGCCCGCCGTGTCGATCGCCTTCACGCGCGCCTTGGCGAAGGCATTGTCGGTGCGCACCGGCAATTGCCAGCCGGTCCATGAGCGCGCCTTCTGCCCCAGCTCCTGCAGCGCCATCGCCAGCAGCCCGATCGTCACCTGCTCGCCCGTCGCCACGACGACATCGTATTCGCGCCGGTCGTGCAGGGCGCCGAACTGGTTGCACCAGTCGACCAGCTGGTTGGTCGTGCCGGCCATAGCCGAGACCACGACCGCAACCTCGTTGCCGCGATCGACCTCCGCCTTGACCTGACGGGCGACGTTGCGGATGCGCTCGACATCCGCCACCGACGTGCCGCCGAATTTCTGTACGATCCGCGCCATGATCCTTGCATCCACGCCTTGGCAAACGATGCGGCGATTTTTCCCGCAACCCCTTGCGCCGCCCGGGCAAAAAGGCGCGTATAGATACCGGCAGGCCCGCAGCTAAGCAAGCCTGCCAAAGGGCCGGGACGAAACGGGAATTTTCGCGCAAATACCGGGGTTTGGAGCATGGCCGAGCACCAGACGGAACAATCCACGCCGGCACCGGCCGGCGGCACCGTCGATGCGGCCGAAATCGCCCGCTTCTCGGCCATGGCCGAGACCTGGTGGGATCCCACCGGCCAGTTCAAGCCGCTGCACGTCTTCAACCCGGTCCGCATCCGCTTCATCCGCGACACGATCCTTCAGCATCTGGCCCGCGACGGCGGCGGGCTGCGGCCGCTCGAGGGCGTGCGGCTGCTGGATGTCGGCTGCGGCGGCGGCCTGCTGTGCGAACCCTTGACCCGGCTGGGGGCGCAGGTCGTCGGCATCGATGCGGCGGAGCGCAATATCGAGGTGGCGCGCCTGCATGCCACCCAATCGGGACTGGAGATCGATTATCGCGCCACCACGGCGGAAGCGCTGATCGAACAGGGCGAGAGCTTCGACGTGGTGCTGAGCATGGAAGTGGTCGAGCACGTCGCCGATCCCGACCTGTTCCTGAAAAGCGTCGGACAACTGGCGAAACCCGGTGGGCTGGTGATCGCCGCCACGCTCAATCGCACCACCAAGGCTTTCGCGCTGGCCATTGTCGGCGCCGAATACGTGCTGCGGTGGCTCCCGCGCGGCACGCATGACTGGAAGAAGTTCCTGCGGCCGTCGGAACTGGCGCGCGGGCTGCGCGGCGGCGGCCTGCAGATCGTCCAAACCACCGGCGTCAGTTTCGATCCCATCCGCCAGCGCTGGTCGCTGAGCGACGATCTGGGCGTGAACTACATGATGGTGGCGGTGAAGCCCGCCTAATCGCGCACCAGCCGCGCGTAGACGAAAAGTCCCAGAGCCAGCATCACGGCCAGGAACCCGAACATCGCCTGATAGGCGAGCACCGGCGCCACGCCGCTGGCATCGCGGAACAGGCCGATGATGAAGCCCGTAAGCAGCTGCAGGGCGAAGCCGCCGAACATGACGAAGGTATTGAGCGTTGCCAGCCCGCGTCCCGCCAGCCGCTCAGGGAATTGCGAACGCACCTGGGTATGGATGATGGAGATGTAGCCATTGACCGAGCCTAGCAGCACCAGCACCAAGGTCGTCAGCCACAGCGGCATGGCGCCACCCGCCGCCAGCACCGTCAGCCACAGCAGCGAGAACACGCCGCACGCGACGATGATCGCCTTGCGCTTGCCGATGCGACGATCGGCATAGCCGATCAGCAGCGAGCCAACCGCGCCGATGCCGGTCATCGCCAGCAGCACATAGCCGCGATCGACCGGGTCGAGCCCATAGACATCATTGAGGTAAGGCCCACCCCACAGGCCTGAGATGGTTAGGACCGTGGGATAGGCGACCAGCTGGATGGCGGCGAAACCCGGCAGCACCGGATGACGCAACACTTCGCGCACCCCGGCCAGCACCTGGCGCAAGCTCTCGCCTGAACTGCCCAGCGGCAGGCCGCCCGGCTGGTCGCGCACGCCGGCCAGCACGAGTGCGGCCATCAGCATGGTGAAGCCGGCGAGAAAAAAGAACGCGTTGCGCCAGCCGATCTGCTCCACCACCCAGGCAAACGGCGTCGTTGCCAGCAATGCGCCGACCGCGCCGGCGGCGCTCAGCAGCGATACCATGACGCCGAGATTGCGGATCGAGACCCAGCGCGAGAGGGTGACGATCGAACCCATCAAGGTCGCGGCGCAACCGAGCCCGAGCAGCGCGCGGCCCAGCGACAGGCCGATCCAGTCATCCGACAAGGCGAACACCACGGCGCCAGCCACCGCGATCAGCGACAGGCTTGCCATCACCTTGCGCGGGCCGAACCGGTCCAGCGCCATCCCGACCGGAATTTGGGCGGCGGCAAAAACCAGGAAGAACACGCCGGTGACAAAACCCATGGTGGTCGGATCCATGGCGAGCTCGGCCATCAGCTCCGGCGCAATGACGCCATTGGCGCCGCGATAGAACATGGAAATGACGAAGGCCAGCGCCACGCACGCGAACACCCGCGCCACGTCGAACGCGCGGATGGTCGGCAACGGCAAGGCTGCTTCGGTCATGCGGCGGCGATTGTGACCGCCTCGTGCACGGCAGGCCAGCCGGGCAGATGCATCAGCACGATGCGTGCGGCGCAACCCCAAGAAATCCTCATCCTGAGCCCGTCGAAGGATGAGGGTTCGCAGGCGATTTCGTGTAGCTCATCCTTCGACGGCTCAGGATGAGGCCTGTTGTGTTGCGTCGTTGAGGTCTGTGAGGTCGCGCCCGTCTTTACGACGAAAGAACAGGATCAATTCGTCCTGGGCAGCCAGGGGACGCGGCCGACTTCGATGCCCTCTTCCTGCAGCGCCTCGGCATCGGCATCGGAGGCTTCGCCGTAGATGCCGCGCTCCTTGGTCTCGCCGTAATGGATCTTGCGTGCTTCCTCGGCGAACTCGTTGCCGACGTAATCGCAATTGGCTTCGACCTGCTTGCGCATCTCCTGCAGCATCTCGCGCATCTGCGGCGCCAACACATGGCTCGCGGGAGCGGCCGTCGGCTGCGCTGGCGCGGGAACGGGGACCGCTTGTTCGGATTTCTTGCCGGCACCCTTGGCGATGCGCGGCGCCATGATGGCCTTGCGCACTTTGGTATCGCCGCACACAGGACAGGAGACGACGCCCTTCTTCGCCTGCTTGTCGAAGGCGTCGCTGTTGCGGAACCACGCCTCGAAGCCGTGTTCCTTGCTGCAGCTAAGGGAGTACAGGATCATCGATGAACCATTGTCGCTGGCCGCGTAGATTGGTGAGCGCGCAGCCGTTTTGCAAGTTATTCCCGGCCGAGACACACTGACGTATGCCTTCGCAACCCGCCTGCCTAGTCCCTGCCCCATCGCCCTGGATCGCCCGGTGGGCCGCGTTGATATACGCCGGCGGCACGGTTTTGGATGTGGCCTGCGGCTCGGGTCGGCATTTGCGCCATTTCCTGGCCCGCGACCACAAGATCGTGGGCCTCGACCGCGATATCGCGGGCCTGGCGGATTTGCGCGGCGATCCCCTTGTCGAGATCGTTCAGGCCGATCTGGAGAACGGCGCGCCCTGGCCACTGCCCGGCCGCCGCTTTGCCGGCATAGTTGTGACCAATTACCTGCACCGGCCGCTCTTTCCAACCCTGGTCGAAGCCTTGGAACCAGGCGGCGCGCTGCTTTACGAAACCTTCGCCGCCGGCAATCAGAAATACGGCAAGCCGAGCAACCCCGACTTCCTGCTGCGCGAGGGGGAATTGCTCGACGTAGTGCGTGGGAAATTGCGCGTCGTTGCCTATGAGGCGGTGGAGGAAGAAACGCCGCGACGCGCCGTCGTTCAGCGCATCGCCGCGATCAGACCGAAAGACTGACTATTCGCCCGCCTGGCGCAGCGGTTGCGGCGCGCCTTGCGCCGGCGCGTAATCGCGATCATGGCGAATCGCCGGCACCATGCCGCGTGCCTCGTCGACCTTGGCGAGATCGATCTGGGCGGTGATGAAGCCGGGCTCCGTGCCGGCATCGGCGATCACCTCGCCCCACGGCGCCACCACCAGCGAATGGCCGAAGGTCTTGCGCCCGTTGGCATGTTCGCCGGTCTGTGCCGGGCAGAAGACGTAGCAGCCGGTCTCGATCGCCCGCGCCCGCTGCAGCACATGCCAATGCGCCTGGCCGGTGGGCCGGGTGAAGGCGGCTGGGATGGTGATCATCGAGGCGCCAGCGTGGGCAAGATCGCGATAGAGATAGGGGAAGCGCAGATCGTAGCAGATCGTCATGCCCAGCAGGCCCCAGGGCGTTGGCGTCACCACCGCTTGCGCGCCGGGCCGGAAGGTCGAGGATTCGCGATAGCTCTCTCCGCCCTTCAGGTCGACGTCGAACATGTGGATCTTGTCGTAGCGCGCGGCCACATTGCCCTGCGGGTCGATCAGCAGCGAGCGGTTGGCGATGCGATCGTCGGCGCGATCGTCGACCCCGGCGCGATCGTCGGGATGCACATGCAGCGAGCCGGCCAGGAACCACACGTCGAGTTCGCGCGCCAGATCGCGGAACGCGGCCAGCGCCGGATGGCTCGCTTCGGGATAGGACCTGGCCAGCAGATTCTTGCGGCCGAAATCCATCAACGCCACATTCTCCGGCGTCAGGATGAATTGCGCGCCGGCATCGCGGGCTTTGCGCGCCTGCTGCTGCACGAAGGCGATATTCGCCTGCATGTCGTCCAGCGCGTTGGGCTGGATCAGGCCGACGGTGAATTTCTGCGACATCGGGCCGACTCCGGGCAAAAGGTTCAGGCGCTCTGCAGCAGCGGATCGAGCCGGCCGGCGCGCTCCAGCGCCACCAGCTCGTCGCAGCCGCCGATATGCTTACCATCGATGAAGATCTGCGGCACCGTATTGCGTCCATTGGCGCGGCTGCGCATGGTCTCGCGCTGGCCGACATCCATGAACACGTCGATCTCGTGGAATTCCGCCCCTTTGTCTTCCAGCAGCCCCTTGGCCCGGGCGCAATAGGGACAGATCGGCGTGGTGTAGATCTCGATTTTGGCCATGCTGCCTCTGCAGTTTGCAACCGTTCTAATATAGACAAGGTCGAGGCCGGCGACCAGATGCGCCGCTCCTGCCTTGCGTAAATCTCAATCCAGCACCTGCGCCCGCACCACCCGCGACAGGGTCAGCACGTCGACCCCCGCGGCGCCAGCTTTCCGCAGCGCCCGCGCGCAGGCGCCCACCGTGGCGCCGGTGGTCAACACGTCGTCGATCAGCAGCACGCGCTTGCCTTTGATCGATCCCGCGCGCGCGCCATTGGCCATGACCGCGCCGGCCAGATTGCGCCTGCGCTCGCGCGCGCCCAGCCCGGCTTGCGAAGCCGTGGCGCGCGCCCGCAGCAGCAGATCGACCACCACCGGCTTGCCCGCCGCCTTGCCCAGCCGTAGCGCCAGTAGCGCCGCCTGGTTGTAGCGCCGCCACACCAGCCGGCGGTAATGCAGCGGCACCGGCACGATGACGTCGGCGTCTTGCAGCAGCTCCCTGCCTGCCCGCGCCATCCAGGCGGCGAAGGCGATGGCGGCATCGGTTCGGTCGGCATGTTTGAAGGAGAGGATCATGCCGCGGCTTTCGTCGCCGTAGCGGAACACCGCCCGCGCCCGATCGTAGCGCGGCTGGCGCGCCAGGCAGGCGGCGCACCGAGCGTCGGCGCCGGCATCGTGCTCGAACGGCAGGCCGCATGCCGCGCAGAATGGCGCGGTGACGAAATCCAGCCGGCTCCAGCAGGCAGAACACAAGGCCTGCGGATCGGCGACCTGCTCGCCGCAGGCAAGGCAGCGCGGCGGCAGGATCAGATCCAGCGTGCCGCGGCCGACCCGGCGCAACGCTGCCGTCATGAACATCAGGCTGGAACTTGCCTCCATGCTGCAAAGCTCCGCTGCCCCACCCCTGCCTGTCAATCCGGCCGCCGCATGTTAGGCTCCGCCATGGCGCAAAATTCGCCCGCCCCTGATGCCATTCGCGTCTTCGACCGCGCCCTGTTGCGGCGGCGGCGGCGGCGTGCGGCCGGCAACTGGCCGGCGCATGATTTTCTCAAGCGCGAGGCGGTGGCAGCCTTGCGCGAGCGGTTGGACGACATCAGACATCAATTCCCACGCCTGCTCGATCTCGGCAGCCATGCCGGCGAGTTGTCCGACGCCTTGCAGGGACGGGCGGGCGAGGAACTCACGGTCCGCACCGATCTGGCGCCGCGCTTTCTGGCGCGGCAGGCAGGGCTTTGCGTGGTGGCCGATGAGGAGTTCTTGCCCTTCGCGCCGGCCAGCTTCGATCTGATTGCCAGCGCGCTCAGCCTGCACTGGGTCAACGATCTGCCCGGGGCACTCTTGCAGATCAGGCAGGCGCTGAAGCCGGACGGGTTGTTCCTGGCCGCGATGCTGGGCGGCAGTTCGCTCTACGAACTGCGCCAGTGTCTGCTGCAGGCCGAGGCCGAATTCGAAGGCGGCGCCAGCCCGCGCGTTTCGCCGTTCGTCGATCTGCGCGATGCCGCCGGCCTGCTGCAGCGCGCCGGCTTCGCGCTGCCGGTGGCCGATATCGACCGGCTCAACGTCACCTATGCCGATGCGCTGGCGCTGATGCGCGAACTGCGCGGCATGGGCGAGAGCAATGTCGTACTGGAGCGCCGCCGCACGCCGATGCGCCGGCAGACCCTGCTGCGCGCCGCCGCGCTCTATGCCGATCGCTTCGGCCAGCCCGATGGACGGATCACCGCCACGTTCGAGATCATCTATCTGCACGCCTGGGCGCCGCACGCCTCGCAGCAGCAGCCGCTGCGCCCAGGCAGCGCCCAGCAACGTCTGGCCGAGGCGCTGGGCGTGGTCGAAAGATCGGCCGGGGAAAAAGCCGGCCACTGAGTTAGGGTAAAGACAAATGCGCGTTCTCATTCCGCAACAAATCCTGACCGGCGCCTGGCAATTGTTCTGGGGCCACAAGCGGGCGTGGTTCGATCTGGGTCTGGTGCCATTGATCTGGCTGCTGGCGCTCGATCTGCTGCTGCTGCCCGATGCCTCGCGCGTTCTCGGCGTCACGGCTCAGAATGCGCAGGCGCAGAGCGGCGAGATCATGGGCTTCTTCGGCTCGGTGCTGCTCTACATGATCCTGTCGCTGGTCATCTGGAGCACTTTCGCCGCCGCGTGGCTGCGCGCCTGTCTCAACCTGATGCCGACCGGCATCCCCGGCCTGTCCTGGAGCGTAACCGACATGCGCGTGCTGGGCGGCGCCATCCGGCTGATCCTGATCCTGTTCGCAGGGTTCACGGTGGTGATGATCCTGTTCGGCTCCGGCGCCTTCAGCCGCGGGCTGACGCCGTCCAGCGCCATGTCCTTCGCCTTTTTGGCCCTGATTGCCGTGGCGCCGGTCCTGGCCCGCCTCGGGCTGATCCTGCCGGCGGCAGCTACCGGGCAGAGCGCCCGGCTGGTCGATGCCTGGCGCCTGAGCAAAGGCAACGGGTTGCGCCTGGCATTCTTGTTTGCGGCGCTGGTCGTGTTGAGCTACGTCGCGATTTATCTGGTCACTGCCACGTCAAGCGCGTTGCTGGGCGGAATTCTGGGCAAGCCGCTGACCTTCGGCCCCAGGCTCGTCCTGCATTTGATCGTCAATCTGATGTCGCTCGGCACCAGCGCGCTGGTGCTGGCGGCGCTGGCGCTGTGCTATCGCCAGCTCAGCGGGCCGGGCTTGCAGATTGTGCCGCAGCAGCGCGACAGCGCCTAAAGCAGATCGCGCAACTGCGCCACCAGCGGCACATCGGCCGGCGGCATCGGATAGTTTTTCAACTCGTTGATGCGCGCCCATTTCAGCGCCTGGCCTTCCAGCGGCTTTGGCGTGCCGCGCCATTTGCGGCAGACGAACAGCGGCATCAGCAGATGGAAGTCTTCATAAGCGTGCGAGGCGAAGGCGATCGGCGCCAGGCAGCTTTCGCGCGTATCGATATCGAGCTCTTCCTTCAGTTCGCGCACCAGGGCCCGTTCCGGCGTCTCGCCCGGGCCGATCTTGCCGCCGGGAAATTCCCACAGACCCGCCATTGGCTTGCCTTGCGGACGCTGCGCGATCAGTACCCGGCCGTCGGCATCGATCAGCGCCACCGCCGCGACCAGCACGACGCGGCGTTCGCCAGAGAATTCGGGCGTGCCAGGGCAGGTCTCGAGCGGATCTTCCTCGACGGGCGCCGCCATCGAAGCCTCAGCTCCGGTAGCTGCCGTTGATGTCGATGTAGCGATGCGTCAGATCGCAAGTCCACACCGTGGACTTGCCGCGGCCCAGGCCAAGATCGACGGCAATGTCGATGTATTGGCCCTTCATGTGATTGGCGACCGGCGTCTCGTCGTAGTTCGGCACCAGCTGGCCCTTGTCGGTGATCTTGATGCCGCCCATCGAGATGCCGAGCTTGTCGCGATCGGCCTTCTCGCCCGATTTGCCGATCGCCATGACGATGCGGCCCCAATTGGCGTCTTCGCCGGCGATCGCCGTCTTCACCAGCGGCGAATTGGCGATCGACAGGCCGATCTTGCGCGCCGCCGCTACCGAGGTCGCCCCGGTCACCGTCACGGTGACGAATTTGGAAGCGCCCTCGCCATCGCGCACGATCTGCTGCGCCAGGTCGGTCATTAGCGCTTCCAGCGCGCGGCGGAAATCGGCCAGGTCGGCGTCGTCGGTCTCGCTGATCTTGGGATGCCGGGCGGTCCCGGTCGCCGCCAGCAGGAACGTGTCGCTGGTCGAGGTGTCGCTATCCACCGTAATGCAGTTGAAGGATTTGTCGGTGGCGGCGCGCAGGATTTCCTGCAGCACGCGCGGCGGGATCTTGGCGTCGGTGAAGGCGAACCCCAGCATGGTCGCCATGTCGGGCGCGATCATGCCGGAACCCTTGGCGAAGCCGTTGATGGTCACTGTGGCATCGCCGATCTTGGCCTGCCGCGTCGCCACCTTGGGAAACGTGTCGGTGGTCATGATCGCCTTTGCCGCCGCCATCCAGCCATCGGCGCGCAGCAACTTAACCAGCTTCGGCACGCCGGCCACGATCTTCTCGGTGGTCATCGGCTGGCCGATGACGCCGGTCGAAGCCATGAACACTTCATTGCGCGAGCAGCCTATGGTCTGCGCCACCGCCCGCGTGCTCTCATCGACGCTGCGGTCGCCCGCCTTGCCGGTGAAGGCATTGGCGTTGCCGGCATTGGCGATTATGGCGCGCACCTTGCCGCGCTCCAGGTTTTTGCGACACCACTCGACCGGCGCCGACGCGGTCTTGGATTTGGTCAGCACGCCCGCGATCACCGTGCCGGGCGCCAGGGTGACGAGCATCAGATCGTCGCGGCCCTGGTAACGCAAGCCACAGGCATAGGCGCCGATCATCACGCCGTCGATCGGCGGCAGGGTCGGGAACGTGTTGGGAGCGAGGGGAGAAACGATCGTCTTGCCGCTCATGGCGGAGCACCGTCTGGCAGGAGGGGTCCGGCGGGCAATCTGTGCCGCCCGCCGGATATTTGCGTCAGTCTACTTCTTTTCGGCCGGCTTGGTGTCGGCGGGTTTGTTCTCCGCAGGTTTGTTCTCGGCCGGCTTCTTTTCTTCGACGACTTTCGAACCGTCGAGATTGAAGCGTTCGATCTGCGCCTTGGCGCGCATCTGTTCGAGCACCTGGGTGCTTAATTCGCGCTCCATAAGGGTGCGCAGTTCCTCTTCCGTCTCCTCGAAAGTCGGCGGTTTGGCCGTACGGCGATCCTCGAGCTTGATGACATGGAAGCCGAACTGGGTTTTCACCGGTGTTTCGGAAACTTCACCCTTCTTCAGCTTGAAGGCCGCTTCGGCGAATTCGCCGACCATGTCGGTCTTGCGGAACCAGCCGAGATCGCCGCCATTGGCGCCCGAACCCGCATCGGTCGACTTCTCCTTGGCCAGCGCGGCGAAATCGCCGCCGCCCTTCAAGGCGGCAATGATCCCGGTGGCTTCCTCTTCGGTCTTCACCAGAATATGGCGGGCGTTGACCTCTTCCTCCGCCGGCATGGCAGCGATCTGCTTGTCGTAGCGCGCCTTCAGCGCTTCGGGCGTGATTTGCTTGGCGATTTCCTTCTGCTCGAAGGCATCCTGCACCAGCCGATCCTCGATCATGGCGATGCGGCGCTTGACCTCGGGATCGTTCTGCAAACCCTGCTTGCGGCCTTCGCCTGCCAGCAGCTTGGTGTTGATCACCTGGTCGACCAGCGCCGGGAAAATCATCTGCATCGGCATTTGCCGGTACTGCGGCGGCAGGCTGGCGGCCATCATCTCGACCTCCGAGCGCATCACCTTCTGGCCATTGACCGTTGCCACGACCACGTCGCCAGCCTTGGCGTCGGCGGGCGCCGGTTGCCGGTTCTGCAGCCACAGAAAAACGATCCCGGCCGCTACCACCACGACCACGGCCAGCGCCGCAAGGGTGCGGCCAAACGACAGTTTCATGAACTTCTCCTGATGCCCGCCCGGCGAGGACGCCGGCTCCGGGTGGGGTGTTTAAGCACGGGCCCTTGGGCCAATACAAGGGAGGTAGAGCCAAGCGGCTGAAATGCGAGGAAAATCTGGCGCAAATCGGCATCCAGCCGCGACCTCGCTGCAATTGACACTCGCAGGCACTATCTCTATCTGTCCCCTACGTTTTGGCGCCGGCGTTGTCCGTTTTCGGCGCATTCCCGAGGTTTTCTGGATGCTTGGCGCCCTCACCCGCAGCATTTTCGGCTCCCATAACGATCGCGTCGTCAAGCAGCTGCGCCGCAAGGTGCCGGCGGTCGATGCGCTCGAGGCCGGGCTGAAGGCGCTGTCGGACGCCGAACTGGCCGCCCGCACCCCCGCTCTGCGCGAGCGGCTGGCCAAGGGCGAGACCCTCGACGACATCCTTCCGGAAGCCTTCGCCACGGTGCGCGAGGCTGCCATCCGCACCCTGGGCCAGCGGCATTTTCCCGTCCAGCTGGTCGGCGGCATGGTGCTGCATTCGGGCAAGATCGCCGAGATGAAGACCGGCGAAGGCAAGACCCTGGTCTCCACCTTGCCCGCCTATCTCAACGCGCTTACCGGCAAGGGCGTGCATATCGTCACCGTCAACGACTATCTCGCCAAGCGCGACAGCGAGTGGATGGGCCAGATCTACCGCTTCCTCGGCATGACGGTGGGCTGCATCGTGCATGGGCTGACCGACGACGAGCGCCGCAGCAACTATGCCTGCGACATCACCTATGGCACCAACAACGAGTTCGGCTTCGACTATCTGCGCGACAACATGAAGTACCGGCTGGACGACATGGTGCAGCGGCCCTTCAACTTCGCCATCGTCGACGAAGTCGATTCGATCCTGATCGACGAGGCGCGCACGCCCTTGATCATCTCCGGCCCGGCCGAGGATTCCTCCGAGCTCTATCGCGTGGTCGACGCCATCATCCCGCTGCTGCAGGCCGAGCATTTCGAGAAGGACGAGAAGCAGCGCGCCGTCACCCTGACCGAAGCGGGCACCGAATTCGTCGAGAACACGCTGAAAGAGCGCGGCATGGTCGCCCAGGAAGCCAGCCTCTACGACATCGCCCACGTCTCGCTGGTGCACCACGTCAACCAGGCGCTGCGCGCGCACAAGCTGTTCTCGCGCGACGTCGACTACATCGTCAAGGACGGCAAGATCGTCATCATCGACGAGTTCACCGGCCGCATGATGGAAGGCCGCCGCTATTCCGAAGGCCTGCACCAGGCGCTGGAAGCCAAGGAACATGTCGAGATCCAGCGCGAGAACCAGACGTTGGCCTCGATCACCTTCCAGAACTATTTCCGCATGTATCCCAAGCTTTCGGGCATGACCGGCACGGCCATGACCGAGGCTTCGGAATTCGCGGAGATCTACAAGCTCGACGTGGTCGAGATCCCGCCCAACCTTACCGTCGCCCGCATCGATGCCGACGACGAGGTCTATCGCACGGCGGCGGAGAAGACCGCCGCCATCGTGACCCTGATCGAGGAATGCCGCGCCCGGCAGCAGCCGATCCTGGTCGGCACGGTCTCGATCGAGAAATCCGAGACGCTGGCCGCCGAGATGAAGAAGCGCGACATCCCGCACCAGGTGCTGAACGCGCGCTATCACGAGCAGGAAGCCTACATTATCGCCCAGGCCGGACGACCGGGCGCCATCACCATCGCCACCAACATGGCCGGCCGCGGCACCGACATCCAGCTCGGCGGCAATCTCGACATGCGCCTGCGCAGCGAATTGCCCGGCATCCCCGACGACGCCGAGCGCGAGCAGCGCAAGAAGGAAATCGAGGCCGAACTCGCCGAAGCCCGGGACGTGGTGCTGCGCGCCGGCGGTCTCTACGTGATCGGCACCGAGCGCCATGAAAGCCGGCGCATCGACAACCAGCTGCGCGGCCGCTCCGGCCGCCAGGGCGATCCTGGCGCCTCGAAGTTCTTCCTGTCGCTGGAAGACGATCTGATGCGCATCTTCGGCACCGACCGCATGGAAGGCGTGCTGCGCCGGCTGGGCCTGAAGGACGGCGAGGCCATCATCCATTCCTGGATCAACAAGGCGCTGGAGAAGGCGCAGCAGAAGGTCGAGGCGCGCAACTTCGACATCCGCAAAAACCTGCTGCGCTACGACGACGTGATGAACGGCCAGCGCAAGGAGATCTATCGCGAGCGCATCGAGATCATGAGCCAGGACGACGTTTCCGAACTGGTCGGCTCGATGCGCGACGAGACCATCGGCGCCATTGTCGGCCGCGCCATGCCGGAAACCGCCTATGCCGAGCAGTGGGACATCAAAGGCCTGCAGGAAGAGGTGCAGCGCATCCTCGGGCTCGATCTGCCGGTGGCCGACTGGGCCAAGGAAGAAGGCATTGCCGACACCGAGATGCGCCAGCGCATCTCCGACGCCGTCGACCGCAAGATGGCGGAGAAGGCCGCCAATTTCGGCCCCGACGTCATGCGCCAGATCGAGAAGAGCCTGCTACTGCAGATCCTCGACCAGACCTGGAAAGATCATCTGTTCGTGCTCGACCATCTGCGCCAGGGCATCGTGCTGCGCGCCTACGGCCAGAAGGATCCGCTCAACGAATACAAGCGCGAGGCCTTCAACCTGTTCGAGCGCATGCTGATCGCCATGCGCGAGACGGTGACGCAATATCTCTGCCACGTGCAGATCCGCGCCGACGAACCGGTGCCCCAGCCGGTGCCGCAGCGCGACATGATCGAGACACGCAACGATCCGGCCATGGCCATGGCCATGCAAAACAGCGACGAGTTCCTCGAGGACCACCGTCGACGCCAACGATCCGCAGACCTGGGGCCGCGTGCAGCGCAACGCCCCCTGCCCCTGCGGTTCAGGCAAGAAGTTCAAGCACTGCCACGGGCGGGTGAATTAGGAAGCTAGAGGCCGCCTTTTCGCATCTCGAGCAATATCCGGTCTGCCACCAGCCCGGCGCCCAGATCGCTCAAATGGTCGTCGTCGTTGTAGAGCGGACGGCTGTCGACCTGCGCAGCGCAACGGCCTGGAACATAAGTGTTACACAGCAAGTCCGACGGATGGATGCGGACGAGCTTGCCGCCGCCGATCGCGTCGAGATGCTCGATGGCGAAGCGCTGGCGCAAAGCGAAGCGCGCGTAATCGGTCGAAACGGAAGATGGTATCGGCCGGTGGGCGATGAGGTGCTTGAAATTAAAGTCCGCCACGTGCCATCCGACTTCTGGCACCGGATAGACGAGAAAAACTGCCAGACCGGTATCCAGCAGCGATATCACGAAATCCTGCATGGCTTTGGCTTTCACGCCGCCGTCGGTGACAAACCGGCCGGCGCTGAAGGCCTGGTAGACGCGTTCGCGCTCGTCGCCGACGCCGCCTTCGCCATTGTCGAATTCCATTCGATCGATCGCGCCTGAAACAGGATAGAGCTTGAAAGTCCAGCGTGCCGATATCACGACGCTCGACGCCGGCAGACGACGAACGTATTCGAGCATGGCGTCATGCGCCGTCACGCAAGACTGGTGATTTTGCAGGCCGACTTTTTCCCGTTCGTAGATGCCCACGATCAGGTCGCAATAGCGATTGCGCAGCAGTATCCCGGCGACGCCGTCTCGCCTGAATTTTTCGTCCAAGGCGGAGAATAGTGCTTCGGCATGGGAATCGCCCAACAGCACGACCGTCTTGGCTGCATTCGGCGCGCCAAAACGGCAGGCTCGTATTTTCGAGAAACCGTCGATCGGCCGGTCCCATCGGCAGTCCCTGACGGCGTCGTTGCCATTGGCCGGCGCGACGGCTGCCAATTCGGCCGCGGAAAAATCGAACCGCGTCGAAAAATCCGCAATGCCGGAAAACCTTCCGGCAAAACCCAACGCCAGCACGGCGGCACCGGCGAAAACGGCGCTGCCTACGATTTGGCGAGAACTGACCCGGCGGCGATCGCGAAATGGCAATTCGACGAGACGCCAGCTCAGGAAGGCTAGCGCCAAGGCGACTGCCACAAGCATGGCATAGGTCAATGGACCAGGTTCGTTCAGACTGCGCAGACGGGCAAAGGCAAAGAGCGGTTGATGCCAAAGATAGGCGCTATAGGAGATCAGGCCGATGCCGACCAGCGGCGGCGTGCCAAGGATGCGGCCCACCAACGTCCTCTCGCGCGCGAATGCGAGAATAAGGCCAGTCCCGACAACCGGTAGCACCGCATAGAGACCGGGAAAAGGCGTGGAGCGCTCGAACGCGAAAAACGACGCGATCACCGCTGCCAGCCCCAAAAAGGACAGCGATTCGGCCAGTCCTGCGGCGACGCGCGGATGCAGCGGGCCGTTGCGCTCCGCCGTCGCCAGCAATACGCCGGCCAACAACTCCCAAATTCGCGTCGGCGACCAATAGAAATTCGCCGATGGCGCTACCGACAATGTGTAATGGCTGAGCGCCAACGACGCCAATGCCAGCACGACCAACGCCGTCGCGAAGAAGCGGCGCGGCAGTTTCCACAGCACGATCGTCAGCAGGGGGAAGAGCATGTAGAATTGCTCTTCGACCGCCAGGCTCCAGGTATGGAGCAGCGGTTTGGTTTCTGCCGCCACGCCGAAATATCCCGTCTGCTCCCAGAACAGGAAATTGGACGCAAACAGCGCCACCGCCGCGACGCTTTCGAAGAATTCCTCGAGCTGGATCTTCGTCATCCACGTCAGCGCCGGGGGAATGCAGGTCAGCACGACGAGGAAAAGGATGGGCAGGATGCGCCGCGCGCGGCGCTCGTAGAATTTCGCGAGCGAGAAATTCCCGGCAACTTTCTCGGAGAAGATGATCGATGCGATCAGATAGCCGCTGATAACGAAGAAAACGTCGACACCGACATATCCGCCGCTGATCCAGCCGAAATTCGAATGATGGAGAATGACGGGCAGGACTGCTAAGGCGCGCAACCCGTCGATCTCTCTTCGATATTGCAATAACCACCCGATTGCAGACTAGGGCGCACCATAGACCCCAAAAGTTTTTAATTGCAACTCCTTCCATCCGAAGCGAGGCTTGCTTCTGCCGCAACACCACAGCGATCAGGCG
>JAQSWP010000246.1 GCA_029266575.1 Alphaproteobacteria bacterium | reverse complement strand
CGGTGCGAAACACCAGCACGCCGGCGATGATATGCGGCTGGTCGAGCGCATGGGTAAGCACGTACTCCAGCACGCCCCAGCCGCCCGGCACGTGGCCGATCAGCGCCGTGGCGTCGGACCCCACATACAGGGTCGCCACGGTCGGATAGTCGGCTTGGGCGAAAGGCCGCAGGCAGGCGTAGAGGCAGGCGGCAATGCTGGCGTAGTTTCCCGCGCCCGCCAGGGTCTGCACCATCGCCAGTCTCCAGGACGGCAAGGCCAGCTCTACCTTCCTGATATGGATCGAGCGTAGATCGCGCGCGCACAAAGCGATGTAGCAGATGACCAGCGCCAGCAGGAAAAGGCCGATGGCGCGCACCGTGAGGAGATCGAGGTCCAGCAGTTCGGCGATGGCATGCGGCTGCGCCACCATGGCGATGCCGCCGACCACCGCCATGCCGGTGGCGACGGTGAGGCCGGCGAACAGCATGATCTTGCCCAGATCCGCCAGCGCCACATTGGCGCGGCCATACATGCGATAGCGGATGGCGCCGCTGGACAGTGCCGCCAGGCCCACGGCATGGCCGATGCCGATGGCGGCGATGGTGGTGCGGACCACGCGCGGCACGCTGACCTGTTGCTGGGCGAAGCGCACGGCGCAGATCTCGCCCAGCGACAGGAAGGCGAAACTCAAGCCTGCGAAGAACAGCGCCAGCGCCACGTCGACGATACCGAGCTTGCCAAGCGCGCCGAAAATTTCGGCTGCGTCGTAGCGGCCCAGCACGCGATAGAGCAGCCAGGCTCCAAACAGTGCCGCCGCGATGCCGAGAAGTTTGGAGAGGGTTGACCAAGTCATTGGCGGAAAACGGCTAATGGATGCAGCGGTTCCGCCTTTTCCGGTTCGGCGAGGAAACCTAACGCGCTGCGGTGCGTTCTTCGCATGCAGTCAAATTGTGTGGGCGGCGGAACGGCCAATGGCGGAGAACGAAGCGAGAATTTTGCAAGCGGGCAAGAATTGCTGGCGCGTCGAGAACGCCGACCGCGTGGCCTTCCTGATCGATAGCAAACGCTATTTCGCGGTTCTCGATCGCGTATTGCCGCAGGCGCACCGCCGCATCGTCATCGTCGGCTGGGATTTCGACAGCAATGCGCGGCTGACGCCAGGCGGGCCGGTGCTCAGCGAGCGCCTGGTCAAGCTGGTCGACGCCAATCCGCTGCTGGAAATCCATGTGCTGATCTGGCGCTCTTCCCTGGTCTACGCCAACAACCACGATTTGCCGCTGTCGCTCGGCAGCAACTGGTACGACCATCCGCGCATCCATTACCGGCTCGACTCCGAACATCCGATCGGCGCCAGCCATCACCAGAAGATCGTGGCGCTCGACGATTGCCTGGCCTTTGTCGGCGGCATCGATTTGACCGAGGGCCGGCTGGACGATTGCGGCCATGCTTTCGATTGCTCTGACCGCACCACTTTCAAAGGCGAGGCTTACGATCCGGTGCATGACGTGCAGATGCTGGTCGATGGCGATGCCGCCGCCGCCGTGGCCGAGCTTGCCTATGAACGTTGGCGCGACGGCACGGCCGAGGATTTGCAGCCGTTGCCAATGGCCCTGCCGCGCCTGTGGCCGATGGGAGTCACGCCTGATCTGCGCAACCACGACGTCGCGATCGCCCGCACCCGCGCCGAGTATAACAGCCGCGAGGCCTATCGCGAGATCGAGCGCCTCAATATCGACGCGCTGCGGCGGGCGGAAAAACAGATCTACATCGAGGCCCAATATTTCGCCGAGTCGACAGTGGCGGAAATCCTCTGCGAGCATCTGAAGAATCCGGACGGACCGGAGGTGATGGCGGTGGTCAACTACAATTCCCATGGCAAGCTCGAGCAATACGTCATGGGCCAGAATCGCGACCGGCTGTTTGGCCATCTGCGCCAGGCCGACCGCCATGGCCGGCTGGGGCTGCTGTTCTCGCGCGCCCATTGCGATCCCCATTGCGACGTGAAGATCCACTCCAAGGTGATGATCGTCGACGATCGCTTCCTGCGCATCGGTTCGTCCAACCTCAACCAGCGTTCGCTGGGCCTCGACAGCGAATGCGATCTGGCGATCGAAGCGACGACCTTGCAGGCGCGCCACTCGATCCGCCGCTTCTTGCGCGATCTGCTGGCCGACCATTTGCGCGCGGCTCCCGCCCGCGTGGTACAGGCCTATCGCGCCAACGACCGTTCGCTGCTGCGCACCGTGACGCGGCTCGGCGAAGGCAGTTGCCTGCTGCCCTACACGGTGGACGAAAGCCAGGCGGCGCCGCCCGTGGCCTTCACGGCCGTGCTCGACCCCGCCGAGCCGTTCACGCTCGACCGCGTCATTTCCGGCCTGAAACGGTAGCGTCCCATCGCCACGGCGCTGCGCACTCTGCTGCTGATCGCCGTCTCGCTGGTCCTGGCCGCGCTGCTGGCCGTTGCCACTGGCAATCTCGCCATTCCCGATCGCCTCAATCCCTGGGCGCCGCTCGATATCGACGAGCCGCCCAATTTCCTCACCGAATACAAGCTGGCGCGGCTGGATGGCGACGTCGAACGCTGCCGCGGCCTGCTGGCGGCGGCCAGTCTGCGCCATACGCCGGTTGCCGACCGTGACAATGGCGGCGGCTGCTTCTTCAAAGATGCGGTGCAGGTTTCCGGCAGCGGGGTCTCCTACGGCAGTACGGTGATCGTGACCTGCCGGATGGCGATCGCTCTGGCGATGTTCGAGCGTCACGTGCTGCAACCGGCGGCGCAAACCCATTTCCGGCAACCGGTGGTCGGGCTGCAGCATTTCGGCTCGTATGCCTGCCGCAATGTCTACAGCCGCAAGACCGGCCGGCTGAGCCAGCACGCCTGGGCCAATGCCATCGACATTGCCGCCTTCCGACTGCGCGACGGGCGCATCGTTTCGGTGGCCAGGGACTGGGAGGGCAGCGGTGCCAGCGCGCAATTCCTGCGCCAGACGCGCCAGGGCGCCTGCCGGTTTTTCAAGGTGGTGCTAAGCCCCGATTACAACGCCGCCCATCGCGACCATTTCCACTTCGACATGGCGCGTTACTCGGTCTGTCGCTGACAGGAACGGGGTGGAGCGGCGGAACGTTTCGCCTCGATAGCCAAAGGAGGAAGCGATGGCCAAGTGCGATCTGTGCGGCAACGAGTATGACAAGACCTTTGAAGTCGTGAAGGCCGGGCAGCGCAAGACATTCGACAGTTTCGAATGCGCCATCGAAGCCATGGCGCCGCGCTGCGCCCATTGCAATTGCCGCGTCATCGGCCATGGCGTCGACCAGGGCGGCAAGATCTATTGCTGCAGCCATTGCGCCCGCCACGCCGGCCATTGACCGGCTCCCGCTAAAGCGCGGTATTTGCCCTGTTTTTGCCGCAACCCGTTACTATGGTCGGGGCGCAAACTTCGCAAAGGCCATCATGTCCAGGACAATTCCTTACTTCGCCGGCGCCGCCGCGCTGATGCTGGCCGCCGGCAGCGCCCAGGCGCAATCCAACTCCGGGCGCTTGCTGGATTCGCTGGTGCGCGGCATGCAGATCTGCAGCGAGATCAACGATTCGGCAAGTCGGCTGGGCTGCTACGACGAGGTCAATCGCACCGCCACCGGCCGTGCCCCCGCGTCCGCGCCATCCCCGCGACCCGCCCCCGGCTACGTGCCGTCGCCGTCCGCGGTCGGACCCGGCCCCGCGGTCGGACCCGGCACGCCGCCTTACGCAGCACCCAGCTATGATGCCGATCGCGCCTTCGATCCCAATGCCCAGCGCAGCGCCACGGTGCCGCCGGAAATGCTGGCCGAGATCGTCAACGAGCGGCGCACCGGTCCCGGCCCGATCCCGCGCGGCAACCCGCCTTTGGTGACCCTGGGCCCGCCGGCGCTGAACTACAACGAGGGCAACTATCGCTGGCTGATCATGGCTTCCGTCACCAACAACACCAGCCGCACTCTCGATGCCAGCATCACCTGCGCGCTGAGCAACAACGACCGGCGGGTGACGGATCTGAACTGGTTTCCCTCCGGCGTGCGGCCGGGCGAGACGGTGACGGTCGAGATGCTGGGCCCCTCGACCCAAGCCTACGCCAATGCCGTGCTGTGCCGCGTCAACAGCCCGATCTGATTGGCAAAGCATCGCGCATAAAAAATGGCGGCATTTCTGCCGCCATTTTTCTTTTCGACCTGACGGTCGAAAAAACCGCAATTCGCAGAATTACTTCTGCTGGTTGCGATCCGACTGATTGTTCTGCTGACCGCCCTGCTGGCCACCCTTCTGGCCCTGGTCGCTCTGCTGGCCGCCCTGCTGATGCTGGCGTTGCTTGTCCTGCTGATTCTGCTGGTTGGGATTGTTCGGGTTATTGGGATT
>JAQSWP010000245.1 GCA_029266575.1 Alphaproteobacteria bacterium | reverse complement strand
GTTATTTCTTCGTGGTTTCTGCCGCCCAGGGCGGCAAGCTCTTGTCCATGAAAGCGCCGATCCCGGCCTTGGCGGCCGGCTTGCGCAACAGCGACACCAGATCGGCCGCCGCCGCATGCAGCACGTCGATGTCCGGCTCGGTAGCGCAGGACAGCACCAGCCTCTTCACCGATGCCAGCGCCGCCGGTTCCATACGCCTGATGTTCTCGAGCGTCTCTTCGACCGCCGTGTTCATCTCGAATTCGCTGTGCACCAGCTTGCGGCCGAGCCCCGCCTGCACCGCTTCCATGCCGGAGAGCGTGGTGCCGGTGACGGCGAGATGCCTGATCATGCCCTCGCCGAGACGGCGCACGATGAAGGGAATGATTTGCGAGGGAATGAAGCCGACGCGCGGCTCGGGAATGCCGAAGCGGGCATTTTCGTGCACCAGGACCACGTCCGAGCAGCACACCATGCCGAAGCCGCCGCCGATCGCCGGTCCCTCGACCGCCGAAATCACCGCCTGCGGCAGGGCATTGAGCGCCAGCAAGGCATCGCCGAAGACGCGATAGGTCGCAACCATGGGATCGGAACCGTCGGGTGCCAGGTCCGGCATGTCGGTCATGGTGGTGAGATCGCCGCCGGCGCAGTAGAAGCCGCCATCGCCACGCAGAACCAGCGCCCGCACCGAGGAATCGGCACCGACCCGCAGCACGGCATCCTTGATTTCGACCATCATGTCGAAAGTCAGCGCGTTGCGCCGCGTGGGACGGGCGAAAGTCAGACGGGCGATCCAGCCGTCGATTTCCAGGCGGATATGCTGATAGTTCGGCTGGTCAGGCATGATGCTATAGCGTAAATAAACGTTCGTTTTTGCGAAAGCCCGAAGACAGCGGGTCCCGGGCGGCGGGAGGAATATCATGCAGATGCAGGGAAAGACAGCGATTGTCACGGGCGCCGCACGCGGCCTGGGCCGGGCCTATGCCGAGGCGCTGGCCAAGGAAGGCGCCAATGTCGTGGCCGGCGACGTACGCGATTGCAACGAGACTGTGGCGGCTATCGCCAAGGCCGGCGGCAAGGCGATCAGCGTCAGCCTCGACGTGGCCGATCTCGCCTCCTGCAAGGCTGTCGCCGAGAAAGCGTTCAGCACCTATGGCCGCATCGACACGCTGGTCAACAATGCCGCGCTCTATGGCGGGTTGAAGGGCGGCAAGTTCGACGAGCTCGACGAGGGCCAGTGGGACAAGGTCATGCTGGTCAACGTCAAGGGCGTGTGGAATTGTTGCAAGGCAGTGGTTCCCTATATGCGCAAGACCGGCGGCGGCTCGATCATCAACATCACGTCGCTCGCCGCCATCTACGGCTTGCCCTTCGCGCTCGACTATGCGGTGTCCAAGGCGGCCGTCACCGGCATGACCCGCTCGCTGGCGCGTGAGCTGGGCCGCGACTGGATCCGGGTCAACTCCGTCGCCCCATCGGCCGTGATGACCGAAGGCACCACCGAATTTTTCGGGTCCAAGCTCGACAAGGCCAAGCAGGTCATTGCCTCGGGGCAAACTTTGCAGCGCAATCTCGAGACCGAGGATTTGGTCGGCACGATCGTGTATCTTGCGTCCGATGCATCCAAGTTCGTCACCGGTCAAACGCACATGGTGGATGGCGGCACGGTCTATCTCTGACCGGGCGGTCGTTTTCGTCGCGGCTGTCCTGCTGGCGGTAGGTGTGCCGGCGGCAGCGGCCAATCCTGGCCTGGAAGACTGGAGCAAGCCGCCGCGCGCCGCCCGTGGCGAGCCGCGCATCTTTGGCGGTCCGGCGGCGGGCTGCATCGCCGGTGCCGTGCCGCTGGCTTCCGATGGCGTCGGCTACCAGACCATCCGCAACAGCCGCAACCGGCATTGGGGCCATCCGCAAACCGTCCGCTATATGACGGAGCTGGGCCAGAAGCTGGCACGCGCCGGCTTTCCGCCGGTCTATATCGGCGACATGAGCCAGCCGCGCGGCGGGCCGATGGCGTTCGGCCATGCCAGCCATCAGACCGGGCTTGACATCGATATCTGGTTCTCGCTGCTGCCCAAGGCCGCGCTTCCCCCCGCTCAGCGCGAACAGGTGCCACTGCCCTGGCTGGTGACGCAGGATCAGACCGCCATCGACCGGAAGAATTTCGACTCCCGCCATATCGACCTGCTGCGCATTGCCGCCGAGGACCGACGGGTCGACCGCATCTTCGTGCACTGGCAGATCAAGAAGCATCTATGCCAGGTGGTGAAGAGCGGCGACCGGCGCTGGCTCAGCAAGGTGCGCGCCTGGTGGGGCCATGCCGAGCATTTCCATGTCCGCCTCGCCTGCCCCACCGACAGCCCGGCCTGCCTGCCGCAAGCGCCGCTGGCCAACAACGATGGCTGCGGCGAGGAGCTGAACTGGTGGCTGACCGTGGCGCAGGAACAGGTACGCGGCCAGCGTCCTGCGGCCGAACAAAGCGGGCCGCCGAGGCCGCAAATGCCGGCCCATTGCGCTACGGTCTATCGCTCGCCTTAGCGCTTGCGTGCAGGTGAATCGCATGGATTGATCGGACCGATCCGAAGAGGAGGATCCATGTCGATCGAACACTGGCTGGCTTTCGTCGCCGCCTCCGCCGTGCTGCTGGCCATTCCCGGCCCCACCATCCTGCTGGTGATTTCCTATGCTCTCGGTCATGGCCGCAAGGCCGCACCTGCCAGCGTTGCCGGGGTTGCCTTAGGCGATTTTACCGCCATGACCGCCTCGATGCTGGGATTGGGCGTATTGCTGGCCACGTCGGCGATGCTGTTCACGGTCCTGAAATGGATCGGCGCGGCCTATCTGATCTATCTCGGCTACAGGCTGTGGCGCGCTCCGGCTGGAACCGCTGAAGCGACAGAAGACACCCAGACGCGGCCTCGCCGCATCTTCCTGCATCTCTATGCGGTGACGGCACTCAATCCCAAGAGCATCGTGTTCTTCGTCGCCTTCCTGCCGCAGTTCCTCGATACCGCCGTACCATTGCTGCCGCAGATCCTGATCATGGAAACGACGTTCCTGGTGCTGGCCACGTTGAACGCGCTGCTCTACGCGCTGATGGCGACTGTAGCGCGGCGCACCATCCGCAAACCCTCGGTGCAGCGTGCGGTCAATCGGGTTGGCGGCTCGCTGCTGATCGGGGCCGGCGTGCTGACTGTGGCGTGGAAGAAAGCGGCCTAGGCCGCCCGATCCCACAGCAGGCCGGCGATATCGCGCGCCAGTGCATCGCGATGGCGACCGACGAGAATGAATGGGATGCCGAGCGCCGAGGCCCCGGCGCCATCGGTGACCGGGTTGTCGCCGATCATCACCGCGTCTTCGGGCGTGACGCCCAGGCGGCGCAAAGCTGCGGCGAACATGGTGACGCGCGGCTTGCCGACGATGATCGGAGCCGCGCTCGGCACCGCTGCCCGGAGAGAGGCAAGCAGCATGCCGGTTTCGGGCACCGGCACGCCACCGGCGCCGGGATGGGTAAGATCGGGATTGGCGGCGACCAGTTCGGCGCCTTCCCGCAGTGCCGACACCGCGATGGCCAAACGCTCGTAGCTCAATTCGATATCGCGGCAGAGCAGGACAATTTCCGGCTCTTCAAGGGTGAGGTTCAGCCCCTGCTTGCGCGCCAGATGGCGGATGGAGCGGCTGGCCAGGGCGAAAATGCGCGTTGTGCCGCGATGGGTCGCCAGCCAAGTGACCGCCTGGGCACCGGCGAGAAAGATTCGGGACGGCTCGACCTTGATGCCGGCCACCGCCATCTCGGCCGACAATTCCTCCGGCGTGTGGCTGGAATTGTTGGAGACGAAGGCGATGCGGTCGGCGTAGCTCTCGAACAGTTCGAGCGCGCCCGGCGCCAGCGCCGTGCCCTCGAGAAAGCTGCCGTCCAGATCGATGAGAATGCCCTTGGCGCAGGCCAGCGCTGTACCGATAACCATGGGGCGCATCATGCCCGGCCATGGTTACAGGCTGATGTCGCCGGCAGGGCATTTTAAGGGCAGTAATCCATTGTCATTTGAGATTCAGCGCACTAAAAGAGTGACGCACTCCGAAGTTGCATGTCGAAGGTGCCGCTCAATCCATGATAAAGAAGACTTTTGCTGCGATGGTTTCCGGCGCAAGGCGCCTCTTTCGCACGCCATCGCGACAGGCTCAGGCCGTGACATTTGACCAGCGCTTTCCAGACGCGCCGCGGGACGCGGTGGAAAGACGGTCGCGGTCGATAGCTCAACTCAAAGCCCAGAATGTGCCCGTTAATGATTGGCTTCCTTTGATCGAATCGGAGGAGGAAGTAGAACCGAAATCGACAACGGAAATTGCCTTGCGCGCCGTCGTACTTGTTCTGGTCGCGTTAAAGACCGAAGGGC
>JAQSWP010000244.1 GCA_029266575.1 Alphaproteobacteria bacterium | reverse complement strand
AGGCGGCGCTGAAGCAGGCCGGCCGGTTAAACGACTGGAAGGTGCCGCGCAAGGTCCCTCCCAACGGCGTCGAGGTGATCTTCTCGCCCAGCGCGGTGATGATCGGCGACAGTTTCTTCGGCCTGGCGAAATCGGGCGTCGCCCGTTTCACCGGCGTCGCCATGGCGCCGGGCAATCCGCTCGCCATCGCCTTCGGCATGGCGATGACCGCCGCCCGCGGCACCTCCGGCGGCGCTATCCTCACCACCTACAGAAGCGAGCTGCGCATCCCCGTCGCCCGCACCGCCGGCGCCGAGGCGAGCAAGGTGCTGACGCACTACACATCGGTCGATGCGGGGCGGACGATCGTGAAGCCGGGGTTCTGGGCCTTGCGCATCAAGATCGGGTTGTGGGGGTTGGGGTTGGGTGTGCTGTCTGCCGTGCTGGGGTTCGGGCTTAACGCGCTGAAGGTCAACCTCGGGCTGGCGCCGCTGGTCATGGCGGTGGTGGGCGTGATGGTGGCGCTGGGCGGGGCGGTGCTGGCGGCGATTGCGTCGGCGTTCAAGCGGGGGGAGAGGGAGGATCGGACGCGGTGAGATACGCGGGCTATTTGCGCACCGGCCTAAAATCCGAAGCTATAGGTTTCTCAGGTATACAACCGATGGTTGATTGACTTCTGGCGTAGTTCAACCACTCTTGAGCCAAGATATAGCCGCAGGAAGTTATGCCAGTTCAGATCAACCTAAATCCAACTAATAAAAAGTCCCGGATTTTGGTTCCGGATTCCACGCCGGAACTGCTGCGAGCTTATGCTGTTAATGACCGTCAAGTGCAGTTTGCATTTGTACGGCACAACCACATTCTCCCGCTATTTTGCGGGGTTGTTTGTTGGCATCTACAGAACAATGTGTTGCGGGATCAGCCTACAAACAAAAAAATCCGCGTCTTGATGGATGAACTCTTTGTGGGAATCGACAACTATGGAGCGCATCACGCAATCTTGATGATGGCGTTCGAAGACTCGGTAGCTGCCGCTGTTGAATGCAAACGAGCGTCGAGATATCTCCGAAATCATTTCTCCCACGCACATCATAAGCTGATTGCTTTAGAGCCCATCGGCGAGAACGCGCTAGCGCTCTTTGCACTTGAATTGAAGGTAAATGGTGTTGTTATCGTTTACGAGAGGCATTTCGAGTTGGTTAAGGCAGACGGGCTAGTCAACTAATTCGGCCCATTTGTGCGTTTAGCACGCAACCGTCCCGCTACGACTCCCTCGCCTATAGCTGGTGCCACCACCGGCTATCAACATTTCGATTGGAAGGCCTCGCGCCTTATCACCGATCGAAGGAAGCCATTCTGTGGTATTTTGGAACCTGTTAATCGTCTCATCCCAGAATAAATCGCTAGGCCAGCAACGATGGCGTATTGGTGGGTCTCACAGAACAAGACTTTCAATCACGAGTTCGCTGGTGGTTACCTTTGGGCACCCAAGAGAGATTCCCGAGGGGCTAACCCCTTTCACTGGAAAAGTATGGAGGAAGTTCGACAGGGAGACGTGGTTCTGTCCTTTGTGAGGTAAAAAATCGTCGCTCTTGGTGTTGCTCTTACCAGCGCCTATGACTCCCAAAGGCCCGAAGAATTTGCCAAAGAGAATGATTGGAACGAGGACGGCTATCGCATCGATGTCCAGTACGAGAAGATCGAATCCCCGCTTTCCATTCCAGAAATTGCTCAAAGCCTGCTGACGTTATTTCCCGGCAAGTATTCACCGCTAACGACGGCCGGCAAAGGATCGCAGGGTTATCTTTTCAGTATTCCGCCAACAGCGGCTCGTTTCATTACAGAAAGAATTGAGAACGCTGACCGAGCGGTTGAACATGGAATTCAGAAGTTAAATCAGAGCGAAACAGTCCGCACGGCATTGGTTAAGTGTCGAATCGGTCAGGGTTTATTTCGAGACAACGTTCTAAATTATTGGGGTAGGAGCTGCGCAGTTGCAGATGTTCGACTTGTCGAGGTACTACGTGCATCTCATATCAAGCCTTGGCGTGACTCTAATAATGAAGAGCGCTTAGATTGCTTTAACGGATTATTGCTTTCGCCCGCATATGACGCGTTATTCGATCAGGGTCTGGTGGGATTTAACGAGAATGGCGAATCGATCCATTCGCCTTTACTAACAAATACGCAGGCAGCGGCGCTTGGTATAAAGCTTCCTGTTCGACTTAAGCGCATCGAAGTTCGCCATCTGAGTTATCTCAAGTACCATCGAGATGTTGTTTTCGAACCGGGCGCTGTCAGGCGAAAGCGCTAAGTTCTCTCCCTCAACCGCCCAATCAACTCCCCCGCCAGGCTCACATACGCCTGGCTCCCTGCGCAGGCGTGGTCGTAGATGATCACCGGCAGCCCATGGCTCGGCGCCTCGCTCACCCGCACGTTGCGCGGGATCACCGTGTCGAACACCACTTTGCCGAAATGGCCGCGCACGTCGTCGGCGACCTGGTCGGTGAGCCGGTTGCGCTTGTCGTACATGGTCAGCACGATGCCGATGATCTCGAGCTTGGGGTTCAGCGCGCGCTTGACCCGCTCGATGGTGCGCGTCAGGTGGCTGATGCCTTCCAGCGCGAAGAACTCGCATTGCAGCGGCACCAGCACCGCATCGGCCGCCACCAGCGCGTTGACCGTCAGCAAGGTCAGCGACGGCGGGCAGTCGATCAGCACCACGTCCCAGTTGACCGGCGAATGGCGGATGGCGTCGCGCAGGCGGAACTCGCGCTGCTCCATGTCGACCAGATCGAGCTCGGCGCCGGAGAGGTCGACCGACGTAGGCGTCACCTGCAGATTGGTGATCGCCGTATCGTAGGAGCCTTCGTTGAGCGGCAGGTTCGACACCAGGATGTCGTAAGTGCCGCGCGCCTTCTGTTCCTTGGTGACGCCCAGCCCGGTCGAGGCGTTGCCCTGCGGGTCGAGATCGATCAGCAGGGTCTTGCGGCCGACAGCCGCAAGGGCGGTGGCGAGATTGATGGCGGTGGTGGTCTTGCCGACGCCGCCCTTCTGGTTGGCGACGGCGATGACGTAAGGCTTCTTGTGCCGCGCCAGTTGCGGCTCGCGTCCGGGCGCGGTTGTGGTGATGGGCGGTGCCTCAACTGGCAGTTGCGGCTCGGCAATGTCCACGTCGCTCATCGCTGCACTCGCCGAAACCTATTTTTTCGCCAGTTGCGTCAGGACCAGGATGGTGCCGCGCGCATCGCTGCGGCTTTGCAAGCGGTCGATTTTCATCTTCCAGTCTTTGGCCGCGCTTTGCAATTCGGCTTCCGCCTGCTCGCCCTTGGGAATCAGGAGGATGGTTTTGTCATCGGCAAAGCGCGCCATCCACGGCAGCAGCTTGTCCAGCGGCGCCAAGGCGCGGGCAGTGATCACGTCGGCGATCTGCGGCTCGATGACTTCGGCGCGCTGGGCGCGGATGCGGATGGCGGTGTTGCTGGTGTCGTCGGCCGTGAAGCCGACGGCGCGGGCGGCTTCGGCCAAGAACGCCGCCTTCTTGCGATCGCTCTCGATCAGGTTCACCCGCAGCTTCCGGCCTCCCGGGTAACGCATGTCATGGCGCGCCAGGATCGCCAGCACCAGGCCGGGGAAGCCGGCGCCGCTGCCGAGGTCGAAGATCTTCAGCTTGCGCTCGCTATGGCGGTCGTTGTCGGGCAGCAGCATGTAGAGTTGGGCCGAATCGAGGAAGTGCCGGCGCCAGAGATCGGGCAAGGTCGAGGGCCCGACCAGATTCATCCTGGCCTGCCACGCTATGAGGATATCGGCGTAGGCCTGCAGGCTCTGCAATGTTTCACGTGAAACATTTTCCATAAGATCGGGCAGAGCGGCGGCGAACCCCTCGGCCGTCAGAGGCTCCGACACCTACGCCGCCTTCTCGCGCCGCTTCACATGGCGCAGCAGAGCCGTCAGCGCCGCCGGCGTGACGCCGGCGATGCGGGCCGCCTGCCCCAAGGTCGCCGGCCGCCCGGCCGAGAGTTTCTGGCGCATTTCCGTGGAAAGCGCACCGACCTGGCCGTAATCGAGGTCTACGGGGAGCGCCAAAGCCTCGTCGCGGCGGAAGGCGTCGATGTCCTTTTGTTGGCGGGCCAGATAGCCGGCATAGCGGCCGTCGATCTCAAGCTGTTCGGCTGTGGCGCGGTCCAAGGTCTTCAGCTCGGGCCACAGCGCCGAGAGCCGGTCGAAATCGATCTCGGAATAGGCCATCAAATCCAAGGCCGAGCGCGATATGCCGTCTTGGTTGATGGCGAAACCGGCCTTGGCCAGCACTGTCGGGGTGGCTTTCAGCCCTTCCACCAAGGCCCGTCCCGCCTGCAGTTTTGCCTGCTTTTCCGCGAACTGGCGGGCCCGTTCAGGC
>JAQSWP010000243.1 GCA_029266575.1 Alphaproteobacteria bacterium | reverse complement strand
CGAGCCGGTCAGCATGGCGGCTTCGTCCGACAGCATGTCGCCGAACAGATTGTCGGTGACGATGACGTCGAACTGCGCCGGCCAGCGCACCAGCTGCATCGCCAGCGCATCGGCATACATATGAGATAGCTCGATGTCCTTGTAGCTCTCGCCGTGCAGCTTGGTGACTTCCTCACGCCATAGCACGCCCGACTCCATGACATTGGCCTTCTCCGACGAGCACACCTTGCCCTTGCGCTTGCGCGCCAAGTCGAAGGCAACAGCGGCGACGCGGCGGATTTCAGAGGTCGTGTAGACCTGCGTGTTGACGCCCTTGCGCTCGCCGTTGGGCAGCGTCGTGATGCCGCGCGGCTCGCCGAAATAGACGCCGCCTGTCAGCTCGCGGATGATCAGGATGTCGAGGCCCTTGACGATCTCGGGCTTCAAGGTCGAAGCATCGACCAGCGCGTCGAACACTTTCGCGGGACGCAGATTGGCGAACAAATCCATTTCCTTGCGCAGGCGCAGCAGGCCGCGTTCGGGCTTCTGCGCGAAGGGCAGGTTGTCCCATTTCGGCCCGCCGACCGAGCCGAACAGCACCGCATCGGCTTCCTGGGCGCGCGCCATGGTCGTGTCCGACAGCGGCGCACCTTCTGAGTCGATGGCGGCGCCGCCGACCTTGCCTTCCTCGATGTCGAAGCCGACCGCGCGCTTCTTGCCGGTCCAGGCGATGATCTTGCGCACCTCGTTCATGACTTCCGGCCCGATGCCGTCGCCCGGCAGGACCAGCAATTTGCGATTGGAGGAACGAGTTGTCGCCACGATGATCTCCCCTTGAAACGAAACGGCGCGGCCGCTTCTTGCAGCCGCGCCCTGTTTAAGATTGCGCTTTAGCGCTTGTTGACGAAGCCGTACACGGCAATGCCGACGCCGGCCAGCACGACCAGGCCGGCGGCCCAGGGCGGAATGGGATAGTTCTTCTGCGTCTCGGCGGTGATCTTCAGGTCGCCGATCTGCGCCTTGGTCTCCTGGTCCTTGACCGAAACGCCGCCGATGAAGAAGCCGGCGACGCCGAGCAGAATAACGACAATGCCGATGATGGTGACGGGTTTCATAATGTTCCTTTAGCGGTTGGCGAAGAGCCAGGGTTGCGTATTGCGGTGCGCCGCTTCATAGGCGTCGATGTCGGTTTCGTGCTGCAGGGTCAGGCCGATATCGTCCAGGCCGTTGAGCAGGCAGTGCTTGCGGAAGGGATCGACCTCGAAGGTCACGCGACCGCCATCGGGGCCGGTGATCTCCTGCTTCTCGAGATCGACCGTCACCACCGCGTTGGAGCCGCGATTGGCGTCGTCGAGCAGCTTGGCGACGTCTTCCTTGGGCAGCTTGATCGGCAGGATGCCGTTCTTGAAACAGTTGTTGTAGAAAATGTCGGCGAAGCTTTCGGCGATGATGCAGCGAATGCCGAAATCGAGCAGCGCCCAGGGCGCATGTTCGCGCGACGAGCCGCAGCCGAAATTGGGGCCAGCGACCAGGATCTTGGCGTTCTGATAAGCGGGCTGGTCGAGGACGAAATCCATCTTCTTGCCGTCGGCCGTCCAGCGCAGCTCGTAGAACAGGCCCTCCTTCAGGCCGGTGCGCTTGATGGTCTTCAGGAACTGCTTGGGGATGATCATGTCGGTATCGACATTGACCATCGGCAACGGAGCGGCCGTGCCGCTCAAGACGGTGAATTTTTCCATGCTGCGCCCGGCCGTAACGGCCTTCTCCCTGACCAGTTCCGCGAAGCAGGCAATAAAGCCCCGCGGAGGGTCAGGGTCAAGCACAGTCGAAAGCGGCGGTTTCTGTAGCTAAACCCTTGTCATGCCACGCGGGCGCGATCGACGTCGGGGCTGCGGTAAAGCGCCTCGGGGATGCTGGCCAGGGTCGAGCCATGCGCCTGGGCCGGCTCCAGCCGGTAGAATTTCTGGAAGCTCATGATCAGCGGCCGCCATTTGTCCGGATCTATGCGGTTGGCGTGGCCGTCCATCAGGATCGAACGGTCGGCATGCACGCGCTGCACGCGCAATTCGAAGGTCACGATACGGCCGCGCAAGACCTCGTCGTTCTGGGCCATTTCATGGGTGGCCTCGACCACCGCCTCCATCTGCACCGGGCATTGCAGGGCGCGCGGCGGATTGACGGTCTGCGACGGCGCCGGCGTGAAGCCGGCCAGCGCGAATTTCTCCTTCTGGTGGCGATAGCCGCGCGCGAGCTTGCCCTGCGGCACCGGATCGGAGCCGGTGGTCAGCGCCAGCCGGTCGACCATCGCCGCCTGCTCCGAGGACGGCAGGTTGAGCACGCACTGGCCGGTGCGGATGATGTTGTGCGTCGTCTTGGACACGCTGCTCAAGCCGATGAGGCAGCGCCAGCCCAGCCAGAACACCGACGACATCGGCGCCAGGTTATGCGAACCGTCTTCGTTGACGGTGCTGATCAGCACCACCGGTGTGCCGAAATAGAGAATCGCCGGTTCAGTGGTGACGTACATCGTTTTCGCTCCTGCTCTTATCGTTCGACTGACTATGGGCAGGAGCGAATGCGATATCTCTCCGGGGTTTGCGGGCAATTAAATTGTTTGCTGACAGCGATTCACGCGTCGGATTGATGCAATCCGACGCGATCGCGATCAGGCCGGATCGACCGGCAGCCGGATATTGGCGCGGGCTTCGATGACCTCGGCGGCATCCAGACACGTATCCTCGCGATAGCGCTGGCCGACGATCTGCACGCCCATCGCCACGCCCTTGTCGATGCCAGTCGGCACCGACAGGCAGGGCAGGCCGAGCAACGCCAGCGCCAGCAGCGGCCGCTGCGCCGCCATGATGCGGCCCATGGCGTTGCGGCCTTGCAGATCGAGCCCCTGCTCGAAGGGCGGCTCCATCGACACCGGCATCAGCACCAGCGGGTAGTCCTCGAGGAACAGATTCCAGGCGCGCAGGATGCCGCTGCGCTGCTCCAACGCTTCCAGATAGGTCGGACCCTCGACCGTCGATGACAAGTTCAGCATGTCGTAGAAAGTCTGCTGCGACGGCTTATCGCCATATTGATCGACTGCCGCGCTCAAGCCGCGCGCACCGTCGCTCATCACCAGCGACGACCACAATGCCGTCGCCTCGGACAGCATCGGCGGCGTCTTCTCTTCCACGACATGGCCTGCATCCTGCAGCCATCTGCCGGCCTGCTCGATGGCCGCTTTCACCGCCGGATGCACGCCGTCGCCGAAGGCATTGGCGATAATCGCCACCTTGATCGGACGCTTAAGCTTTGGCCCTTCCAACGGCGCCGGCACAAACCACGGATCGCGCGCATCGCGCTGCGCCATGGCGTAAAGCCCCAGCCGCGCATCGGCGACGGAGCGCGCCAGCGGGCCTTGCACGGACATGATCTGCGCGGTGATCACGCGCTCTTTCATGCCAACAGTCGTCGGATTGTAGGCCGGCACGCGGCCCAAGGTGCCGCGCACCCCGACCAGCCCGCAGGCGTAAGCGGGATAGCGCACCGAGCCGCCATAGTCGTTGCCATGCGCCAGCGCGCCGATGCCCGCCGCCATCGCCGCCGCAGCACCGCCCGATGAACCGCCCGGCGTGCGGCCCTTGTCGAGCGGGTTCAGCGTCTGCCCATGCAGCGCATTGTCGGTGAACCAGCGATGCGAGAAGGCCGGCGTATTGGTGCGGCCGATGAACACCGCGCCCGCCTTGCGCCAGTTGGCGACCACCGGGCTGTCTTCCCTAGCGACAACATCCTTGAAGGCGACGACGCCGTTGGTGGTGGCGTAACCCTTCTGGTCGATATTGACCTTGATGGTGACCGGCACGCCATGCAGCGCGCCCACCGCTTCGCCCTTGGCGATCGCCTTGTCGGCAGCATCAGCCGCTGCCAGCGCCTCGTCGCGCCGGCTTTCGACCACGGCGTTGATCTTGGGATTGACGGCGTCGAGCCTGTCGAGCGAAGCCGTCACCGCCTCGCGGCTGGAAACCTTGCGCGTTCGGATCGCCTGCGCCAGTTCGACCGCGCCCCATTTCCACAGCTCGCTCATGCTTCAGTCTCCTTTTCAATCCTGCTTGCCGAGCTGCATCGGCAGCGCGGCATCGGCCGACCATTCCAGCAGCGAGTTGTCGTAAAGCGCCAGCCGCTCATGGCCGATGGCGCGCAAGGCAAAGAGCGCCGCCGAAGCGGCAATGCCGCCGCCGCAATAGGTGATGATCTTCTTGTCCCGTCCCAACGGAGCCAGCTGGCGACGCATGTCGTCGAGCGAAGCGAAGTTTCCGGTGGCGGGATCGAGCAGGTTGTTGGCCGGACAGCTGACACTGCCTGGAATGCGCCCGGGCCGGCCGTAATGGGTGCCGCCGGTGCCTTCGAATTGCGGCTGACTGAGCGC
>JAQSWP010000042.1 GCA_029266575.1 Alphaproteobacteria bacterium | reverse complement strand
GCTATGGCATGGACCGCGCGCACATTCTGACGGGCGATCTCGACTGCACCGTCGTCACCGCACCCGCCCCCGGCACGCCATCGGCTATCGCGCATAATTGCGAGATTACCATCGGTAACAGCGGCGGCCCGCTGCTCCTGGAACAGGATGGCGCCCTGTGGCTTGCCGGCATTATTACCAGCCACATCAGATTGCCGACCGGGCAATGGATCGGCTATGGCTTCGACGTTTCCGTGGTGCGCGAGCGTATCGCCCGCATGAAATGAGCTATTGATCCTTTGCTCGGCGCGGCGCGATTGCCTAGTTTCACCGATCGTTCAGCCGGAGCCGCCATGCAAGACCGATTGCCCGCCCTTGAAGAGCTGGAAACGCCCTGCCTGCTGCTCGATCGCGCCACGCTTGGGCGCAATCTCGCGGCCATGAGCGGCCGCATGCGAAGTCACGGCGTTGCCCTGCGCCCCCATTTGAAGACCGCAAAATCTGCCGCCGTTGCGAAGCTGGCGACGGCGAATGAAGCCGGCGGCATCACGGTTTCGACTTTGGCTGAGGCGCGTCATTTCGCGGCGCATGGTTTCACGGACATTCTCTATGCCGTTGGCATCGTGCCGGCGCGGCTTGATCAGGTCGCGGCTCTCCGACGCCAGGGCATCGACCTGAAGATCATCATCGATTCGCCGGATGCCGGGCGCGCCATCGCCAGCCACGGCGACGAGTTCGCGGTACTGATCGAAATCGACAGCGGCGCCCATCGTGCCGGACTCGATCCCGCCTCGCCGCTTCTGCTGGAAATCGGCCACATCCTCAATGCGGCCCGCAACGTCACCCTGCTTGGCGTGATGACCCATGCAGGCCACTCTTATCATTGCCATTCCACTCAGGAAGTGGCCGCCATCGCCGAGACCGAGCGCGCGACTGCCGTGGATGCCGCAGAACGGCTTCGGCGCTCCGGCATACGCTGCCCCATTGTCAGCGTCGGCTCGACTCCCACCGCTGTCCACGCGCGCAGCCTGGCCGGCGTCACCGAGATGCGGCCCGGCGTCTACATGTTCAACGACCTCGACCAGTTGGCGCTGGGCTCCTGTGGACCGCAGGATCTGGCGCTCTCGGTGCTGACTTCGGTAATCGGCCAATATCCGGAGCGCAATCGAGTTCTGATCGACGCCGGCGCCCTTGCCCTGTCCAAGGATATCTCCGCCAGCGAGTTCATGCCGGAGGCCGGCTTCGGAACCGTGGTGGGATATGACGGGCTCAGTGTCGTCGACGTCAACCAGGAACACGGATTTATCGGCTCGCGCAGAACCTTGCCGTTTGACCGGCTTGGCATTGGCGCCAGGCTGCGCCTGTGGCCCAATCACGCCTGCATCACTGCCGCCGCGTATGACCGCTATCATGTGATCGACAGCGAACTCGATGGCGGCACAACGGTGGTGGAAATCTGGGAACGCGTAAACGGCTGGTGAGTTAGCGGTGCGAAAGCACCGTGATTCGATTTGCTCCTAAGTCCAATTGGGTAGCGGGGAGTTTTTCCGGGAACCGGCACCGGGATGCTCAGGTTCGGTGTTCAGGTTGCGCCTGCGCAATCCACCAACGCACCAGGGAGCTACGTCATGGCATCGACTGCCGAATCCCAGAATTTATCCGAGCAACAGGATCAGACCGGCCGTAGTTTGGGCGAGCGCGCCAGACAGGAAACCGAGGCGGCACGACAGGAACTGCGGCACGCCGGCGAGGCGATACGCAGCGAAGCCCAGGGCATAGCTTCAGCCGTACGCAACAAAGCGATGGACGGCATGGAAAGTGGCAAGTCTGCACTGGCTGACAGCCTGGACGATTTCACCGCCGCCATCCGCAAGGCATCGGACGAACTGGACGAGCGCGATCAGCAATCGGCCGCCAGCCTTGCGCGCGAGGCAGCGTCCGGCCTGGAACACGTCACGCAAGCGATGAAAGATCGCAGCGTGCAGGACCTGGCCGGTTCGATCTCCGCTTTCGCCCGCGAGCGGCCGACGATGTTTCTCATCGGTGCGGCCTTGGCCGGCATCGCTTTGGGCCGCTTCGCCCGCGCCCACACCCCCGAACCGCAGGCTGCAGATCAGGGAGACTACAATGACTATTGAGATTCCCACCAGCCGTTCGTTCATGGCGCTGTTCACCGATCTGCTGCGCGAATCGCGCGAACTGGTCCGCACCGAAGTACGTCTCGTTCGCGCCGAACTTTCCGACAAGGTCACTCAAATGCAGACCGCCGGTATCGCGCTGATCGCGGCTGCAGTCTGCATCCTGGTGGCGCTGGTCGTGCTGTCGCAGGCGCTGGTTGTCGCACTGGCAACGGTCATGCAGCCGGCCTTGGCCGCGCTGCTGGTCGGTATCGTTTTTCTTGTCGTGGCGGCGATTCTCTTCGCCAAGGCCCGCAGCAACCTCAAGCCTGCCAATTTGACGCCTGATCGCTCAGCCGAACAACTGGGCAAGGACAGCCGCATGGTCAAGGAGCACCTGTCATGAGCACTGAAACCGATCGGCTCGAGCGCGAAGCTGAACTCCATCGCAATCGGCTCGACAGCACCCTGGCGCAGATCGAAAGCAAGTTCTCGGCCGGCGCCATCGTCGACGAGTTGAGCGGCTATCTGCGCGACGGCCAGGGCGCCACGATGATGCGCAATTTCAAGGGTCAGGTGCGCGACAACCCGCTGGCGCTGGGCGTGATCGGCGCCGGCGTCGCCTGGCTGCTGATGGGCCGCGGCGCGCGGCAATCGGCCAGCAACATGCGCGAACGCTATCGCGACTGGCGCGAGCACGATGAGCAAGAGCATCCCGAGCAGCGCCAGTATTACACGCCGCGCTACGACGAACGCGATCCGCCGCGCCGGATGGACCTCGAGGAAGACCGCGGCATGTCGGAAGGCGGCAATGGCGAGACCGATTATCCGGAGTACGGCGACGGGATCAGCAGCGGCAGGAGCAGCGACCGCAACGCGGCTGATTTGGGTAACGGCGAATCTCCGGAGCATTCGACGCTGCACGATGCACGCGACCGGGTTTCGGATCTGGCCTCGGATGCCCGGCATACACTGCATGACGCACGCGATAAAATATCGGATGCCACCCATTCCGCCGGCGAGTGGTCGCGAGACCGCTTGCATAAAACCGGCCAGGCCGGCCAACGTGTTATGGGCGCCGCGCGCCGCAGCGGCCGCTATGTCGGTCACGAAGGGCGACGGCTGGCGCGCGAAGGAACCAATCAAGTGCTGACCGCGATGCGCGAGCAGCCACTGGTAGTGGGCGCAGTTCTTATCGCCATCGGAGCCGCCATCGGCGCGGCGCTGCCCTCTTCCCGCAAGGAGGACGAATTGATGGGCAAAACCCGCGACCGCTTGCGCGGTAAGGCAACGGAGTTCGGCGAAGACGTGGTCCATCGCGCCGGCCACGTGGCGAAGACGGCTATGCGAGCCGCCGACGAGAAAGCAGGCGAGGTCGGGCTGAAACCTGAAGGCGGTCAGACGTTAGCGGAAAAAGTGTCGTCGGTGGCGGGAGCCGCCGTCGATGCCGGAAAGGAAGACGCCGAGAAGCAGGGCCTGTTGTAGCTACATCGAGTTGCTGGAGTGACCGCCATCGACGACGATATTGCTGCCGGTCATGTAGCGCGAGGCATCCGAGGCCAACAGCAGCAGCGCGCCGTCCAGATCGGACGGCACGCCAATCTGCTTCTGCGGCACGCGCTCGATCAGCCGCTTGCCGCCCGATGTGGTCCAAAAGCTGCGATTGAGGTCGGTTTCGATATAGCCGGGCGAGATCGCGTTAACCTGGATGTTGTAGCGCGCCCATTCCATCGCCAGCACCGTCGTCAGATGAATTAGTCCGGCCTTGGCCGCCGAATAGGCGGCGATATGGCCGATAGCGCGCAGGCCGGTGATCGAGGCGATATTGATGATGCGGCCGGGCTTTTTCGCCGCCACCATCGTTTTGGCGGCCGCCTGCGCCACCAGCCAGGCGCCGCGCAAATTGGTGTCGATCACCTCATCCCAGTCCTCTTCCGTCGTATCGAGCGGCGGGCTGACCTTCGAGATGCCGGCGTTGTTGACCACGATGTCGGGGGTGCCCAACGCCCGCTCGGCCGCCGCGAAACCGTCGCGAATGGATTTGCCCTCGCCTACGTCCATGCCGACGGCGAAAGCCTTGCCGCCGGATGCCTGGATCGATTGCACCAGCTCCTGCAGCTTGTCGGTGCGGCGCGCGGTCACCGCGACGGCGGCGCCGTGTTTCGCCAGCACCCGCGCAAAGTGATTGCCCAGGCCGACCGACGCCCCGGTGATCAGCGCGACGCGGCCTTTCAGATCAAACATAACGCTTCCTTTCGGATACTTTTCCTGGCGGACAACGTTGCACAAAACTGCTTTTCCCCTCAAGGTTTTGCCCGTTAATGAGCACCTCTCCCATCGCATCCCGAACGCTGTGGCCGGATGTCTGGCTTTTCACGCTGGCCGGCATCGTGGCCGCGTTCCATATCGGCAAGGTGCCACCTGCCTTACCGGCTCTGCGCGCGGAACTGGATTTCGGTCTCGCCGCCGCGGGATGGGTCCTGTCGACCATCAACCTGATCGGCATGACGATGGGCATGGTGGCGGGTCTGCTGTCCGATCGCATTGGCGCTCGCCGTGCCCTGCTTGGCGGTCTTGCCGTGCTCGCACTGGCCGATTTTGTCGGCAGCTTCGCTTCCTCCGTCACGGCGATTCTGCTGGGCCGTTTCATCGAAGGCGTCGGTCTGTTCGCCGTGGTGGTTTCCGCACCGCCCTTGATTCTACGCGCCACCACCACGAACGATCAGAAACTGACCATGGGCCTGTGGGGCTGTTATATGCCGGCCGGCACCGCAGTGATGATGCTGGTGGCGCCATCGCTGCTCCACGCCGTCGGCTGGCGCGGCCTGTGGATCGCCAATGGCGGGCTGGCGCTTTTGTGTCTGCTGGCGCTGGTGTGGCGCGGCGAGCGGCGTCTTGGCTTTGCACGGGCCGCACACCGGCCGCTATGGCATTCGGTGCGCGAAACATTTGCGCGCCCGGGTCCGCTGCTGCTGGCTGCCAGCTTCGGTACCTACGCCTTCGCCTATCTGGCGCTGACCGGCTTCCTGCCGACCTACATGGTCGAGCAGCGTGGCGTCGATGCGGCGACCGCCGGCCTGCTGACGGCGGCCGTGGTCGCGGCCAACATCATCGGCAATCTCGCCAGCGGTCCACTGCAGGCGCGGGGCGCTTCGCGCTGGCTGCTGATTGCTGCAGCGGCAGCCAGCATGGCGCTGTGTTCGCTTGCGGTATTTGATGAAGCCAATAGCGATTTGCGGCGCTATCTCGCCTGCCTGATCTTCTCCGCTGCCGGCGGCATGGCGCCAGCCGCCCTCTTCGCTTCGGTGCCACACAATGCGCCGCGCGCCTCGTTGATCGCCACCACCAGCGGCCTAATGATGCAAGGCTCCAATACCGGCAGCACGCTCGGGCCGCCGATTTTGGCGCTGCTGGTGACATGGACCGGCGGTTGGCAGGCGGGCGCATGGCTGCTTTGCGGCATGTTGGGGCTGTGCGTGATTGCTGCCTTTGCGCTGGGTCGCAACGAACGGCGACGGCGCTGAACCGCTTGGGCTGTGAGCCCGCTTGGCTTATAATCGGCGCATGTACGTCGATATCGTCTCCGACACGATCTGCCCGTGGTGCTTCATCGGCAAGCGTCGCTTCGAAAAGGCGCTGGCGCTCACGGGGCGCAACGACATCATGGTGGCGTGGCGTCCGTTCCAGCTCAATCCCGACATGCCGGCGGAAGGCATGGCGCGCGACGCCTATCTTACCGCCAAGTTCGGCAACACCGAGCGCATGCAGAAAATCTACGGCGCCATCGCCGAAACCGGCGAGGGCGAAGGCATCGATTTCCGCTTCGAGCGCATCGGCCGCACCCCAAACACCCTGGCCTCGCATCGTCTGGTGAAATATGCCGCCAAGCATGGCCACCAGGACGCTATCGTGGAGGCTCTGTTCAACGGCTACTTCATGAACGGCCGCGATGTCGGCGATCTTGAAACCTTGGCAGATCTCGCAGCGGAAATCGGCCTCGAGCGCGAAGCGGCGCTGAACTATCTCACCGGCGTCGAGGATCGCGACGAGGTCATGGCGGCCGACGTCTATGCGCGGCGCCTGGGCATCAACGGCGTGCCGTGCTTCATCGTCAATCGCAAGTACGCTGTCTCCGGCGCGCAGCCGCCGGAAGCCTTCCTGCAGGTGTTCCAACTCGCCGATCAGGACGAGAAGGAAGAAGCGCAGCAGGCAACGCCAGCCTGAACTTGCTCGGCTTGACTTGCTTTCCAGCGCCGCCAAGACTGGCGGCGTTTTCGTTTGAAGGAACCGAGTCATGCCGTTGCCTGCAGTGCTCCAAGGCCGTTCGTCGATTCCGGTGGTCGGCGCGCCGATGTTCATCGTCTCGACGCCGGATCTGGTGATCGCGCAGTGCAATGCCGGCGTGGTCGGCTCGTTTCCGTCGTTGAATGCGCGGCCGGTGTCATTGCTGGACGAATGGCTGGCGCAAATCAGCGAAGCAACCGGTGCCTTCGCCAAGGCCAATCCGGGCGCTAGAGTCGCGCCTTATGCCTGCAATCAGATCATCCACAAGTCCAATTCCCGGCTGGCGCAGGATCTGCCGCTTTGTATCAAGCACAAGGTGCCGATCGTCATTACCTCCGTGGGCAACCCGTCAGAGATCGTGAAGGAGGTGCATGCCTATGGCGGCGTAGTGTTCCACGACACGACCAACATCCGCCACACCGAGAAGGCGATCGAAGCCGGCGTCGATGGCGTTATCCTGGTCTGCGCCGGCGCCGGCGGCCATGCCGGCACCATGTCGCCCTTCGCGCTGGTGCCGCAGGTACGCAAGTTCTGGAAGGGCACTTTGCTGGTCGGCGGCGCCATCTCCGATGGCGCGGCGGTGCGCGCGGTACAGGTGCTAGGCGCCGATCTTGCCTATGTCGGCAGCCGCTTCATCGCCACCCGGGAAGCCAACGCAGTCCCTGAATACAAGCAGATGCTGATCGACAGCGGCGCCAAGGACATCACGTATACGCCTGCCTTCTCCGGCGTGCCGGCCAACTATCTGACCAAGTCGATTCTCGGCGCCGGCCTCGATCCCAGCAATCTGACTCCCAAGGGCCATATCGACATGGACCTCGGCACGCGGCCCGACGAGAACGAGAAGAAGATCAAGGCCTGGAAGGACATCTGGTCGGCCGGCCATGGCGTCGGTTCGATCGATGACGTGCCGTCCGTGGCAGAGCTGGTCGAACGGATGAAGCGCGAATATCGCGCTGTCGTGGAGTCCGATCGTGCGATGGCGGCCGAGTAGGACCTATTTCCGATAAGGCCGCGTCTTTGGCATCGGCGGCTTGATGAAGCTGGGTTTGGCCGCCGGCTTGGGCGGCGGGGGCGCTGAAGATGGCGGCGGTGCGGGCGGCGCCTTGGCCATCTCCGCCAGCAGCTTCACGATGCCGTCGATGACAGGCAGGCTCTGCTGCTCGTCGCGCCAGTCGGCGGCGACCACGATCTTCTGGTCCGGCCGTACGCGGAAGGGCGCATCCGGCTTGCTGGCCAATGCCATCAGCGCGAACGGATTTTTGAACTCGTTGCGGCGGAACGACAGCACAGCGCCCTTCGGGCCGACGTCGATCTTCTCGATATTCGCTGCGCGGCATTGCAGTTTCAGCGCCACGGTGCTGACCAGGTTCTGCACTTCCGGCGGCAGCGGGCCGAAGCGGTCGATCAGTTCGGCGACGAAGGCATCGATCTCGGCTGCCTCGCGCAGGCCGGAGATGCGGCGGTAGAGCGCCAGCCTTACACCAAGGTCTGCGACATAGGTCTCCGGAATCAGCACTTCCATGCCGAGACTGAGCTGTGGCGACCAGTCGTCGGCCGATTCCGGCCTGGCGCCGCCCAGCTTCACCGCCGCCACTGCCTCTTCCAGCAATTGCTGGTAAAGCTCGATGCCGACTTCGCGGATATGGCCGGACTGCTCCTCGCCCAGCAAATTGCCGGCGCCGCGGATGTCGAGATCGTGGCTGGCCAGCATGAAGCCTGCGCCCAGCGTGTCGAGCGTCTGCATCACCTCCAGCCGCTTCTCGGCCGTGGTCGAGAGCACGCGGTTGGGCGGCACGGTCAGGTACGCATACGCGCGCGTCTTGGAGCGGCCGATGCGGCCGCGCAGCTGGTAGAGCTGCGCCAGACCGAACATGTCGGCGCGATGGATGATCATGGTGTTGGCGCTGGCGATGTCGAGGCCGCTCTCCACGATGTTGGTCGAGAGCAGCACATCGTAGCTGCCCTCGATGAAGGCCTGCATGGTCTTCTCGAGCTGAGTCGGCGGCAGTCGGCCATGGGCGATGGCGAATTTCGCCTCAGGGACCAACTCGCGCAGTTGCGCTGCGACACTATCCAGATCCTCGATCCGCGGGCAGACATAGAAGCTTTGCCCGCCGCGATACTGCTCGCGCAGCAGGGCTTCGCGCACCGTCACCGGATCGTACGGGGTCACGAAAGTTCGCACCGCAAGGCGATCAACCGGCGGCGTGGCGATCAGGCTCATGTCACGCACACCAGTCAACGCAAGCTGCAAAGTGCGCGGGATCGGCGTCGCCGTCAGCGTCAGCACATGCACGTCGGCGCGCATTTCCTTGAGTCGCTCCTTGTGCGCCACGCCGAAATGCTGCTCCTCGTCCACAAGCAGCAGGCCCAGGCGCTGGAATTCGATACTCTTGGCCAAAAGCGCGTGCGTGCCGACCACGATATCGACCTTGCCTTCGGCCAGATCCTTCTTCACCTGCGCCGCGTCCTTGGCCGACACCAGGCGCGAGAGCTGCGCCACTCGCACCGGAAACCCGTCGAAGCGCGCCGTGAAGGTTCGGTGATGCTGGCGGGCGAGCAAAGTGGTCGGCACGACAACGGCGACCTGGAAGCCGCTCAACGCGGCGACGAAGGCGGCACGCAAGGCGACCTCGGTCTTGCCGAACCCGACATCGCCGCACACCAGCCGGTCCATCGGCCTGCCTGACGCCAGATCCTCCATCACATCGGCAATGGCGTTGAGTTGGTCGTCGGTCTCGGCATATGGGAAACGGGCGCAGAATTCGTCGTAGAGGCCGGTCTGCGGCGCCATCGCCTCGCCGTGCCTCACGGCCCGCTCGGCGGCGATCTGGATCAGCCTGTCCGCCATGTCGCGGATGCGCTGCTTCAGCCGCGCCGCCCGCCCCTGCCAGGCAGCACCTCCCAGCTTGTCGAGCTGCGCGCCTGCCTCCTCCGAACCGTAGCGGCTCAGCACGTCGAGGTTTTCCACCGGCACGAACAGCTTGTCGCCGCCGTCATAGACCAGGCTAACGCAATCATGTCGCGCGTACTGGATTTCCAAGGTCACCAGCCCGACGAAGCGGCCGATGCCATGTTCGCGATGCACCACCAGGTCGCCCTCGGCCAGGGTCGAGGCTTCGGCGATGAAGCGCTCCGAAGGGCGGCGCTTGGCGGCGGGACGGATCAGGCGGTCGCCTAGGATGTCCTGCTCGGAAATCAGCTCCAGTTTGTCGAGCACGAAACCGTTATCGACCGGCAGCACCGCCAGCCCGACCGCATTGGCCGGCAGTTTCAGCGCCGCGGGCCAATCGGCGATCGAGACCAGCCCCTGCAACCCGTGTTCGGAGAACAAATGCTGCAATCGGTCGGCCGAGCCCTGCGTGTACCCGGCGATGACGGTGCGCCGTCCCAACGACTGGGCGCGATGCACGGCAGCGGCCACAGCATCGAACAGATTGACGTCGCGTTGCGCGCGAGCGGTGGCGAAACCTTCATGGCGACGGCCGCCAAGATCGATGGTCTTGCCTTCGACGCCTTCGACCGCATAAGGCCAGAACTGCGCCGCGATGCGGCCCTGCAGCGCCCTGTCCCATTCCGCGACATCGAGATAGAGCTGTTTCGGCGGCAGCGGCCGATAATCCGGCGTCTCGCGCGCCTTGATCGCGCGCTGCATCATGGTGGCGCGCGTATCGTAATAATCGGCGATCAGCTCCAGTCGCGCATCGCGCGCCTCCGCCGTCTGGTGATCCATCGTCACCATTGCGTCCGGCAGATAGTCGAATAGCGTCTCCAGCTTCTCGTAGAACAGCGGCAGCCAATGCTCGAAACCGGGATGGCGCCGGCCGGCGCTGACCGATTCGTAAAGCGGATCGTCGCTGGTAGCGCCGAACAGCTCGCGATAGTTCAGCCGGAAGCGCGCGATGGCGTCTTCCGTCAGCAGCACTTCACTGACCGGATTGAGCGTCACCTCGTCCAACGGCGTCGTTGTGCGCTGGCTCATGGCGTCGAAGCTGCGCACGCTTTCCAATGTGTCGCCGAACAGATCCAGCCGCACCGGTTCGGTTCGGCCCGGCGGGAAGACATCGATGATGCCGCCGCGAATGGCGAACTCGCCGGGTTCCATTACCGTGTCGCTGCGGCCATAGCCGTTGTCCGACAGGTAGCCGGTGAACTCGGTCAGGCCGATCTTGTCGCCCGGCTTCAGCCGATAGCCCGCCTGGGCGTAGACGTCACGCGGCGGCACGCGCTGCAGCAGCGCGCCGACCGAGACAATGACGATGCGCGCCGGGCTGGCGGGTGGCTTCGGCCGCGACAGCCGTGACAGTGCTGCCAGTCGCTGGCTGACGATGTCGGCATGTGGCGACAGCCGGTCATAGGGCAGGCAGTCCCAGGCTGGCACGCCGATAACTTCGCGGCCGGGCGCAAAGAATTGCAGCGCTTCAATCAGCCGCTGCAGCCGGTTGCCGTCCCGCGCCACGTGCAGGATGTCGCGCCCACCCGACTGCCGCGCCAGATCGGCCAGCACCAGCGCGTCGGCGCCCTCCGGGACGCCGGCAAGCTGCCACGTCGCTGGCCGGGCAAAGAGGAAGGCTAAATCGGCCATGCCTCAGGCCAGATCGACGCGGAAGCGCAACAGTCGGCGCACTACCGGCGAGTTCTCTTCGGCCGGCACCTCGGCCCGCCCACTCAGCCAGTCGAAAATATCGTTGTCGCCATTGGCCAGCAGTTTTTCGTATTGGTCGAGCTCGGCGGCATTGAAACTGCCCAGATGGGCGCGCGCGAAGCGGCCCAGGATGATGTCGTTCTCCTTGTTGCCGCGATAGAGGCTCTGGTAGAGCAGCCGCTTGCGGCGGTTCTCCAGAGGATTGTCGGTATCGCTGGCGGACATTGGATTCGAGCCCTTTGGCGGTCAAAGCGGCGTAGGATATAAGCCCTTGAAACGCCTCTGTCAGCCGCCGAGTGCCTGCGACTTTGTATCATGCGCCCGCAGATCCTCTTTCCCCTCTTTGCCGCGATCACCAGCCTGCCCGGCATCGGGCCGAAGCTGGCGAAACTTGTGGAAAAAGTGGCCGGTGCGCATGTCGTCAATCTGCTGTGGCATTTGCCCTATGCGCTGATCGACCGCCGCTATGCGCCGACCCTGATCCAAGCAGAAGCAGGACGCATAGCCACGGTCCAGGTCGCCGTCGATGAACACCAGGTGCCGCGCAACCCGCGGCAGCCCTATCGCGTGCTGTGCCACGATGCAACGGGCTCCCTGACCCTGGTTTTCTTCCATGCCCGCGGCGATTACCTGGCCAAGCTACTGCCGGTCGGCGAAAAGCGCGTGGTTTCCGGCCGCATCGAGTTGTTTCAGAACACCTTGCAAATGACCCACCCCGATCACGTCGTGCCGCTCAGCGAGCGCGACAGCGTAATGCGGGTTGAACCGGTGTACGGGCTGACGGCCGGTCTGGCGCCCAAGACCTTCATGCGCGCCATCCACCATGCCGTGGACAATGCGCCAGAGCTTGCGGAATGGATCGACCCCGCGCTGCTGAAGCGTGAAACCTGGCCAGCATGGAAGGCGGCGCTGATCGCCGCTCATAACCCCACCGGCGATGCCGAACTTTCGACCATGTCGGTGCCGCGCCGCCGACTGGCTTATGATGAATTGTTGGCGCACCAGCTCGCCATCGCCATGGTGCGCAACCAGAACCGCGCTTTGCCGGGCCGCCGCCTGAAAGGTGACGGCAAATTGCAGGCAAAGGTGAAAGCCGCCCTGCCCTATACGCTGACTGGCAGCCAGATTCAGGGCATCGCCGAAATCGCGGCCGACATGGACAGTGACACCCGCATGCTGCGGCTTCTGCAAGGCGATGTCGGCAGCGGCAAGACGGTGGTGGCGTTGTTCGCCATGCTGGTCGCCGCCGAAGCCAAAACCCAGGCCGCATTGATGGCGCCGACGGAAATCCTGGCGCGCCAGCATTTCGCCACCTTGCAGCCGCTGGCCGAAGCCGCAGGCTGCCGCATCGTACTGTTAACCGGCCGCGACAAGGGCAAGGCGCGCGTCCGCATCCTCGAAGGCCTGGCCGATGGCGCGATCCAGATGGTGGTCGGCACGCATGCGCTGGTGCAGGACGATGTCGAGTTCAACGATCTCGGGCTGGCGGTGATCGATGAACAGCATCGCTTCGGCGTGCACCAGCGTTTGACGCTGGCCAGCAAGGGCAAAGGCGTGCACATGCTGGTGATGACCGCCACACCCATCCCGCGCACCTTGATGCTGGCGGCCTATGGCGACATGGATGCCTCGCGGCTGACGGAGAAGCCGGCAGGCCGCAAGCCGATCGATACGAGAACCGTGCAGCTCGAGCGTCTCGACGAAGTGGTCGATGCCGTCGGCCGGCGCGTCAAAGAAGGCGCGCGGGTCTATTGGGTCTGTCCGCTGATCGAGGAATCGGAAGTCTCCGACATGGCGGCAGCCGAGGAACGCCATGCCATGCTGCGCGGCCGCTATGGCGAGCGCGTCGGCATGGTGCATGGACGGATGAAAGGCTCCGAGCGGGACAAGGTCATGGAGGCGTTCGCCTCCGGCCACCTCGACATTCTGGTGGCGACCACGGTGATCGAGGTCGGCGTGGACGTGCCACAGGCGACGGTTATGGTGATCGAGCATGCCGAGCGTTTCGGCCTGTCGCAGCTGCATCAATTGCGCGGTCGCGTCGGCCGCGGCGATGCCGCGTCGACCTGCCTGCTGCTCTATCAAAACCCTCTCGGCGAAACCGCCAAGTCCCGGCTGAGTATCATGCGCGAGACGGAAGACGGGTTTCGCATCGCCGAGGAAGATCTGCGTCTGCGCGGCGCCGGCGAGTTGCTGGGCACCCGCCAGAGCGGTTTGCCCGAGATGCGCTTGGCCGATCTGGCGGTGCATGGCGATCTGCTGCAGATCGCTCGCGACGATGCCCGCCTGATCCTGGAACGTGACTCCAAACTTGCCAACAAGCGGGGCGAGGCTCTAAGAACGCTGCTCTATCTCTTCGAACGCGACGCTGGCGTTAAAACGCTGCAATCCGGGTAGCATGAACCATCTTTCCTCTGGCGATGCACTGCCGAGCGAACTGAAGCTGGGCGTGCTGATCAACACGCAAAGCGGACGCAACCGCACCGGCATGCAGGCGCTCGATGCTCTCCTAGTATCGCACCCCGATATTCCAGTGGAGCGACCGACGGCTCCGGCTGCCACGGCCGCTTCCCTGGCCGCGCTGGCCAGTCGGGGAGTGACAGTGCTGGCGGTCTGCGGCGGTGATGGCACGGTGCAGCAAGTGCTGAACGTGATCCTCGCGCCAGCCTCGCCGTTTGCGCATGTGCCCGCTCTGGCAATCCTGCCTGGCGGTACCACCAACATGATTGCCCATGATCTCAACGATGCCAGCCGCCCGACCGCTGTGCTGGAAACGATTCTGAAGCATTTTCATGGCAAGACGCTTTCATCGCGCCTGACCACACGGCCGGTTATTCGGCTAAGTGGCGGCGATGCGGCAGTCCCAGCATACGGACTCTTTTTCGGCGCCGCCGGCATCTACGAAGCGACGATGGACAATCGCAGCGGCATCGATCGCCTCGGCGTGCGCGACGGTCTGGGGCCGGCCCTGCGGATTCTAGCGATCCTGTTCAAGATCGCCATTGGCCGCGATCCTTTCGCTCCCACCCCAATGCAGATCGCCATAGACGGTCGTGCGTACGGCGAGAAAGCCACGGTCGTACTGCTGGCGTCGACGATGAACAAGCTGTCGATGGGTCTGAAGCCGTTCTGGGGCGACGGCCAGGGGAGCATTCGACTGACGTTGGTATTCGAGGCTTCGCGTTCGCTCCTGAGCGCGGTCTGGCTGGCCGTGCGCAGCCGGCCGCACAAGCTGCTGACGCCGGCCAATGGCTACGACAGTCTTTGCGCCGATCGTATCGAACTCGCTTTCGACGGCGGCTGCGTGCTGGATGGCGAGAATTTTCAGGCTTCAAGAGCGCGGCCGATCCTGTTGGAAAGCATCGGAAATTTGCAATTTCTACGTGGCTGATCGCGGGCTATCTGCCGCCTTGATGCCGCCGGCTTTGCTGCCTAAATTGGTTTGCCCATGGGAGAGAGTACGACTTTACAGGAACAACAAATGGCAGGCTTCGCACTGCCCAAAGCGCGCTCTCTGGTGCATGACCTGTTCAGGCCCGATCCACTCTGGTTCTGGTCGGATTTCATCCTCACCGCCATCGTTGGTTATGGCGCGGCAGCGCTCTATTTGCTGAACCCGGCAGTTTCGTTCTGGAGCTTCGTCGGTTTCGTGGTCGCTGGCTTCGCGCTGTTCCGCGTCGGCACCTTCATCCACGAGATCGTGCATTTGCGCCGTGGCACCCTGCCGGGCTTCGTGGCCGCCTGGAATATTGCGATCGGCATTCCGCTGATGACGCCGTCATATTTCTACGACAATCACAACGACCACCACAGCCGCAAGCATTATGGCACGCCGCAGGATGGCGAATACATGCCGTTGGCTCACTCGCGGCCGCGCGAGATCGTGCTTTACTTCCTGCAGGTGCCGCTGACCCCCATCCTGGCCGTGATCCGCTTCGTGCTGATTGTGCCGCTGACCTGGTTGTCGCCCAGGCTACGCCGCTGGGTCGACCTCAACGCTTCCTCTTACATAAGTAACCCGCATTATCGCCGGTTGGCCGACACGCCGCCGCCCGATCGCATCTGGCGCCTGGCTGAAGCTGCCGTTTTCGCTTTTCACGCAACGCTGTTGGTGTTGTTGATCGCCGATGTCTTACCCTGGATCCTGCTGCTGAAACTCTACGTGCTGGCTTGCTTCGGCATTCTGCTGAACTGGCTGCGCAATCTGGCTGGGCATAGTTTCGCCAGCCGCGGCGCACCGATGAGCCACGTAGCGCAGTTCGAAGATTCAATCACCGTGCTGGGCAATCCGGTGCTGACCGAGCTGATGTTCCCGCTTGGCCTGCGCTACCACGCGCTGCATCACCTGTTTCCCGCCATGCCCTATCACCAGCTCGGCATCGCCCATCGCCGCCTGCTGGCGAAGCTCACGCCAACTTCGCGCGAGGCCTATGAGCGGACCTTCCGTCCGGGCCTGACACCCGTGCTAATCAACCTTTGGCGCAGCGCTTCGACCTCCGCCGACGCCACGCTGATGCAGCTTTGGCGCAAGCGCGAAATTCCAGCCGCTTTCTAGGACTTGAAGAAACCCAGCAGCGCCTTGACGGTTTCGTCCGGCGCTTCCTCGGGAATGAAATGGCCGCTGGCCATCGCCTGGCCAATGACATTGTCGGCATATTCGCGCCAGATTTTCATCGTCTCATAGGCGCGGCCGACCAGCCCCTTCTCTCCCCACAGGATCTGCAGCGGACAGGCGATCTTCCTGCCGCCGTCGGCTTTGTGGTGCTCGAGATCGATCGAAGCGCCCGCGCGATAATCCTCACAGGTGGCGTGGATGGTGTCCTTCCGGCCGAAGGTGCGTAGATATTCCCTGATGATTTCCTCCGGAAAAGTGTCTGGCGCGGACAGCGCCCTCAAGGTGTGGCGCAGATAGTATTCTGGATCGTGACCGATCATTCTCTCGGGATAGTCGAAGGGCTGGATCAGGAAGAACCAGTGGTAATAGGCCGTCGCAATGCGCTGATTGACGGTGCCGAACACCACCGGCGTCGGCATGATGTCGAGGATCGAGGCGCGCTCGATACGATCGGGATGGTCCAGGCACATGCGGTGCGTGACGCGCCCGCCGCGATCGTGGCCAGCAACCATGAATTTCTCGAAGCCCAGCGCCTGCATGATCTTGACCTGGTCGTTGGCATTGGCGCGCTTGGAATAGACGTAATGCTCCTTGTCGCTCGCGGGCTTGGAACTGTCGCCATAGCCACGCAGATCGGGCACGACACAGGTGAAATGCTCGGCCAGCCGCGGCGCCACCTTGTGCCACATGATTCCGGTTTCCGGGTAACCGTGCAGTAACAGCAAAGGCCTTCCCTGGCCGCCGATTCGCAGGTTTATAGTGGCTTCGCCGGTGTCGATCTGGCGGCTTTGAAACCCTTCGAACATTATCCCTCCCGGGGGCGTGAGCGCTTTTCCCTGTCCAACGTTATA
>JAQSWP010000041.1 GCA_029266575.1 Alphaproteobacteria bacterium | reverse complement strand
CCGATCTGGCTGTAGACGCTGATCGTGCCGCCGGTCAGCGTCAGCGCCAGCAGCGCGCCGGTGGCGGCCAGCGGCACGGTCAGGATGATGATCAGCGGATCGATGAAGCTCTCGAACTGCGCCGCCAGCACCAGATAGATGAAGACGATGGCCAGCAGCAGGGTGACCCAGAAATCGCTGCTGGCGGAGCGGAACTCGCGGCTGCCGCCGGCGAAATCGAAGATGATGCCAGGCGGCAGTTTGACCGCCTCTTGTTCGAGGAACTTCAAGGCATCGCCCAGCGTGTAGCCCGGCGCCAGGAAGGCGGTGATCGTGGCCGAGCGCAGCTTGTTGAAATGGTTCAATTCGCGCGCCGCCACCGTTTCCTTGAACGTCACCAGATTGGACAGCGGGATCATCTGCCCCGAAGAGGCGCGCACGAAGATGGCGTTGAGATCGTCCGGATTGGTGCGGTCGACATCGGCCACCTGGACCACCACGTCGTATTGCTTGCCGTTCTGCTTGAAGCGCGTGACCTGCCGGCCGCCCATCATGGTTTCCAGCGTGCGGCCGACGACATCGACCTCGATGCCGAGATCCGCCGCCTTTTCGCGGTCGACGTTGATGCGGATTTCGGGCTTGTTCAGTTTCAGATCGGTGTCGGCATTGATCAGGCCCTGATTGCTGCGCGCCAGCGGCAGCAGGATATCGACCGCCTTCTGCAGCTCGGAATAGGGACCGGAGGTCTGCAGCACAAATTGCACCGGACGTTCCGAAGCGCTTTGGCCGAGCGACTGCGGATTGCTGGGCGCGCCCAGCACGCCTGGGATGGCGAATATCTTGGGCTGCAGCGAGGCCACCACCTGCTGTTGCTTGACGGTGCGATCTTTCCAGTCGACCAGGCGGCCGAAGGAGATGACGTTGTTGACCGAAGGGAAGCCCACGATCAGGAAATAGGTCGACATGTTGGGCGTGTCGCGCAGGATCGCCTCCATGCGCCGGCCGTACTCGAAAGTGTGGTCGATGGTGGCGCCCTCCGGCGCAATGCCGAACGTCACCACCGTGCCGCGATCCTCGATCGGCGACAACTCTTTCGGCAGCTTGATCACCAGGTAGATCGCGGTGGCAAAGACGGCGACCCACGCCAGTCCCACCAGCGGCCATGCCTTCACGATCGGAGAGAGAATACTGCGGTAGCCGCGATTCAGCGCTTCCAGGAAGCGTTCGCCCGCCATGAACAGCTTGCCATGCCGCTGGTGGCTCTTCAGCAGCTTCGAGCACATCATCGGCGACAGCGTCAGCGCCACGAAGCCCGACACCAGCACCGCGCCGGCCAGGGTCAGGGCGAATTCGATGAACAGCCGTCCGGTGCGGCCGGTCTGGAACGCCATCGGCGCGTAGACGGCGGCCAGCGTGATGGTCATGGCCATGACGGCAAAGGCGATCTCGCGCGCGCCCTGCAACGCCGCCTGGAACGGCGGCATGCCTTCCTCGACGTGACGGGAGATGTTCTCCAGCATGACGATGGCGTCGTCCACCACCAGGCCGATGGCCAGCACCATGGCGAGCAAGGTCAGTGTGTTGATCGAGAAACCGAACAGCAGCATCAGCGCGAAGGCGCCGACCAGCGACACCGGGATGGTCACCAGCGGAATGACGGTGGCGCGCAGCGAGCGCAGGAACAGGAAGATGACGATGATCACCAGGATCACCGCCTCGCCGATGGTGCGGAAGACGTTGTCGATCGAGCGGTCGATGAAGATCGAGGAATCGTAGCCAACGCCGACCTTCATGCCCTCGGGCGCCTCGCGTTCGATGCGCGGCATTTCCTCGCGCACGCCCTTGGAGACGTCGAGCGGATTGGCGGTGGCCTGCTTGATGACGCCGATGGCGACTGAATTGTTGCCGTTGAAGCGGGCGATGACCCGGCTGTCGCGCGCACCCAGCTCGGCGCGGCCGACATCGCGCAGCCGGATCAGATAGCCTTTGACCTCGCGCAGGATCAGGTTCTCGAACTGCGCCGGGGTGCGCAGATCGGTCTCGGTCATGATGGTGAATTCGCGCGCCTGGCTTTCGATGCGGCCGGCCGGGATTTCGACGTTCTGCCGCCGCAACGCGTTTTCCACGTCCTGCGGCGTCATGTTGTAGGCCGCGAGCCGCGCACGATCGAGCCACAGGCGCATGGAATAGCGCCGCTCGCCGAAAATACGCACGCCGGAGACGCCGGGAATGTTCTGCAGCCGGTCCTTCACGTAGCGGTCGGCGTAATCGGTGATCTCGAGCTGCGAGTGGCGGTCGGAGGAGAAGGCGAGATAGATGATGGGTTGCGCGTCGGCCTCGACCTTGGCGATCACCGGCTCGTCGATATCGTCCGGCAATTGCTGGCGCACGCGGCCCACCCGGTCGCGCACGTCGGCGGCGGCGCCGTCGGGATCGCGGTTGAGGCGGAAGCGGACGGTGATCTGGCTGCGCTCGGCGCGGCTGACCGAACTCAGCACGTCGATGCCGTCGATGCCGGACAGCGAATCCTCCAGCGGCACGGTGATCTGGCTCTCGACGATCTCCGCGCTGGCGCCGCGATAGGTCGTGTCGACCGTTACCACCGGCTCGTCGATATTGGGATATTCCCGCACCGACAGGCGCTGGTAGGAGATGAGGCCCACCAGCACGATGACGAGGCTCATCACCGTGGCGAAAACCGGGCGGCGGATGGAAAGTTCGGGCAGCGTCATGGCAGACGGCTCCGGTCAGTTCGTTTTCTTCTCGCCGGCGGGCTGCGCGGCGGGGGCGGGCGTGGCTTCGCCGCCAATGCGGGGCGTGATGGGTGTGTCGCCGGGCGCCGGCACCACCGTAACGCTGCGCCCGTTCTGCACCTTCAACTGGCCGGCCGTTACCACCAGGTCGCCCGGCGACAGGCCTTCCAGCACTTCAACTCTGGCGTTGCGGCGCAGGCCCAGTTTGACCGGCGTGTTGGCAATCTTGCCGTCGATGACGCGATAGACGAACGTTTTGTCGCCGATCGGGATGATGCTTTGCTCGGGCACGAAAATCGCATTCTCGCGCACCGCCAATGTCAGAGTGACGCGGGCGAACAGGCCGGGGCGCAAGACATTATCTGTATTGTCAATACGCGCGCGCACCACGATCGAGCGGCCGGCCTGATCGATCAGCGGATCGATGGCGTAGATGCGGCCGGCGAAATTGCGGCCGGGGAAAGCGTCGACCGCCACGGCGATGGTGGCGCCATCCTTGACCGTGGGCAGGAATATCTCGGGCACGCGGAAATCGATCTTCAGCGGATCGATCTGCTCGAGATTGACGACCTCGGCGCCGGGGCTGAGATAATCGCCGACGCTGACCTTGCGCAAGCCGGCAATGCCGTCGAACGGCGAGATGATGCTCATCTTCTCCAGCCTGGCCTTGGCCAGCACGATGTCCGCTTCGGCGCTGATCAGACCGGCGCGCGCCTCATCCAGCGCCTTGACGGTGCCTGCTTCGCGCGCCACCAAGGTCTGAGCGCGAGCGAAATTGGCCTTGGCCAGCGTCAGGCGCGCTTCGGCTTGGCCCAAGGTAGCGCGCTCGACCGAATCGTCCAGCCGCACGATGACCTGGCCACGCGTGACTTTGTCGCCTTCGCGGAACGGCAGGTCGAGCACGCGGCCCGTCACTTCCGGACGGACGATGACGGATTCGAAGGAGCGGAATGTGCCGATTGCCAAGGTCTGGCGCTGGGCGGTTTCTATTGTGACCTTTATGGCTTCGACCGGGACGGCGAAGCCGCCGCCTGGGGGCGGGCTGTTGGCAGGACGAGGCGCCGTACCACCAGCCTGGCCTGCCGGCTTTGGCGGCGACATGGCGCCGCCATTGCTGTACCACCACGCGCCGGCGCCCACCGCGATCAACAAAACCACGGCAGCATAGAGCACAGTCCTGCTGCCCTTACGACCCTTAGCCATGTCCCTGCCTGCTTTGCTGCGTTGCAGCATTCTTTCTTATGCCTTTTGATACCGGAGTCCTGCGGCTTCGGCAAATCGCATCATGGAATGTGGGCATTCGCTGCGGAATTGCAGCCGATTGCCGTGGCTGCTAGACAGCACATCCCGCCGCACGATCATGGTTGTCGATGTTCCGAAAACTCTATGACTGGATGATGCGGCTGGCGGGCCATCGCCGCGCGCTTCCCGCCCTGGCCGCCATCTCCTTCGCCGAAAGCTCGTTCTTTCCCATCCCGCCCGATGTGATGCTGGTGCCGATGGTGCTGGCCCAGCGCAGCAAGGCATTCGTCATTGCCGGCGTCTGCACCGTCGCTTCCGTGATCGGCGGGCTGTTCGGCTACGCCATCGGCTATTACCTGTTCGAGACCATCGGCGCCTGGGTGATCCAGCTCTACAATCTGCAAGGCGCGATGGAGACCTTTCGCGCCGAGTTCGCCGAATACGGCACCTGGATCATCCTTATCAAAGGCCTGACGCCGATCCCTTACAAGCTTGTGACCATTGCCTCCGGCGTGGCGCATTTCGATCTCTTCACTTTCGTCTGGGCCTCGATCCTGACCCGCGGCGTGCGTTTTTTCCTGGTGGCCGGCTTGTTGTGGAAGTTCGGCGATCCGATCCGCAATTTCATCGAGAAGCGGCTGGAAGTGCTGACCTGGGCGTTCCTGGCGGCGCTGATCGGCGGCTTCGTCGTGGTGAAATACGTCTTCTAGAGCTTGCGACGGCATGGCGCTGGAAAGACAAGGCGGAGCGTCCCATAGTTAAAGCATGATTTCGCTGACGCAGACCTGGTTTGGCCAATCGCCGCGGCATGCCGCGCTGGCGCCGCTTGCGGTCAGCGGCGGATTGCTGCTGGGCGCGCTGGCGTTCCAGTATCTGGGTGGGCTGGCGCCGTGCGCGCTGTGCCTGGATCAACGCTGGGCCCATGGCGCGGCGCTGGTGCTGGCCATTGGCGGCCTGATCGTCGGCGGTCGCATCGGCTGGCTCCTGATCGCACTGGCGGGCGCGGCGATGATCGTCTCGGCCGGCATCGGCGTGTTCCATGTCGGGGTCGAGCAGAAATGGTGGGCCGGCCCCACCGGCTGCAGCGCCAGCGATCTGAGCGGCTTGAGCCCGGCGGAGGCGGCCAAGCGGCTGATGGAGACGCCGGTGGTGCGCTGCGATGAAATCGCCTGGTCGCTGCTGGGCGTCTCGATGGCGGGGTGGAACGCGATCGTTTCCGCCGTTGCCGGCGTTGCCATCGCTGCACTTGCTTTCAAGCGCGTGCGGACATGAGCGAGGACAGAATTCCCGTGGTGCCGCCCGAGCGCACCGGAGAGGGCCGCCAGCCGGGCGATCCTTCGCCGCGGCAGATCGTCGAGCGCATCATCAGGGTCGATCAGGCCGGCGAATATGGCGCCATCCGTATCTATGCCGGCCAGCAAGCGGTGCTGCGCCGGCGCCTGCGTCCGGGCCACAAGACGCGCAAGGCCGTCGAGTTGATGGCGCGGCAGGAAGAACGGCATCTGAAGGAATTCGACCGGCTGCTGGTCGAACGCCGGATGCGGCCGACCCTGCTGCAGCCGGTTTGGCATGTAGCGGGCTTTGCGCTGGGCGCCGCCACGGCGCTGCTGGGCGAGAAGGCTGCCATGGCCTGCACCGTCGCCGTCGAGCAGGTCATCGACGAGCATTATGCCAGGCAGGCGGCGATACTGGGCGACGACGAAAAGCCTTTGCGCGAAACCATCGAGGAATTTCGCGGCGAGGAGATCGAACATCGCGACGAAGCCTTGGCGCAGGGCGCGGAGCAGGCGCCGGCCTATCCGGTGTTGAGCGCCGGCATCAAGGCGGCGTCGCGGCTGGCCATCTGGCTGTCCAGCCGTTTCTAGAACCGGAGTCTGTGATGATCCGCAACAACCCCGTTTCGCAAGCCCGCATCGATCTGGCGGCGGCCTTGCGCAGCGCCGCCCGGCTCGGTCTGCATGAAGGCGTGTGCAATCACTTCTCCGTCGCCGTACCCGACACCGACGACCGCTTCCTGATCAATCCGCAGGGTCTGCACTGGTCGGAGGTGACGGCAGCCGACGTCGTCATGACCGATGCCAGGGGCAACATCATCGAAGGCAGGCATCCGGTCGAGCCGACGGCCTTCTTCATCCATGGCCGCATCCATCTCGGCAAGCCGTCGGCCAGGGCGGTGCTGCACACCCATATGCCCTATGCCACGGCGCTGACCACGATCCAGAACGGCCGGCTGGAGATGTGCACCCAGAACGCGCTGCGCTACTACAACCGCATCGCCTACGACGACGATTACGGCGGCTTGGCGCTGGACGAGAACGAAGGCGATCGCATCTGCGCCGCCATGGGTGAGGCCGATATCGCCTTTCTCGGCAATCATGGGGTCGTGGTGACGGCGTCGACCCTGGCGATGGCTTTCGATGAGCTTTACTTCCTCGAGCGCGCCTGCCTGGTGCAGGTGCTGGCCATGTCGACCGGCAAGCCGCTCAGCGTCGTGTCCGAGCAGATGGCGGCCAAGACGGCCAAGCAAATGCAGGGTGAAAGCCAGCAGGCCTTCCTGCATTTCGAAGCGCTGAAGCGCATGCTGGATCGCGACCAGCCTGGCTGGTCGGCACTTTAACCAACGGAGCAGCAATGTCGCGTCTGGGCAAACTCGATCCCGCCAGGCTGGCGCCGGAACAGCGCAAGATCTACGACGACATCGTGTCCGGTCCGCGCGGCTCGATCGGCGGACCCTTCGCGCCGTGGCTGCGCAGCCCGATCCTGGCCGACCGGGCGCAGAAACTGGGCGAGTTCTGCCGCTTCAACACTTCGCTGCCGAAGCGGCTGTCTGAACTGGCGATCCTGGTGACGGCACGCTACTGGAAGGCGCAGTTCGAGTGGTATGCGCATGAGAAGATGGCGCGCGAGGGCGGGCTGGCGCAGCTCATCATCGATGCCATTCGCCTCCGCCTGCCGCCGCCCGGCATGCAGGCCGACGAGAAAGTGGTTTACGATTTCGCCAGCGAGGCCTTCGCGCTGCATTATGTCAGCGACGACACGTATGCGCGCGCGATGGAAATTCTTGGCGAGAAGGCGGTGGTCGAGCTGGTCGGCGTGCTGGGCTATTACTGCCTGGTGTCGTTGACGCTCAACATCTTCCAGGTTGGATTGCCTGAGGGCGAGAAGCCGATGCTGAAATAACTTCCACCCTTCTTTTCGTATCCCCTCCCCCCTTGCGGGGGGCTAGGGTGGTGGGTGATCCACAGGAACCATCTGTCGCGTAGCTTCCCCCCTTCCTAGCCTTTCCCCGCAAGGGGGGAAGGGACATGAGAGTTCAACCTATGATGGCGCTGTGCACGAAGTTGGAAACCGTATCCAGCCGCTTGCTGTGCCAGGGATCGGGCTGGCGCGAATTGGTGAGATAGGCAAACGATACGCCGGAATTCGGATCGGCCCAGCAATAGGAGGAGCCGACGCCGCCATGGCCGAAGGTCTCCGGCGCCGCCAACGAACCCATGCCGCGGATATTATCGGTCTTGCCGCGCAGATGCGGGCCCAGGCCGCGATGCATCGGCATGTTCATGTAGTGGTCGACGCGGTCGCCGGTGAAATTGCGCGTGGCGTAGCGGATGGTGGCGGGGGAGAGCACGCGCTTGCCGTTGAGCGTGCCGCCTTGCAGCAGCATCTGATAGAACGCCGCCATGGCCCGCGCCGTGGCATAACCGCCACCGCCCGGCGCGCCGGCCCGCCGCCACAGCGCGTTGTTGGCTTCGTCAAGCGGCTTCTGGGTCGTCGGCTTGCCGTCTTCGGGAATATGCATGTCGGCGGCGCGGCCATGCAGGCTCTCCGGCAGGCCGACATAAATCTCATCGGCCAGGCCTAAAGGCTCGATCAGCTCGTCTCTGATCAGCGTCTTGAAATCCTTGCCGGTGACCGCTTCCATCATCGCCGCGATGACCCAATGCGCGGCCAGCGGGTGATACGAAACCTGCGACCCCGGCGTCCATTGCAGGGCGATGTTGCAGGCCGCTTCGCGCCGCTTGTCGATGCTCTCGAAGGTTTCGCCCTTGAACACCGCATCGGGAAAGCCGCCCTGATGGGTGATGACCTGCAGGATGGTTATGTCGCGCTTGCCGTTCTTCTCGAAGCCCGGCAGATGCTCGGCCACCGTGTCGGTGAAACGGAAATAGCCGCGTTCGGCCAACTGCCACATGGCGGCGGCGGTGAGGACCTTGGTGTTGGAATAGAGCAGCCACAGGGTGTTGGCGTCGGCCTTCACCTTCTGCGGGGCGATGCGGGCATTGCCGAAATGGCGCGACAGCACCAACTTGCCGTGCCGCGCCAGCGCGATCTCGCAGCCGGGATACCAGCCTTCGGCCACCTGCTTTTCGATGGTGTCGATCAGCCGGTCGAGCTGGCCCTGGTCGAGGCCGAGTTTTTGCGGATCGCCGCTGGGCAGGTCGAAAGGCATGGCGCGTCTCCTCTAAAGGCGCTCTGACGGCGCCTGGCAGGGAACGATTATGCCGGATCGAGTTCGCTATCCCAATACAGGAAGTCGCGCCAGCTCTGGTGCAGGTAATTGGGCGGGAAAGCGCGGCCATTTTCCTGTAATTCGCCGGTTGTGGGCTCGTCCGGCAGGCGGACCGGCAGCATGCCGGCATGATGCGCCAGCCGGCTGCCCTTGCGCAGGTTGCACGGCGAGCAGGCCGCCAGCACGTTACGCCAGGTGGTGCGGCCGCCCAGCGATTTGGGCACCAGATGGTCGAAGGTCAGGTCGTGCGCGGCAAAGCCGTCGCCGCAGTATTGGCAGGTGAACTTGTCGCGCAGGAAGACATTGAACCGCGTGAAGGCCGGCCGCCGCGCCGCGGGAATGTATTCCTTCAGCGCGATGACGCTGGGCAGGCGGATCTCGAGGCTGGGGCTTCTGATGGTGCGCTCGTATTCGGAGACGACGGAGACGCGATCGAGGAACACCGCTTTCACCGCGTCCTGCCACGACCACAACGACAACGGAAAATAGCTGAGCGGCCGGAAGTCGGCATTAAGCACCAGCGCCGGACATGAGTCAGGCGGCGGTGCCACGCCTCGGACTCCATCGACTATGCAACTGCCTGCACATGGCGCGCATTCTGGGGAAAACTTTTAGAAAACACAATAGCTGGTGGTGGTGTGGATTTTCCCGACACAACAGCGATGTAACGCTTGGTAACGTCCCTATCGCCGCCACACGCCGCTGTCGTTGGAGCTATAGCCCAGGCAGCGATAGGCAGCATCGACCAGCGCCTGGCCGCGCGGATTGAGCAGCAGGCCGGGCCCCATCTGGTTCATCGTGTAGCCGAAGGACAGGCCGCATTCGGGATCGGCGAAACCAATGCTGCCGCCGGCCCCGACATGGCCGAACGCCTGTTCGCCCAGGATGACGCTGTCGAGGCCGGGCAGGGACGGGATCGGCGCCACGCGCTGGCGATTGTCCATCGACTTCATGAAGCCCAGCGCGAAGCGGGTGGGAATGCACAGGGTGGCGTCCCAATGCGTCGCCATCGACACGCGTCCCATTTCGGCCAGCGTCTCGCCATCGACCAGCGTACCGCCGCCCTGCGCCAGCGGCGCGTACATACCAGCCAGACCGCGCGCGTTGGAGATGCCGTTGGCGGCGCCGATCTCGGCGGCATGTCCGGCGCGGCTGTTGGCGCCGGCCGGCATGAAACCGCCGGTGTTGAGCAGGAAGAGCGATGGCGTCGAGCTCTTGTCCTTCACCACCGCTTCCAGGAACGGCGGCAGCTTCACATCGGACGGCCAGACGTGGCGGATCATCGGCGCCACGCGCGGCTCATATTCCTCCGGCAGGCCGATCCAGAATTCGAGACCCAGCGGCCGGGCGATCTCGTCCTGAAAGAATTGACCCAGCGACTTGCCCGAAACGCGGCGCACGATCTCGCCTACAGTCCAGCCGAAGGTCAGGCCGTGATAGCCGTTGCGGATTCCTGGTGTCCAGAACGGCTCCTCGTCGGCCAGCCGCTCGACCATGTAGGTCCAGTCGTAAGTGCCATCCTTCTTCACCGGTGCGCGCAAGGCGGGCACGCCGGCGGAATGGTCGAGGAACATGCGCACGGTGGTGTCGCCTTTGCCGTGCTGCGCGTATTCCGGCCAGTATTTGGTGACCGGCGCGTCGTAATCGATGAGCCCGCGGCTTTTCAGGATATGGGCGCAGATCGCCGTCGCGCCTTTGGTGCACGAAAACACGATCGACACCGTGTCCTTGGTCCACGGCCTGTCGGTATCGGCCTGGCCACCCCACAGATCGACCACGGTCTTGCCGTTGACGCTCAAGCTGACGCTGCCGCCGAACTCGCCACGCTGGGTAAAATTGGCCTCGAACGCCTGCAGCACCGGGCGGAATTCCGGCACGCAAAATCCCTGCAGGCGGCCGCGTGGAAGGGTTTGGTCGATCGTGTCGGTCTGTGGCATGTCTTGCGCTGCTCTCCGGGCCTTTGCCTGGTCCTAACCATTCACGACGGGAAACGCGATGGCAACCTTGACCTTGGCTTCGCCGCTCACTCTGCCCTGCGGCGCCGTGCTGAAGAACCGTTTCGGGAAGGCGCCGCTGACCGAAGGCCTGGCTGACGAACTCAATCGCGCCACCGCCCGGCATGAAGCGCTCTATGGCCGCTGGGCGCAGGGTGGCGCCGGTCTGGTGGTGACCGGCAACGTGCAGGTCGATCGCCGTTACTTGGAGCGGCCGGGCAATGTAGTGATCGACGGCAATGGCGGTTTCGAGGAGCTGAAAGCCTATGCCAAGGCCGGCACGCAGAACGGCACGCATCTGTTCATGCAGATCAACCATCCCGGCCGACAAACCCCGCGGCGCATCTGCGAAGAGCCGATCGCACCCTCGGCGGTGAAGCTGCGCAACCTGCCGGAAACCGCCTTCGCACCGCCGCGCGCCATGACGGCGAACGAAGTCGAGGACGTCATCTTCCGCTTCGTCAACGTCGCGGTGGTTGCCAGGGAGGCCGGTTTCACCGGCGTGCAGATCCATGCCGCGCACGGCTATCTCATCAGCCAGTTCCTCACGCCACTGGTCAACCAGCGCACCGACCAGTGGGGCGGCTCGCTGGAGAATCGCGCGCGGCTGCTGCTCACCATCGTGCGCGAAATGCGCCAGGCGGTGGGACCGGACTTCCCGATCTCCGTGAAATTGAACTCGTCCGATTTCCAGCAGGGCGGTTTCAGCAACGCAGACTGCCTGCAGGTGGTGCGCTGGCTGGAGGAGGCGGGGCTCGATCTGCTGGAAATCTCCGGCGGCAATTACGAGGAGCCCTCGATGATGGGCTCCAAGACTTCCGAAGGCGCTGCGGTCGCCGACAGCACGGTGCGGCGCGAGGCCTATTTCATGGATTACGCCGAGCAAATCCGCACGGTCTCGAAAGTGCCGCTGATGGTGACCGGCGGCTTCCGCTCGCGCGCGGCGATGGAAGCGGCCCTGGCTTCGGGCGCGCTCGATGTCATTGGCCTGGGCCGGCCGATGTGCGTGGAGACCGATCTGCCGGCCAGGATTCTGGCCGGCGGCGACGGCACGGCGTGGGAGAAGAGCATCAAGCCGGCCAAAGCGGGCCTGGCATGGTTCTGCCTGGCGCTGATCGCGCATGGCGACGGCAAGACGCCGAACACCAGCCTGACCGGTCCCGAGGCGATCGAGCTTTACCTGAAGAACGAGGAAGCGACGGCGGTGAAGTTGCGCGACCGCGCCGCCTAGGCAAGGACCTTTTTAAGGAATTTCGCGCCCAATTCGACGCCGGCCTGGTCGATGCCGTGCTCCAGCCCGGGGCAGACATGGATCTCGATTGGCACCTTCAGCGCCTGCAGGCCCTGCTCGGCCATGTGCAGCGCCTGCACCGGCACCATGGGATCGGCATCGCCATGGATCAATAGCACCGGCGGCCGCGATTTGATCTCGTCCTGCAAGGCGGCCGCGCCGGGCAGCGCACCGGAAAAGCCGAGGATGCCGGCAAAGGGCTTGGCGCGGCGCAGGCCGACATGCAGCGCCATCATCGTGCCCTGCGAGAAGCCGACCAGCGCCGTCTTTGATTCGTCGACGCCGTGCCGCGCCATCTCGGCAGTGAGGAAGGCATCCAAGGTCGGCGCAACGCTGCGCGCGCCTTCCAGCATGATGTCCGGCCGCAAATTGGAAATGCCGAACCACTGGAAGCCATACGGGTTCATGTCGCAGGGATAGGGCGCGTTGGGCGCCACGAACAGAGTGTCGGGCAGCACGGGAGCCCAGACCGGCGCCAGTCCGATCAGATCGTCGCCATTGGCGCCGTAGCCATGCAACAGGATCACCAGGTGCCTCGGCCGGCCTTCCTGCAGCGGGCCGGCGGTGGGCCCGGTCAGTTCGAAGCTCATGCAGCTTTCCTCTTGCGGCGGATGGCGGGCGAGATCGGGTCGGGCGTCGGCACCGGCTTGGCGGCGCGCAACGCCAGCTTGGCCTCGGTCTTGGCCCAGTCCGGCATGTTGCGCCGATAATGCCACAAGGTCAGCGCCGCCACGCTGCGCCAGGGACGCCAGGCCTCGGCCACTTTCAACAGCTTGATGGCATCGGGTCGCTTGCGCATCCCCTTCAGGTGCTGCAGCGCCACCCACAGGCCGAGATCGGCGCCCGGCATGATGTCGTGGCGGCCCAGCGCGAACATCAGATAGATCTCCGCCGTCCAGCGGCCGATGCCCTTGGCCTTCACCAGCTCGGCGATGGCGGTCTCGTCGTCCATTTCGTGCACGGCGTCGAGATCGATCCTGCCTTCGACGATGTCGGCTGCCAGCGCCAGACCGTAACGGATTTTCTGGCCGCTGAATCCCGCCTGGCGCAACACCGGCTCGCCCGCGGCCAGCAGATTCTCCGGCGTCAGCGGATCGACCAGCAGGGCAAGCTTCTCCCAGATGGCGCGGGCGGAATGTACCGACACCTGCTGGCCGACGATCGAGCGCAGCAAGGTAGCGAAGCCGGGATCGGCGCTGCGCAAGGGCGGCAGGCCGCATTGCGCGATGGCGCGCGCCAGATCCGGATCGATGCTGGCGAGATGCGCGGCCCCTTGCTTCAGCGAACGGTTGTTGAGGCGGCGGATGCGCGCCATCGTGATACCGGGTCGGTTGCGTGAAGCGCCATCTTCGCTAATGTCGCCGCCGTGGACAAGCTCGTTACCCGCTTCGCGCCCAGCCCGACCGGATTGCTGCACCTGGGCCATGCGCGCTCGGCGCTGGAGGGATGGCGCGCCGCGCAGGACAGCGGCGGGCGTTTCCTGCTGCGCATCGAGGACATCGATATCGGCCGCTGTCGCGAGGAGTTCGTGGCGGCGATTCTGGAAGACCTGACCTGGCTGGGACTGCACTGGGAAGAGCCGGTGCGCCGCCAGTCGCAGAATTTCGACGATTATGGCGCCGTGCTCGATCGCTTGCGCGGCGCGGACCTGATCTACCCCTGCTTCTGCACCCGCCAGGACATTCAGCGCGAGATCGAGGCCGCCGCCGCAGCACCGCACGGGCCGGACGGACCGCTCTATCCCGGCACCTGCCGCCATCTCAGCCATCGGCAGCGCGAAGAGAAGATCGCAAGCGGCGTGGCCTATGGCCTGCGGCTCGACGTCGCCAGGGCCGTGGCGCGGACCGGGGAATTGTCGTGGCATGACGATCATGCCGGCGCGATCACGGCACAACCGGCGCTGCTGGGCGATGTCGTGCTGGCGCGCAAGGACACGCCGACCAGCTATCATCTTTCCGTCACCGTGGACGATCACCTGCAGGGCGTCACTCTGGTGACGCGCGGGCGCGATCTGTTCGAGGCTACGCATATCCATCGCCTGCTGCAGGCGCTGCTGGGTTACGCCACGCCGCGCTATCGCCACCACGATTTGCTGACCGACGAAAGCGGCCGCCGGCTGGCCAAGCGCGACAAGGCGCTGACTTTGCGGGCGATGCGCGAAGCGGGACTTGCCCCAGCCGAAGTACGCGCCAGAGCCGGTTTCGCCTGACGGTCGCTGCCGCGTTGCGCTCCGATATGACAGGCGCATAATTCGATCCATGAAACGCGAAGCACAGGTTGCGCTGTTGCGCGAACTTTTCAGCTATTACGAGGCGCGCGGCACGGCGCAGGCCGAGCGCGTGATGCGCAATCCGGTCTCCGCCTATACCGATGTCGCGCGCTGGCAGGAAGAACGGCGCATCCTGTTCGGCGGCGCACATCCGCTGTTCGTCGGCCTGTCCTGCCTGGTGCCCAATATCGGCGACTATAGAGTCGAGACCGTCGACAAATTGCCAGTACTGCTGACGCGCGATCGCGACGGCGGCATCAAGGCCTTCGCAAATATCTGCAGCCATCGCGGCGCGCCGGTGGCGCAAGGCGAAGGCACCACGCGGGCCTTTGTCTGTCCCTATCATGGCTGGTGCTACGGCACCGACGGGCGGCTGCTGTCGATCAGCGACGAGAAGGCGTTCCCCGGCGTCGAGCGCGAGAAACTGCATCTCAAACGCCTGCCGGCGGCGGAAAAACACGGCATGATCTTCGTGCAGCCGCGCGTGCTGGAGGATGGCGAAACCGGATCGATCGATATTGATCGGCATATGGGCGGCATGCAGGCGGAGCTGGCGCCGTTCGACTTCGCCAGCTACAGCCATTTCCGCAGCGAGCGTTTTCCCGTGGCGATGAACTGGAAGTTCGTCATCGACACGTTCCTCGAATCCTACCACATCGCTTTCCTGCACAAGGAAACCGTGGCGCCGATCTTCCACAGCAATCTCTCGGGCGCCAACAGCTATGGCCTGCATTGCCGCATGACCGCCTTGCGCAAAGCCGCCACCGATCTGCGCCAGAAGCCGGATGCGGAATGGGGCGCCACACCGCTCAAGCACGCCATCGTGCTCTACACGCTGTTTCCCAGTTCCATGTTCATCTTCCAGGCCGATCACGTCGAAACCTGGCGGGTCATGCCGTCGACCGAGAAACCCGACGAATGCATGGTCGATTTCGGCTTCTATATTCCCGAGCCGGCGTCAGACGAGAAAGCGGTGAAATACTGGAACAAGAATTTCGACTTGGCGGTAAAGACCGTGCAGGCGGAGGATTTTACTATCGGCGCGCAGATGCAGAAGGCTTTCCATAGCGGCGCGCAGCAGGAAGTGATTTACGGCCGCAACGAAGCGGCGCTGATCCATTTCCATGCCAGCGTACGCCAGGCGCTGGGACTGCCCGCGCTATGAACGATTTCCCGGCCCAAGGCGGCGCCTTTGTCGCCGGCGGGTCCGGCGGCATCGGCCGCGCCATCTGCCGCATGCTGGCCGAAACCGGCTGCGACGTGGCGCTGACCTATCACAACGGGCGGGAGCGGGCGGAAGCGACGGCTGAGCTGGTACGGGCAGCCGGACGCAAGGCGGTGGTGCTGCAGATCGATTTGCGCGATGAGAAGGCTGTGGCGCGAGCAGTCGACGAGACGGCACTGGATTTCGGCGCCCTGCACACGGCGATCTATGCGGCCGGCCCCTATATCCATATGCGCCATATCAGCCGCATCGAGCCGGCGCTGTTTCGCGACACCATGGAGCAGGACGCATTCGGCTGCTTCAACCTGATCCATGCCGCCCTGCCGCATCTGCGTTCGGCCAAGGGCGCCTTCGTGGCCCTGGCGACGCCGGCGCTGCGCCGCTATGCGGTAAAGGACGTGCTATCGGTGGCCCCCAAGGCTGCGATCGAGGCCCTGATCCGCGGTGTGGCGGCGGAAGAGGGTCGCTTTGGCGTGCGCGCCAATGGGGTCGGGGTCGGCGTCATCGAGGACGGCATGTACCATGCCCTGATGGAAACCGGCGATTTCGACCAGCGTTTCCTCGACGCCTCGCGCCAGAACATGGCGCTGCGCCGGCTGGGCACGGCCGACGAGATCGCCGAGGCGGTGGTGTTCCTGGCCTCGGCCCGGGCGCGCTGGATCACCGGCCAGACCCTGATGGTTGACGGCGGCTACGCGCTTTAGCCGAATTTCCCCATACGCCTTGACCTGGTTTTTTCCCTATGATGGCTGAGGTGTTGCGCCATTTGGGGGGCTTGCGGTGATCGTACGAAGCTGCGTGGTGGTGGCGTTGTCGTTGCTGCTGGCGAGTTGCGACGCGCTTGTCGACAATATCGCGCCCCGCGCCGCTACCTATAATGCCGAATCGCACAATGCCCAGATGTCGGGCGTGCTGTTGAACGTGGTGCGCGCCAGCCAGCGCCACCCGTTGGAATTCACCGCCATCGTCAATGCCACCGGCGGCGCCCAGGCGAGCGCCGCCCTCGGCCTGGGCGCGACGACCGTCGGGCTTACCGTGCCTTTCAGCGTCGATTCGATCCGAACCTACTCGGCAGCGCCCGCCGTGTCGCTGCAGAGCAGCCAGAACTTCGTGGTGCAGATTCTCGACAGCCAGGAATTCGTCAGCGGCATTCTGCGTCCGCTCGACATGAAGACCATCGACTACTATTTGCAGCAGGGCTTCCCCCGCGGCGTCATGCTGTACCTGATCATCGACCGCATCGAAGTGGTCGACGACAAGGGCAAGGTTATCCGCACGATCGACAATTATCCCGGCATCACCCAGTTCAGCGAATTTGGCGAAGTGGTGGACGGTTTCATCGCCGATAACCTGAAGACC
>JAQSWP010000242.1 GCA_029266575.1 Alphaproteobacteria bacterium | reverse complement strand
AGGAGGACACCATGCCGGATGGCGATATTCTGATTGGCGGCGACTGGAAGCAAACCAGCGACGGCCAGACCCTGCCCGTGTTCAATCCCTCCGACGGCAGCGAATTCGCCAAGATCGCCCGCGGCAATGCGCGCGACATCGATGCCGCGGTCAAGGCGGCGCGCAAGGCGATGGACGGCGCCTGGGGCCGCATGCCGGCGGCCGAGCGCGGCCGGCTGCTGAGCAAATTGGCCCTGAAAGTCGCCGAGCATGCCGAGGAGCTGGCGGTCCTCGAATGCAAGGACACCGGCAAGCCTTTGGCGCAGGGCAAGGCCGATGCCACGGCGCTGTCGCGCTATTTCGAATTCTACGGCGGCGCCGCCGACAAGGTGCATGGCGACACCATCCCCTACCAGCACGGCTACACGGTGATGACCTTGCGCGAGCCGCATGGCGTGTGCGGCCAGATCATCCCGTGGAACTATCCGATGCAGATCTTCGGCCGCTCCGCCTGCGGCGCGCTGGCGATGGGCAATGCCATCGTGGTCAAGCCGGCGGAGGAAGCCTGCCTCTCCATCCTGCGCGTGGGTCAGTTGATGCTGGAAGTCGGCTTCCCCGCCGGTGCCGTCAACATCGTGCCGGGCCTCGGCCACGAAGCGGGCGCGGCTTTGTCCGATCATCCCGGCATCGACCATATGTCCTTCACCGGCTCGCGCCAGGTCGGCACATTGGTTCAGGCGGCCGCCGCCAAGTTCAACCGGCCGGTGACGATGGAGTTGGGCGGCAAGTCGCCGCAAGTCGTGTTCGCCGATGCCGACATGGATGCCGCGCTGCCCTTCATCACCCGCGCCATCATCCAGAACGCCGGCCAGACCTGCTCCGCCGGCTCGCGCCTGCTGGTGGAAGATCGCGTCTATGACGAGTTCGTCGGCCGCGTAGCGGAGAAGTTCAAGGCGCTGCGCGCCGGCCCATGGGATCGCGATCTCGATATCGGGCCGCTGATCTCCAAGAAGCAGAAGGAGCGGGTGGAGAAATTCATCGGCGATGCCGGCAAGGACGGCATCAAGCTGGTGGCATCCGGCGAAGTCGCCGCCAACGCGCCGTCGGGCGGCTACTACGTGCCGCCGCAGATCTTCGGCGACGTGCCGGCAACGCACATCCTGGCCCAGGAAGAAGTGTTCGGCCCGGTGCTGGCGGCGACCCGATTCAAGAACGAGGAAGACGCCGTCCGCATCGCCAATGCGACGCCTTATGGTCTGGTGGCGGGCATCTGGACCCGCGACGGCGGCAAGCAGATGCGCATGGCGCGCGCGGTCAAAGCGGGCCAGGTGTTCATCAACAATTACGGCGCCGGCGGCGGCATCGAACTGCCGTTCGGCGGCTTCAAGGGCTCGGGCTTCGGGCGCGAAAAAGGCTTCGCCGCCCTGTTCGAGTTCTCCGCCATCAAGACCGTCGCCATCAATCACGGATAGGAATCATTCCATGCGTCTCAAAGGGAAAGTCGCCATCGTCACCGGCGCCGGCCAGGGCATCGGCGAGGGCATCGTGCGCAGCCTGGCGCGCGAGGGCGCGGCGGTCGTGGTCAACGACATGAATGCGGAGACCGGCACCAAGGTCGCCAAGTCGATCCTGGAAGCGGGCGGCAAGGCGGCCTATGCCGGCGGCGACGTCTCCACCCTGCAGGCCAACCAGGCGCTGGTCGACACGGCGAAATCCAAGTTCGGCCGGCTCGACGTCATCGTCTGCAATGCCGGCGTGGCGCATTGGAACAAACCGATCCTCGACGTGACGGAAGACGAGTTCGACAAGATCATGGCGGTCAACGTCAAAGGCCTGTTCCAGGCCGCGCGCGCCACCATCCCGGTGTTCGAAGCGCAGAAGAGCGGCAACATCATCGTCATCGCCTCGACCGCCGGCATCCGCCCGCGCCCCGGCCTGTGCTGGTACAACGCCTCCAAGGGCGCGGCCATCATTGCCACCAAGTCGATGGCGGTGGAGTTGGGACCCAAGGGCATCCGGGTCAACGCCATCTGCCCGGTGGCGACCGAGACGCCGCTGCTGCCGCAATTCATGGGCGGCGACAACGCCAACAACCGCGCCAAGTTCGAAGCCACCGTGCCGCTGGGCCGGCTGGCCCAGCCGCAGGATCACGCCAATGCCGCGGTGTTCCTGGCGTCCGACGAATCGAGCTTCATCACCGGCGTGGCGCTGGAAGTCGACGGCGGGCGCTGCATTTAGGCGGCTAGGCGGCGCTTGTTTTCGGCAGCACCAGCTTCAGCAGCGCATAGCCGCAGATCGCCGACAGCAGCGAGCCGCCCAGCACGCCCAGCCGCACCGGCGCGGCATAGGCGGGATCGGCGAAAGCCAGCGAGCCGATGAACAGGCTCATGGTGAAGCCGATGCCGCACAGCATCGCCATGCCATAGAGCGCCAGCCACGAGCAGCCCTGCGGACGGTGCGCGATGCCAAGCGCGATCAGCAGCGCCATCGATCCCATGATGCCGATCTGCTTGCCGACGACCAGGCCGCCCGCGATGCCAAGCGTCACCGGCTCGAGCAGGTTGGCGAAAGTGAGCCCGGCGAAGGAGACACCGGCATTGGCGAAAGCGAAGACCGGCAGGATGGCGTAGGCCACAACCGGATGCAGCCCGTGCTCCATGGCGCGCAACGGCGAATAGCCGTTCTCGTCGCGGGCGATCGGAATCGCCAGGCCCAGCGCCACCCCGGCCAAGGTCGCGTGCACGCCCGATTTCAGCACCGCCAGCCATAGCACCAGCCCGACCAGCACATAGGCCGGCGCCGAGCGCACGCCTGCGAGGTTCAGCGCCGCCAGAGCCAGCAGGCAGGCGCCGGCAACGGCCAAAGCGGAGCCGGAGAGATCGGCGGTGTAGAAGACGGCAATGACGACGATGGCGCCGAGATCGTCGAATACCGCCACCGCCATCAGCAGTATTTTCAGCGCCAGCGGCACGCGCGCACCCAGGAGCGCCAGCACGCCCAGCGAGAAAGCAATATCGGTGGCGGTGGGAATGGCCCAGCCGGACAGCGCCGCCGGATTGCCGGCATTGAAGAACCAGTAGATCGCCGCCGGCGCCGCCATGCCGCCCAGCGCCGCCACGCCGGGCAGGGCGATCTGCCACAGCGAGGACAGCTCGCCTTCGACCACCTCGCGCTTGATCTCCAGCCCCACCACCAGAAAGAACAGCGCCATCAGCCCGTCGTTGATCCACAACAGCAACGGCTTGCTGAGGCCGAGGCTGCCCAGAGCGATGGTGAACGGCAGCTCAAGCAGCATCTCGTAAAGCGGCGCCAGGGCGGAGTTGGAGCAGACCAATGCGATGGCCGCACTCGCGACCAGCAGGATGCCGGCGGCACTTTCGAGCTGCAGGAATTGCTGGATGCTGGCCGCGGGATGCCGCAGCGTCTGCCAGATTCTCATGTTTCCTCGGCGCTGAAATGAAAACGCCCGGGCCATTTCTGGCCCGGGCGTTTGCCGGAACCCGGTTTAAGAGTTGGAGCTATTCCCTGCTGCCGAAGAAAGCGAGCAGGAATTGGAACAAGTTGATGAAGTTCAGGTACAGGCCCAGCGCGCCGAAGATGGCGACCTTGTCGGCCGTGCCGGTGTCCCAGTTGGCGCTGTACTGCTCCTTCAGGTTCTGCGTGTCGTAGGCGATCAGACCGGAGAAGATCAGAACGCCCAGGCCGGAGATGACGAAGTACATCATCGGGCTCTGCAGGAAGATGTTGACGATCATCGCGATGATCAGACCGATCAGGCCCATGATCAGGAAGCTGCCAATGGCCGACAGGCTGCGCTTGGTCGTGTAGCCATAGAGGCTGAGACCGGCAAAGGCCGCCGCGGTGATGAAGAACACCCGCACCACGCTGGCGCCAGTGTAGCGGTAGAGAATCGTGGTGAGCGAAATGCCCATCAGGGTGACGAACACCCAGTAAAAAGCCTGGGCAGCGCCGCGCGAGCCGCGCATCACCATGCCCGAGGCGAACAGCATCGCCAGCGGCGCGAAGGTGACGACCCAGCCCAGCCCGGTCATGCCGGACAGGCGACCCTGCGAATTGAACTGGTAGAACAGCTGGGCGACGCTCTGGTTGGAGAACACCAGCAGCGCCACGATGCCGCTCAACGCCAGGCCGGAGGCCAGGTAGTTGTAGACGCTGAGCATGTGCTTGCGCAGGCCAACGTCGAACGTCGCCTGGTCGGCCGGGCGCGCGATCGTGCCTTGCGCGTTCAGACGGGTAAAATTGTCAGCCATGTTGGCAGTGCCTCCTGAGGGTATTTTTTCTGACCCTATATTGGGGCATTTCTCCGAAGTTTCAACTGCTTGGGCGATAAAATCGGTTCCGGCCCGCTTCGGCTGCCGAATAGAAAAGCGAGCAGCTGGAACGGGTTAGCCTATTCGTTGCGCAGCAATGACAGCGGCCGCTGGCGCAGCGCCCCGAGCGTACCGGCAAGTCCCAGTGCCAAAGTCAGCGCTACC
>JAQSWP010000241.1 GCA_029266575.1 Alphaproteobacteria bacterium | reverse complement strand
GGTGGCGCAGCATCTGGGCAAGCAGTGAGAGGGCGGCGCGCCGGTGCGCCGCTCACCGCCAGGATTCCATGCCGAGCGAAAAAGAGAAGATGCTGGCTGGCGAGCCCTATCGCCCCGGCGATTCCGAACTGATCGAAGACAACGGGCGCATCAGCGCCTGGATGGACCGCTACAACGCCAGCATCACGCGCTCCCCGGCTGCGCGGCGCGAGATGCTGCGCGAGGTCTTCGCCCATGTCGGCCACTTCGCCAACATCCGCCCGCCCTTCTATTGCGATTACGGCTACAATATCAGCCTGGGTGCCGGCGCGTTCCTTAACTTCAACTGTATCGTGCTCGACGTGGTTGCCGTCGAGATTGGCGACGACACCCAAATTGGCCCGGGCGTACAGATCCTCACCGCCGACCACCCGCGCGATCCCGCCGCGCGCCGCGCCGGCATCGAGTTCGGCAAGCCGATCAAAATCGGCGCCAATGTCTGGATCGGCGGCGGAGCCCTCATCCTGCCCGGCGTCACCATCGGCGACGACGCCATTATCGGCGCCGGCGCGGTCGTCACGCGCGACGTGCCCGCTGGCGCCACGGCGGTGGGCAATCCGGCGCGGGCTGGAGCCCGACCGTAATGTCGGAGCCCCATTCTTCTGCCGAAGAAAACGAGCACGAGCGCTGGCGCACGCTGCACGAACTGGAGGATTGGCTCGAGACGCCGATGCAAATTCTGTCGCTGGTCTGGCTGGGACTGGTGCTTGCCGAGATGATCTGGTCGACGACCGATTTCTTCGCCGTGCTGGGTCTGGTCATCTGGGGCATTTTCATCGCCGAATTCGCCCTACGCTTCTTCCTCGCTCCCGCCAAGCTGCGCTTTCTCAAGCGCAACCCCATCACCGTCATCGCGCTGGTCGCGCCCGCCTTCCGCTTCCTGACGCTGCTGCGCGCGCTGCGCTTCCTGCGTTTCGCGCGCACCTTGCGCCTGGTGCGGCTGGTCGGCACGGTCAATCGCGGCCTCAACGCGCTGGGCAAAAGCTTCGGCCGCCGCGGTTTGGGTTATGTCGTCGCTGCCACCGTGCTGGTCACGACCCTGGGAGCGGCCGGCATGCTGAGCCTGGAGCCGGCCGACGAGGTGCAGGGCGGCTTCACCGATTTCGGCCATGCGTTGTGGTGGACCGCGATGGTGATCGCCACCATGGGCTCGGATTTCTGGCCGCGCACCGGCGAGGGCCGCCTGCTTTGCCTGCTGCTGGCGCTCTACGGCTTCACCGTTTTCGGCTATCTGGCCGCCAGCCTGGCCGCCTTCTTCATCGAGCAGGAATCGAAGGCGCCGGACAGCAACGTTCCCGGCGCCTCCGAACTCGCCAGCCTGCGCCAGGAAATAGCCGCCCTGCGCGCCGACCTCAATCGCCACGCCGATCGGAATTGAGAGGGCGCCACGCCGCTCACCGACCCTTAAGCTTCTCCGCCGGATCGAATTGCGCTTCCAGCCGATTGGCGTGGCGATGGATCAGCCGCCACTCGCCATCCTCGCGCGCGAAAACATGCGTCACGCGATTGGACCACCCGGTCTCGCCTTCGACGCCCGCCACGTGCTGATTGCTGAAAGTCTCGAGCTCGGTGACGTAGAACATTCCCAGCGTGAAGCAGCGCGAGAGCGTCTGATGCGCAACCTTGCCACCCTGGAACTGCTGCGCCGCCCAGTCCCAACGCTTCGACACGGCATCCCAGCCTTTCTCGTACCCGCCCCAGCCGTAGAAACTGGTGGCTTCGGCCGAGCGCGAATACAGCGCCTTGATCGCTGACACATCGCCGTTCGCCACTTTGGCCATCGCAGCATGAAGTCGGTCGAGCGCCGCCTGCGCCGATGCTTCGAGTGTCGCGTCGCTCACTGCAGTTCTCCCTGTCGTCTGCGGAAGCTACCCTACTGACTGAGGTAATGCGCAACATCGCAGTTCCGAAGACCATCCCGCACCGCACACTTTGTAGCCAGACACCCGCGCTCCTGCCCGAAATCCCGCCAGGCCCGCGCGATGTGGCGACGCAACAGGCAGAATCCCCCGCCGCAGGGCGGAACGAGGATTGCCCCACCCCTTATTCCTGCGTAGCATCCATGCACTGTCCGTCTGCCTGCTGGGCGACCGGCCGGCAAAACGCGGCAACCGCAAAACGCAATCGCTGCATAAGAAGAGGGGATGCTTCACATGGAAGAACGTCAACTTCGAAGCCTTATCAACAAGGTGAAGGCGGGCAAGCTGTCCCGCCGCGGCTTCATCACCCGCATGGTCGCCTTGGGCCTGACCGCGCCGCTGGCGGCGCAGATGCTGAACTCGGTCGGCGTCGCCCAGGCGCAGACCGCCAAGCACATGTACAAGCCGACCAAGCGCGGCGGCGGCGGCGCGCTGAAGGTGCTGTGGTGGCAGGGCGCCACCTTGCTCAATCCGCATTTCGCGGTCGGCACCAAGGACCAGGAAGGCTGCCGCATCTTCTACGAACCGCTGGCCGGCTGGGATGCCGACGGCAATCTGGTTCCCTTCCTGGCGGCCGAAGTGCCGACCCTGGCCAATGGCGGCCTGTCCAAGGACGGCATGTCCGTCACCTGGAAGCTGAAGCGGAACGTCAAATGGCATGATGGCAAGGACTTCACCGCCGACGATTGCCTGTTCAACTGGGAATACGGCAAGGATCCGGCCACTGCCTCCGTCACGATCGGCTCCTACAAGGATGTCATGGTCGAGAAGGTCGACAGCCACACCGTCAAGGTGAAATTCACCAAGCCGACGCCGTTCTGGGCTGATGCCTTCGTCGGCACCCGCGGCATGCTGATTCCCAAGCATCTGTTCGCCGACTATGCCGGCGCCAAGTCGCGCGAAGCGCCGGCCAATCTGAAGCCGGTCGGCACCGGCCCCTACAAGTTCGTTGATTTCAAGCCGGGCGATCTGGTCACTGGCGCCATCAACATGGACTATCACGTTCCCAACCAACCGCATTTCGATACGATCGAGATGAAGGGCGGCGGCGACGCCGTCTCGGCGGCCCGCGCGGTCATGCAGACCGGCGAATACGACTACGCCTGGAACATGCAGGTGGAAGACGAAATCCTTCTCAAGATGGAGAAGGACGGCAAGGGCAAGGCCAACATCGTGCCCGGCGGCAATATCGAGCACATGCAGCTCAACTCCACCGACCCCTGGACCGAGGTCGATGGCGAGCGCTCGCATGCTAAGACCAAGCATCCGCTGCTGTCCGATCCGGCGGTGCGCCAGGCCATGGGACTGCTGGTCGATCGCGCCGGCGTGCAGGAATTCATCTACGGCCGCACCGGCATCGCCACGGCCAACTTCCTGAACAATCCCGAACGCTACCGCTCCAAGACGATGAAGTACGAATTCAACGTCGAGAAGGCCGCCAAGATCCTGGAAGACGGGGGCTGGAAAAAGGGCTCCGACGGCATCCGCGAGAAGGGCGGCAAGAAACTGAAGATGGTGTTCCAGACTTCCATCAACGCGCCGCGCCAGAAGACGCAGCAGATCGTCAAGCAGGCGGCCCAGAAGGCCGGCATCGATCTGGAGCTCAAGTCAGTGACGGCTTCGGTGTTCTTCTCCTCCGACGTCGCCAATCCGGACACCTACACCAAGTTCTATTGCGACGTGCAGATGTACACCACGACCATGACCGAGCCCGATCCGGGCCTGTTCATGAACCAGTTCACCACCGAGCAGCTCGCCACCAAGGAGAACAAGTGGCAGGGCCGCAACATCACCCGGTTCACCCATCCGGAAATCGATGCGGCCTACAAGGCGCAGGAGGGCGAGCTCGATCCGGTCAAACGGGCGGCGCACTTCATCAAGATCAACGAGATCGCCTGTTCGAACAACGCGGTGATCCCTGTGGTCTATCGTCCGCGCGTCGGCGCGGTGTCGAACAAGCTGCATGTCAACATTTCGGGCTGGGACAACGATCTGTATCAGCTGCGCGAATGGTACCGTGACGCCTAGAGCGCCATAGCCTTAAGACAATTCAAAAGCGGATGCCGGCCCCCGATCGGGGTCGGCATTCGCTCCCTTGCACCGGCATGGTGGCACCACTCTTGCAGGCTTCGTTCCTGCACGAGACGGGCAATCCACCCGAGCATCGATCGTAGGGCAGCTTTTTGGGCCAATATCTTCTCAGGCGGTTGCTGATCGCCATCCCCAGCCTGGTCGGCATCTCGATCGTGCTGTTCGTCGTGCTGGCGCTGGCGCCGGGCGATCCGTTCGAGGAGCTGGCGACCAATCCCAACATCCCGGCCGAGGTGCGCGCCAACCTGCGCGCCAGCTTCGGCCTCGACGATCCGATCTATATCCGCTACCTGCGCTGGTTCAGCGCCATGGTCCAGGGCGACTGGGGCTTTTCCTTTGCTAGCCGGGTCAATGTCGATGACCTGATCCTGGGCCGGCTGGGCACCACCTTGCTGGTGATCGGCTCCTCGCAGATCCTGGCGCTGGCCATCGC
>JAQSWP010000240.1 GCA_029266575.1 Alphaproteobacteria bacterium | reverse complement strand
ATCAGGTTTTTGTCGATGATGTCGCCGATATGCTCGAGATTGGTGGTGAAGGTCAGCACGTCGATGGTGCGCCGCGAATCGGTCTCGTCGAGCTGCTCGCGGCTGACCCTGATGACGTAGAGTTTGATCGCCTCGTGCAGCTGGTCGACCATGTCGTCCATGCGCTCGACGTCTTTCAACAGCTTGCGGTCGTCGTTGCGGAACACGTCCAGCGTCTTGCGCAGCATGGCGCCGACCACGTCGCCCTGGCGCATGGTCTCGCGCGCCGCCGAGGCGATGGCGACGGACGGCGTCTCCAGCGCGTTGGGGTCGAGATAGCGCGGCTTGCCCTCGTCGGCGGTTTCAGGCTTGTCCGGCATCACCTTGTTGAGCAGCGCCGCCACCGGCCCCAGCAGCGGCAGGAACAGGATCGCCAGAACCAGGTTGAAGGCGGTGTGGAAATTCACCACCTGCCGCGCCGGCGCATCGTCGAGCGCCGCCAGTTGCGGCAGGATGAAGGGCAGCAGCAGCAAGGTCGCGACGCCCAGCACGCCGCGGAAGAAGATGTTGCCGAGCGGCCCGCGGCGGGCGGCGGGATCGGAACCGGCGGCGAAGAACGGCAGCAGCGCGCCGCCGACATTGGCGCCCACCACCAGCGCCACGCCGAGCGCCGGCGTGATCGCCGATTGCGCCGCCAGCGACATGGTGAGCAGCACCACGGCCAGGCTGGAGCTGGAGAGCAGCGCCACGCCGGCCGCGACCAGTGCGGCCAGGAACGGCTCACCGCCCAGGGACAGCAGCAGCGTGTGCATGGTGTCCGACGAGCGGATGGCGCCGGCGACGCTGCCGATCAACTGCAGCGCCAGCAGCATCAGGCCGACGCCGACAATGGCGCGCGAGATGTCCTGCAGTCGCGTCGCCTGGCCCGACATGAAACCCACGACGCCGATCAGGATCAGCACCGGCGACAACCAGGAGAGATCGAAGGACAGGACCTGCGCCACCAGCGAGGAGCCGATATCGGCGCCAAGAATGATCGCCAGCACGGTGGCGTCGGTGACCAGCTTGCGGCTGGCCATGGAGGAGGCCATCAAGGTCGTGGCGGTGCTGCTTTGGAGCGTCAGCGTGATGCCGAGCCCGGCAGCAAGAGCTGCGAAGCGATTGCCCAGCGCATTGCCCAGCGAGCGGCGTAGTGCTGCGCCATAGGCTCGCATCACGCCGGTGCGCACCATACGCAGGCCCCACAGCAGCAGGGCCGCCGCGCCCAGCAGGTTGATCAGAACGAGCGTGCCGCTTATTTCGGCCTCCCTGACGCTTGCTTTGGGCCACGCCGCGCGGGCGGAGCCTTTTGTCTTTCAAGGGTTTAGGCGCAGATCAGACCTATGCTTTAATAAAACTGTAACACGATTGCAACATTCGCCTGCAGCCGGACAGGGTTGCGGGGCCGCGCTTGTCGCGTTTGGGGCCCGCACCTAGAGTGCGCGGCCCGGGAACAGGAGAAACGTCCATGACCGCCGAACTGCACGGCTACTACCTCGAAGACCTGACGGTCGGCATGAGCTCCGTCTTCGGCAAGACTGTCACCGAGGCCGACATCATGGCCTTCGCCGGCGTCTCGGGCGACACCAATCCGGTGCACCTGCATGAGGAATTCGCCGCCGCCACCATCTTCAAGGGCCGCGTGGCGCACGGCATGTTGAGCGCTTCCTTCATCTCGACCATTCTCGGCACCAAGCTGCCCGGCCCGGGCTGCATCTATGTCAGCCAGAACATCCAGTTCAAGGCGCCGGTGCGGGCCGGCGACACGGTGACCGCGCGCGCCACCATCACCGAGATCATCCCGGAAAAGCGCCGCGTGGTGCTGAAGACCACCTGCTCGGTGGGCGGCAAGGTGGTGATCGACGGCGAGGCGGTGGCGCTGGTGCCCAACCGGCCCAAGTAGCACGCCTCGAACACCGACATGCCGATGCGCGTCCATCGCCATTACGACCGCCTGCCGCCGGCCGATCGCGGCAGCGTGGTGGCGATCGGCAATTTCGACGGCGTCCATCGCGGCCATCAGGCGGTGATCAGCGAGGCCAGGCGCATCGCCTCGAAGATCGGCGCGCCGACCTCGGTGCTGACCTTCGAGCCGCATCCGCGCAGCTTCTTCCGCCCCGACGATCCGCCCTTTCGCCTCACGCCGCTGCGCTTGAAAGCGCATGCGCTGGAAGCGCTGGGCGTCGATCTGCTGTTCGTGGTCCGCTTCGATGCCAGGTTCGCCGCGTTCCCGGCCGAGCGCTTCGTCGCCGACGTGCTGGGCAAGGCCGGGCTGGCGGCGCGCCATGTCGTGACCGGCTACGATTTCGTCTTCGGCAAGGGCCGCGCCGGCAATGCGGTGCTGCTGGAGCGGCTGGCGAAGGAACACGGCTACGACTACACCGCCCTGTCGCCGGTGGCGGCCGAGAGCGGCGAGATCTATTCCTCGACCCAGATCCGCGCCTACCTGCAACAGGGCAAACCGAAACACGCCGCCCGCCTGCTGGGCCGGCCATGGGAGATCGAGGGCAGGGTCGAGGCCGGCCAGCGGCGTGGCCGCACCATTGGCTTTCCCACTGCCAATATCAGGCTGACCGACGTGCTGCAGCCGGCCCATGGCGTCTATGCCGTGCGCGCCGGCGTCGACCAGGGCGCCAACACGCAATGGCTGGACGGCGTGGCCAATTTCGGCAGCCGCCCGACGGTCGACGGCAAGAACGTGTGGCTGGAGATCCATCTGTTCGATTTCGACGGCGATCTCTACGGCAAGCACCTGCGCGTGGCCTTCATGGACTTCCTGCGCGCCGAGATGAAATTCCCCTCGTTCGACGCGCTGAAGGCGCAGATCGCCCAGGACAGCCAGGCCGCTCGCGATCTGCTGCGCGCGAAAGTCTGACGGTGAACTCTCCCGATCGACCGCTGCTCAATCCGGTGCTGGCGATGATCGGCGGCGCCACGACCTTGATGGTCGCCATGGGCATCGGCCGCTTCCTCTACACGCCGATCCTGCCCGACATGATCGCCGACGGCCTGCTCGACGTGCCAAGCGCCGGCCTGCTGGCGTCGTCGAACTTCCTGGGCTATTTCGTCGGCGCGCTGGGCGCGGCGTTCTTCGGCAATCCGCGCACGCGGCGCGCGCTGCTGATCGCCGCAATCGTCGTCTCGGTGCTGACGACGCTGGCCATGGGCCTGACGCAGCACGAGTTGACGTGGCATGCGCTTCGCTTCATCAGCGGCGTGGCGTCGGCGGTGGCGCTGGTGTTCATGACCGGCTTCGTGATGGAGAATTTCGCCGCCGCCAGCCGCGCCGGCTGGATCGGCTGGGTCTATGGCGGCGTCGGCATCGGCATCGTGCTGTCGTCGATCGTCATCGAGGTGCTGCAGAAGCAGGGCGTCGCCTGGGACTGGCAATGGCTGGCGGGCGGCATGCTGGCCGCGCTGCTGGCGCTGCCCGCGCTCTACGCCGCCATCGCCAACCAGCCCGCGCCGCCCGCCGCACCACGCGCCGCCGATGCGCCCAAACGCGCCAGGCTCTTCACGCTGCCCCTGGTGCTGGTGCTGATCTCCTATGGGGGGCTGGGCCTGGGCTATGTCGTGCAGGCGACCTATCTGCCGACCCTCGTGCGCACTTTGCCGGCGCTGGCGGAGTTCTCGACCTTGGCCTGGCTGATCGTCGGCCTGGCAGCCGCACCATCGAACGTCTTCTGGCAATTCGCTGCCAACCGCATGGGCCTCTTGCCGGCGCTGATCCTGGCCTATCTCATCCAGGCCGGCGGCTTGCTGGTGCCGGTGCTGTGGCACACCGTGCCCGGCACGGTGATCGGCGCCGCCGCCCTTGGCGCCACCCTGGTCGGCATCACCGCGCTCGGCCTGCAGCAGGCGCGGCTGTTGGCCGGCGACCAGGCCCCGCGCGCGCTGGCGCTGATGACGGCCTCGTTCGGGCTGGGGCAGGTGATCGGACCGCTGCTGGGTGCGCTGCTGGTCGGCCCCAACAACGACTTCCTGCCGCCGACCATCATGGCGTCGTCGGTGCTGGCGCTGTCGGCGGTGATGCTGGTGCCGTTGTTGAGGAAGCGTTAGTCGAACTGATTAATGCAAATCCAAAAACGGCGTCCCCGGATCGCCGACGTAGAAGATCACCACCTTGAGCGGCTCGGTGGCGCTCTTGTTGTAGCCGGTCATCTTCACGTTGGGCGGCTCGACCAGTGACTGGCCGGCCTTGACCACGACCGGCGCCTGGCCTTCGAGTTCCAGCGTGAAGGCGCCTTCCAGCACATAGACCGTCACCGGGAAGCGATGCGTGTGGAACACGGTGCGGTCGCCTGGCTTGAAGCTCGCGGTCATCACATGGATTTCCTGCTTCTCCCCGCGCGGCATGCCGGCGACGGTTTCCTTCAGCACCATGTCGGGTTTGGCGAGGCCGGGCTGCTGGGCTGGGGCTGGAAGGCTGGCAAAGGCAAAGGCGGAGAAGAGCAGGGTGGCGAGAGAGGG
>JAQSWP010000239.1 GCA_029266575.1 Alphaproteobacteria bacterium | reverse complement strand
TGTGCAGCACGTCGATGCGGCCCCAATCGGTGGCGCAGGTCTCGATCATGCGCTGCACTTCGGCGGCAACGGCGACATTGCATTTGTGGGCGTGCGCGGCGCCGCCCTCGCCCTTGATGATCCCGACCGTTTCCAGCGCCGCCTGAACGTTGGAGTCGACGCAAAACACCTTGGCGCCTTCGCGCGCAAAGGTGACGGCGGTCGCCTTGCCATTGCCCCAGCCCGGCCCGGACGAGCCGGCGCCGACGACGATGGCGATCTTGTCCTTGAGACGCTCTCCCATTTTCCCCTCCTTCGCGCTCACACCAGCTTGCGCAGTTCGGTCTTCAGCACTTTGCCATAATTGTTCTTGGGCAGGCTGGCGACGAATTTGTAGTCCTTGGGCCGCTTGAAGCGGGCGATGTTGCCGAGGCACAGCGCATCCAGTTCGGCCGGCGCCACCTGCTTGCCCTCTCCCGCGACGACGAAGGCCACGACTTCCTCGCCCCATTCGGGGTGCGGGCGGCCGACCACGGAGGCTTCCAGCACGGCAGGATGGCGCAGCAGCACTTCCTCGATCTCGCGCGGGTAGATGTTGGTGCCGCCGGAGATGATCATGTCTTTCGACCGGTCCTTCAGGCTGAGGAAGCCGTCGGCGTCGAAACTGCCCATGTCGCCGGTGAACAGCCAGCCGTCGCGCAGTGATTTGGCCGTTGCCGCGGGATCGTTCCAATAACCCGCCATCACTACGTCGCCCCGGACCACGATCTCGCCGATCTCGCCTTCGGGCAGATCGACGCCGTTTTCGTCGGTGATGCGCACTTCGACCCCGGCGTAAGCGCGGCCGACCGAGGCTAGGCGCTGCTCCCAGCGCGGATGGGATCTGTTCATGTGTTCGGCGCGCGAGAGCGTGGTGATGGTCATGGGCGATTCGCCCTGGCCATAGATCTGGGCGAAGATGTCGCCGAACCTCGCCATGCCCTGCTTGATGTCGGCGACATACATCGGCCCGCCGCCATAGACAATGGTGCGGATGGCGCCGGGTTTCAGTTCGGATGCGGCGGGATGCTCGACCAGGCGCTTCACCATGGTGGGCGCCAGGAACATGCTCATGTTGCGCCAGTGATTGGCGAGCGCCATGGTCTCGTCCGGCTCGTAGCGGCCGCTTTCGGGAATGATCTGGATGCCGGCCCGCAGCAGGAAAGGAAAATTGTAGAGGCCGGAACCATGGCTCACTGGTGCTGCATGCAGGATCGGCGCGTTGAGGCCGGGATCGTCGACCTCCATCAGATAGCTCTGCGTCATCTCGATCAGATTGCGATGCGAGAGGCTGGCGCCTTTGGGACGGCCGGTGGTACCGGAGGTGTAGAACAGCCAGGCGATATCACCGGCGGCGCGGTCCTGCAGGCCGATGGGATCGCCCGGGCCCAGACGTTTGTAGTCCTTGCTGCCGACGACAATGACCGCCTTCAGATTGGGGCAATCGGCGCGAACGCTCTCGATGTCTTCCGCCAGGTCGTCGGTGCACAGGCAGAGCGCGGCGCCGGAATTATCGAGGATGTAGGCGAATTCGCGCGGGTGCAGCTTGGCGTTCATCGGCACCGCCACCAGCCCGGCATGCCAGATGGCATAGAACGTCTCGATCGCCTCGACGCAATTGGTCATCGCGACAGCGACGCGGTCACCCGGCTGCAGGCGGAAGCGGTTGCGCAGGCCGGACGCCATCCAGGACACGCGGCGCAGCAGCGAATGATAGGTGTGGTGCACCGACGTGCCGCGCGCCACGGCGGCGGCTTCGGGGTGGTAGCGTGCGGCGCGCTCCAGCCAGCGGACGATGTTCATGGTTCCTCCCGCCGCCATTGTGGCGCGGCGGGTCGGTATCAGGCAATCGCGCTGATTTTAAGCTAGCGCTTCTCGCGCAGACGGCGCTCTTCCAGCAGCAGCAAATCCTGCCGCTGCCGCTCGCGCCGCACCTCCATGTCGCGGCGCAGCTGCTCTTGCTCGGCGCGCTGCCGCGCGCGCTCCTCGGCGCGGCGCCGCTCGGCTTCGGCGTCGTATTGCGGCGGCAGCGGCGTTTCGATGGTCTGGGCGTAGCGTAGGTTTCGATCGCGCAAATCAAGGCGGGAATCGCCGTCATAGGGCCGATCGCGTCGCCGCCGGCGATCCGGCTCGGGATAGGAATTTTCCATCCTCATATCGGCGGGCGGCGGCGCGTCCGGGTTGATCGGCCCGGTCAGCACGCGTGGGCGTCCCACCTGGTCGCGTGGCACGGAACGGCCGAAGATCGGGCCGAAAATCGAGCCGCGCCGGCCTCGCTCTTCGTAGGCCCGTTGTTCCGCTTCCAGCCGGGCCTGTTCCCGCGCGCGCCACGCGGCTTCCGCAGCTGCGGCTTCGCGGCGGGCTTCGGCTTCGGTCAGCGCCTTGCGCGTGCGCTCTTCGCTTTCCTGCAGCCGGCGCGTCTGCTCGGCCTGGCGCTCTCGCTCAGCGGCTGCGGCAGCGGCGCGCTCGGCGACAGCGACGGCCCGATTGGCGTCCTCGAGCCGGCGCTTTTCCTCGGCCTTGCGTTTTTCTTCGGCCTGCCGCACCTGTTGGGTCGCCTCTTCGCTGGCCTGGCGCGCCCGCTCGGCATCCTGCCGCGCTTCCATCTCGCGGGCCACGGCAGCGGCATGCATTTCAGCCGCCTGCTCGGCGTCGCGTTGCGCCTGGACCCGAGCGGATTGAGCCTCCTGCGCCTGCTGCTGCATCAGACGATATTCGTGCACGCCATAGGCCACCGTGGCGCCCAGCATGAGGATGCCGGCCACGACGGCGATCAGCGCCCCATAGCGGCGCGGGCGCGGTTTGGGTTTGGCGATATTGTCGTTGGCGATGCGGTCCTGCGCCACGGCCGCCAGTTTCGGCGGCGGCAGGGCATCGCCGGTCAGCGCCTTGCGCCATTCGCTCACCGTTTGCGGCCGCTCGGTTTCGTCGAAGCGCATCGCCCAGTCGATCGCCGCCAGAATCGATTCGGGATAGCGGCCAGCGCCAATCGTACGGGCAGCGGGCAATGGATCGTTCTTCAGCCGCGCCGGCGCTTCCACAGGCGCCTTGCCGGCCACGATCTGGTGCAATATGGCGCCTAGCGCGTAGATATCGGTCCACGGGCCTTGGTTGCCGTCGTTGTAGTACTGCTCGTAGGGCGCGTAACCCGGCGTCACCAGGCTGGTGACCGCGCGCGTGCCCCGGCTCAGCGCCGAACGGGCCGAGCCGAAATCCAGCAGCACTGGCCGACCATCGGGGCGCAGCATGATGTTGGACGGCTTGATGTCGCGGTGCAGATAGCCGGCGCGATGCACCGCCTCCAGACCGTCGAGCAGCGGCAGCGCCAAAGTTTTGAGGGCGGCGGCATCGAAGGTCATGCCGTTGCGGAAGCTTTGCGCCAGCGTATCGCCTTCGATGAATTCCATCACCATGTAGGCCGTGCCATTGGCCTCGAAATAGCGATGCACGCTAACCAGATTGGGGTGGTGGAAGCGGGCCAGGATGCGCGCCTCCTCCAGGAAACGTTCCAGGCCCCAGTGGAATGGCTCGTTGTCGTCGGGCGATTTGGGTGCGACCTCGACCACGCCGTCGCGGACGGCGAATTCGCCCGGAAGGTATTCCTTGATGGCGACGATCTTGCCCAGGCCGGCATCGTTAGCGCTGTAGGTGATGCCGAATCCGCCATGGCCGAGCACGCCGGTGATGCGATACTCGTGCAGACCATATCCGACGGGCAGGGCTGCCCTATGTTCGACGCGGTTGGTCATGATTTTCCGGCGGAAACAGCCTCCCCCGTTTCAGTACGACCGGGTGAGGCGAATCCTCCCCCATTTAGGGAAAAATTAGGGCCGAATCGTGACCTCAAGCCGGCCGCGGCACCGGCCCCTTCAGGCTGCCGTCGCGGCGCATCCGTTGCAGCAAATACACGCCCAGCAACACCAGGTAGGCCGGCAAATGCAGCCAAAACGCCGAGGGCCGGCCGGCGGCAGGCACCTCGATGCCGACGATCTTGTAGCCCGGCTCCAGCCCCACCCGCTTGGCGGCACTGCCGAAGCGAACATTGCCGATCCGCAGCTCCTGCCCCAACTGGGTGATCTGCAGGCCGGCGGCGGCGAGGCGCTCGCGCGCCGGCGCCTTGGCGCCAAGGCTGAGACTGACGGTCTTGGTCACGTCATCGCCATTGAGATCGGTGCCCTCGACCAGCAGCATCACCCGGCCGTTTTCGGCCGTCTGATCGACTAGCTCGTAGAGCGCTGTGGGCGGGCGTTGGTCGTATTTGGCGTAGGCGAAGTCGAGCCAGTAATCAGGCCGCAGCAAAGTGAAGGCCGCCAGTAGCAACAATATGGTCTCGTAAAACGCCATCATCGCCAGGATCGCCGCCAGAGCTATCACCACCAGTTCGAAGATCGAGTGCACATCGATCAGCAGGATCTGCGGACTGAAGATGAAGATGAAGGGCAGCAGCGCCGTGCGCAGGCTGTAGATCGACCCTTGCCAGGCGGTCTTGATCGGATCCTCGCCTGAGATCGCGGCGGCGGCGTAGGACGCCAGTCCCACCGGCGGCGTGACGTCCGCCATGATGCCGAAATAGAACACGAACAGATGCACCGAGATCAGCGGGATAGCGATACCGGCCTGCGCGCCCAGTTCGACCACCACCGGCGCCATCAAGGTCGCGACCAGGATGTAGTTGGCGGTGGTGGGAATGCCCATGCCGAGCACCAGACTGATCATGGCGATGAAGATCAGCATCAGGATGACATTGCCGCCCGAGATCAGCTCGACGAACTCGGTCATCATCAGGCCCATGCCGGTGAGCGTGATGGTGCCGACCACGATGCCGGCGGTCGCGGTTGCCACGCCC
>JAQSWP010000238.1 GCA_029266575.1 Alphaproteobacteria bacterium | reverse complement strand
CGTATCCAGCAGGCCGGATCGCGCCTGCGGGCGCGGGGCACCGACTATCTGGTGTACGCGCTGGTCGATCTGGTTATCGATCGCAAGTTTCCCCTGCTGCAGCAGTTCGGCGATGCGGTCGAGACGCTGGAGGACGAAGCGCTGGAGGAGGCGACGCCGCATACCCTGCGGCAGATCCACATGCTGCGCCGCAGCCTCTACGGGCTGCATCGCGTGCAATGGGCGGAACGCGAAACCGTGCATGCCATGATGCGCACCGAAGTGCCGCTGCTTGGCAGCGAGACCCGCACCTACATGCGCGACTGCATGGACCACAGCGTGGCGGTGCTGGAACTGGTCGAAAACTACCGGGAAATGTGCAGCTCCCTGATGGAGCTCTACATGATGAGCACGTCCAACCGGCTGAACGAGGTGATGAAGGTTCTGGCGATCATCACCACCATCTTCATGCCGTTGAGCTTCATCGCCGGCATTTACGGAATGAACTTCGATACCGATGCCGGCCCGTGGAATATGCCGGAGCTGAATTGGGCCTTTGGTTACCCGGCAGTGCTTGGTGTTATGGTTCTGGTGGTGGCCGGGATGATCTTCTGGTTTCGCCGCCGGGGCTGGTTTTAAACCGCCACGGTCGGCCGACGGACAACCTGTTGCCGGATTGCCGCTATCCCTATGGAGCTATCCCTTTGGAAGGCGAATATATTGTAAAAAAAGATATCCTCTGGTAGTGCTAAATTACCTCTCTGTATCAATCGGGGATCGCCGTCACATGAACACCACCACTTCTCTCAGCGCTCCGCTGCTGAATTTTCTGCGGGCTGCGCCGACGCCGATCTTCCATGCCGGCGTCGATCGCGATGGCCGCCGGGTTGTGCTTCACGTCACAGGCGAGGCGCCGATCAAGGCGCTGGTCGAGGGCGCCTCGAGAGCTTTGGCCGAATCGGGGCTGAAGGCCGAGGTCGTCATCCGCCAGCACGACGCGCGCAAGATCGCCGAAAGCCGCTCCCTGCAGGAATTGCTGGTCCCGTTCCGGCATCAGGCCAATCTGTTCGACCCGACGGCGATCGTCGGCCGCGCCCAGGTGGTGGTCGACGCCGTGTCTGATGCGCGCTCCGAATTGAAGAGAGAACTGAAGGGCGTGTTCCTCGACCCGGTGTCGCGCATACTGTATGCGGTGACCAATGCCGGCATCGATGCCGATCGCGCCGCCGAAATTCTGTTGGCAGCGGTTGATCGCGCCACCGAACGCACGGGCAGCCATTTCAACCGTCCGCCGCTTCGGGTACTGATCGTCAACGAGCTGCCGCTGCGGCCGCTGGTGGCGGTGGATCGCCTCTCGCGCAAACTGCGTCCGGTCACCGGCACGTCGAAGAGCGTTCGCAACGTGCTGGCCGGCGCTGCAGCGGCCCTGGGCGTGAGCGGCATGGCGACGGTGGCGGTTGCCCAGGCGCCCGGCCCAGCCGTGTCGGGCCTCAACGGCAAGATCGACGCGCGCGGCGGCTACTTCAAGACGGAAGCCGACAATACCAAGGACTTTGCCGGTTTCGTCACCGGCGCCGTCGCCTTGCCGCTGGGCCACTCGTTCGGCGTTCAGGTCGATGGCGGCGCCGGCGTGGGCGGCGGCGATCTCTATTGGGGTGGCGGCGCCCATTTGTTCTGGCGCGATCCGGCGCAAGGCCTGTTCGGCCTCTACGGCCAGTACGGCGAATTCAAGGACGCGAGCGCGACGCGCCTGGGCGTGGAAGGCGAAGCGTATTTCGGCAGGTTCACTCTGGGTGGCAACGTTGCCTACCAGTGGGGCAACGAATCGCGGCGCGTTGACGTGGACGACGGCGTCGTCGCCGGCGTCAATCTGAAGTTCTACGTCACCGACAATTTCATGCTGAAGGCCGGCGGCGGTGTCGACACCGGCAAGGGCTTCGGCAAGGTCGGATTCGAGTTCCAGCCGGGCTTCGCCGCCCTGCCCGGACTTTCGGTGTTCGCCGATGCCGGCGGTGGCGGCAACGATCACGTCTATGCGCTGGCCGGCATCCGCTACTACTTTGGCAACAACAAGACCCTGGTCCGGCGCCATCGCGAGGACGATCCCGACAGCGTCTCGCCCACCGACATGCCGACCTGGAAGAAGCAGAAGCGTTCGGGCGGTATCGGCGGCTCCGGCGCCGGTCCCAATCCGACGTAACGGCGCGCACGGCAGACTTGCAGAGGCCGGCGATCTTCGCCGGCCTTTTGCTTTAAAATCGCCACTGACTTCACGACAAGCGATAGCAAGCCATGGCGCGTCTCCTGATTGGCTGGGAACTCGGTGCAAGCCCGGACCTGCAGCTCGATATTGCCGATCTTGCCCGCGGCCTGCGCGCGCACGGTCACGAGGTTTTTGTCGCTACGGGCGACCCGGTGACAGCGGCGACGGTTTTAGGACAGGGCTGGAGCGGCGCCGTTCTTGCGGCCCCGGTGCCGCCGCTGCGGCCGGACCTCATGATGAAGCCGCCGAAGGAGGGCGGCTTCGCCGACAAGCTTTTCACCCAAGGCTTCAATTCGCCCGCGGTGCTGTCGGGCATGGCCGGCGCGTGGCGCACCCTGCTCGACGTGCTGGCGCCAGCTGTCGTTATTTCGATCGGAGCGCCGGTATTGGCGCTGGCCGCTCGGGGCCGCAACCGGCTGCTGGTCTGCGGATCGGGGGAATCGCTGCCGCCAGTGGAATTGGCGGAGTGGCCGAGGCTGCACGCCAACATTGCCCCGGCCCAGAGCAACGACCGGTTGCTCTCGAACGCCAACGCCGCCGCGCGCTCAGTTGCCGCCGCGCCGGTCACCACGCCGACCGATATTCTGCGCGGCGACGCCACCATCGTTTACGGACTGCCGCAGATCGATCCCTACGCGGCGTTGCGACCGCAGCCCGTTGCCGGGCCGCTGCTGCCGCTGCCGCCGCCGTGCGTTCCGGCCGGCAAGCCGGCCCTGGTCGCGACGCTGGACGTCCATCATCCGGCGATCGAAACGTTGGTGCTGGCCTTGACCGATTTCGGCAAGACCCCGGTCCATATCCATATTCGCGGCATGACCGCGCCGATGCACAATTTCCTCGCCCAGGTGCCAGGCATCGTCCTGCATGCGGACGTGGCGGCCGCGTTGGAGATGGCGTCGCAGGCCAGCTTCCTGCTGCATCACGCCAGCCCGCGCATGGCGGCGATCGGCATCGGGCTGGGCGTGCCGCAGTGCCTGCTGCCGTTCAACATCGAGCAGAACGCCGTTGCCGACATGCTGCAGCGCTTTAACGCCGGTTACAGATTGGAGGCCGGCACCGATCCAGTGCCGGTGGCCGATGCGCTATCGCGCATGTTTCGCAATCTCGACCAGGTGCAGAACGCGCAACATCTTTCGCGGCAGCTCGCGTTGCAGCCACCGGCGGCGGCGATCGAGCGGCTGATAATGCGGGCTGGGGAGCTGGCGGCCGGTTAGGGCAAAGGGTGCGAATTCGTTCTAGGCGCGCTTGCGGCGCATGTCGTAACGCAAATAGTCGCGCAGGCGCCGCGCCCGTTCCTTGTACGAATAATTGCTGTTGCGCATGGCTGCCAGCATCACCTGACCCTGCGTTGCCAGCCCCAACTGGTGCAGGTTGATCATGCGCCATTCGTTGGCGTTAAGGTTGATTTTGAAATCGATGCCATGCCGGCGCAGAATCTGCCGCACGCAGAACGAACGCCATTCGACGCGCTTGACGTCCGCCAGGCGCAGCTCGGGCGTACGGTCGTAGGTTTCGCGCCCGGCGGCATAGAGATTGCCGCCATGAATGCGCCGGTAGGCCATGGCATCGGGGTGGGCGGCAATACGCGACAGCATGATGCCGCAATGCTCCAGGACCGAATCGGCGCCTTCGCGATTGGCATAGGTCGGGATCGGCACGATCTTCTGCAGCAGATCCCGTTTCAGCATCAAAGTCGACATCACCGAATGCCAATAGGAGCCGCCGCTGTGCAGATAGCCGCGTTGGAAGCTGGCCGGCAGCAGGATCGGCGGCTCCGGACCGCCCATCGCATCGCCGTAGACGTTGGTGTTCAGGTAGCGATGGTAGAGCAGGCCGGCATCGGGACGTTGGCGCGCCAGCTCGACCATCTTTTGGATCTTGGCCGGCACCCAGAAATCGTCCGAGTCGAGGAAGGCGACGTATTCGCCATTGGCCGCTGCTACCGCCAGGTTGACGGCATGGCCCTGGCCGCCATTCTCGGTCAGGATCGGACGTAGCTTGTCGCCGTACGAAGCGATGATTTCGCGGGAATGGTCGGTCGAGCCGTCATCGACCACGATCAGCTCGATGTTCTTGTAGGTCTGGCGAAAGACGCTGCCGATGGCGTTGTGCAGATAGCGCGCGTAGTTGTAGTTGTTGACGACCGCCGTTATCAGCGGCTCGTCGACGCCGAGATGCTTTTTCTTCCAGCGCAGCATCCGCAACCCGTTTTATTCGCGTTGCCTACTCCGCGCTGAACGCCTGCAGCCCGGTCATC